>NZ_JAVRCD010000023.1:0-112835 GCF_034530895.1 Nostoc sp. DedQUE08
ATCGCCTACATTTGTGATGACCCGTAGCCAAAAATGGATAAAGTCGAGCTTAGAGCATGTTTGAAAAGTCATCCAACGTATGTTTGACTACTCTGGCTATCGAGAAGTTGAACTAGATAAAGAGAGTTATAGCAGATTTAAGTCGATCTAACAATACCACTTTATTGAGAAATAATATCAAATTATCATGGTATCCTTTATTCCGTTTAAAAAATGGCTAAAAGGCTACACAATCATGTAATCTATATATTTATCAAGAAAGATTATCAATTCGATGATTAAAATACTGTTAAATATTGATATTATCTATTGAAAAAACAACTAGCCAGCAGAGCGTCATATTTTCAAATTACGGCAGGATCATGATAAAAGCGACCACAGTGTCACCTAAACGATTGAAGCAGTCACAAATATCAGCCTTATTTGGTCTGGTTTTAGGGCTATGTATGCTGCTAATTTGCTTGGTGTACAGTGTGACGCTAGGTGCAGCAGAAATACCTTTAGACAAAATTTTGACATCTTTTATAGCCTCTGATGGTTCCTACGATCGCTTAGTTATTCAGACCGTGAGATTACCGCGATCGCTAATTGCTATTGTTGTAGGTTCAGCCCTTGCTGTATCGGGAGCATTGATGCAGGGTTTGACGCGAAACCCCTTAGCAGACCCAGGTATTTTAGGTATTGAGTCAGGAGCCGCACTCTTTGTCGTTGTGTCAACTTTTGTTTTTGGCAGTTCATCCCCAAGTATTTACGCTCTTGCAGCCTTTTTGGGTGCAGGATTAACGGCAGTGTTAGTTTACATCCTTGGTTCTCTGGGACGGGGAGGAGCCACCCCACTGAATTTGACGGTAGCGGGAGCGGCGTTAACTGCTCTAATTTCTTCCTTCACCACTGGTATCCTCATTGTCAGTCAACAAACACTCGAACAAGTGAGATTTTGGTTAGCAGGTTCATTATCTGGTCGAGATTTTAATTTATTCTTACAACTACTGCCTTTCGTCGGTATGGGATTAGTATTAGCTTTTACCCTCGGCAGACAAATTACCACTATGAGTTTAGGTGAAGATGTCGCTAAAGGCTTGGGCCAACAGACAGCTTTGATCAAAATATTTACCGCTATCAGCGTAGTTTTACTAGCAGGAAGTTCCGTTGCCCTTGCAGGGCCAATCGGCTTCATTGGTTTAGTCGTTCCCCATATAGTGAGATTTTACATTAAAGCCGATTATCGTTGGATATTACCTTATTGTGCAGTTTTGGGTGCTATTTTACTGTTGGTTGCAGATATTGCCGCCCGTATATTGTTTAAACCACAGGAGTTACCTGTAGGTGTAATGACAGCAATAGTTGGCGCTCCTTTTTTTGTCTACCTAGCTAAGTCAAAGGTGAAAAAATGAGTTTTGATTGGCTAGTCATTCGTTCCCAAGCGATATCTTTCCGCACCGACCGACGTGTACCAGTCATACTGTTATGTTTGGCAGTAGCAATTGTAGTGGCGATGGTGATGAATATAGGGCGGGGTGAATATCCAATCTCGCCTTTGGATATCGTGAAAACTATATTGGGTTTAGATACAGGAAACCCAGACCATCGATTCGTGATTCAGAATCTGCGTTTACCCCGCACCCTTGTAGCTTTTATGGTGGGAGTGGCGCTGGCAATTTCTGGCACGATCTTTCAAGGATTGACACGCAATCCATTGGCTGACCCAGGTATTATCGGCATCAATGCTGGGGCGAGCTTGGCGGCAGTTACAGTACTTGTACTATTCCCATCAGCACCGATTTATACCTTAACTCTATCAGCCTTTGCTGGTGCATTGCTGATGGCGATTTTAATTTACTCGCTGGCTTGGAATAACGGTAGTTCTCCGATTTTACTAATTTTAATGGGTGTTGGCTTGTCTGCGATCGCCAGTGCCATAACCAGCTTGATGATTACCTTTGGAGAAATTTCTGATGTTAGCAATGCTTTGGTTTGGTTAGCTGGAAGCGTCTACGGCCGGACTTGGGAGCAAGTCTTTTCTTTGTTACCTTGGTTGATTATTTTTGTGCCAATGGCTTTAACACTAGCAAGGCATTTGAACGCTCTTAACTTAGGAGATGATGTTGCCAAAAGTTTAGGTACTCAAGTGGAATGGCAACGTGGTTTACTCGTGCTGGTAGGTGTAGCCTTAGCAGGTGCAGGAGTCGCCACCGCCGGAAATATTGGTTTTATCGGTTTAATCGCACCCCATTTAGGACGACAGTTGGTAGGTGCAACCCATGAAGGCTTGATTCCTACTTCCGCACTCTTGGGGGGAGTGATTGTTGTGATGGCAGACTTGCTAGGAAGAACACTATTTGCACCTATCGAACTTCCTTGTGGGATTGTAACTGCTGCTATTGGCGCTCCTTATTTTCTTTATTTATTAATTCGTAATCGCAAAAAATAAAGCTGGTAAATATGACCTATGAAAGGACTCTCAACTAAAAGTCTGTCTTTAGCTTATGATGGGGCGCTGATTATCCGTGACCTAAATTTGGCAATCCCTGCCGGACAAATTAGTGCTTTAGTTGGTGCTAATGGTTGTGGGAAATCAACTTTGTTACGAGGTCTGGCAAGATTGCTTCAACCCCGTGGCGGTACAGTCTATCTTGATGGAACGTCTATTTTCAATCTTTCTACCAAAGAAGTAGCACAGCAATTAGGTATTTTGCCCCAAGCACCAGTAGCACCAGAAGGGTTAACAGTGCAAGATTTAGTAGCACAAGGACGTTACCCTTATCAAAATTGGTTACAGCAGTGGTCAACAAAAGATGAAAAAATCGTGCAGCAGGCACTAGAAATTACAGATTTGTTGGAATTGGCAGATAGAGCATTAGATACTTTGTCTGGTGGACAACGACAAAGAGCTTGGATTGCAATGGCGTTGGCGCAAGATACAGAGATTTTACTTTTAGATGAACCGACTACTTTTTTAGATTTGGCGCACCAGATAGAAATTTTGGATTTGTTGTATGAGTTGAACCAAAATCAGAGACGGACAATTGTTATGGTACTGCATGATTTAAATCAAGCGTGTCGTTATGCTGATTACTTAGTTGCAATCAAAGATGGTCGAATTTTTGCTGCTGGGGAACCAAAGCGAGTCATGACTCAAGAAATGGTTCAAGAGGTTTTTGGGTTGGAGTGTCGGATTATTCCTGACCCAGTGATGGAAACGCCAATGTGTGTACCAATAGGACGCAAGGGAAAAGTAATAAATAACAAACAAATGTACTTAAATTCCTGATTCTATTTTTATTAGAAATATCGCTCTCATGAATCATCTAACTACAAATAAGAAACTGTCGTGACAATCACATCAAAATCTCCTAGAGTATCTAAAAATCAAAGAAATTCAGCCCATCCTTTACAACGCCTGCTCAACTATGGCAGCCAATATCGACAACAAATTTGGCAGGCAACAGCATGTTCTATAATTAATACAATTTTAGATTTAGCACCACCGTGGTTAATTGGTATTGCGGTAGATATTCTCGTAGAGCAGCAAAATTCTGTATTTGCTAAGTTGGGTGTAAAAGAAATATTTTGGCAGTTTTCACTACTTTCATTTATAACTATCATTGTCTGGATACTAGAATCTACTTCTGAGTACGCATATAACAGAATTTGGCGTAATTTAGCCCAAAATATCCAGCATAATTTACGCTTGGATACCTACAATCATGTACAAGAATTAGATTCAGCTTACTTTGAAGAAAGCAGCACTGGCGGTTTGATGGCAATTTTGAATGATGATATCAACCAGTTAGAAGATTTTTTAAATTTTGGAGCCAATGAAATTATCAATATTATCGCTTCACTGATCATTTTAACTGGTGGTGCATTCTTCATTTTACCCCCATACATCACCTTCGCAGCAATGTTACCAATGCCATTTATTGTTTGGGGTTCCTTTAGTTATCAAAAGCGTCTGGAAGCTCGTTACGCTGAAGTCCGGGAAAGAGTAAGCTTTCTGAACTCACGACTAGCCAATAATATTAGCGGTATTACTACAATTAAAAGTTTCACTGCTGAACCTTATGAAAGCGCTAGATTGGCAGGAGATAGCGAAGCCTATAGAAAAAGTAACACCAAAGCAATTAAACTTTCTGCCGCATTTGTGCCCTTAATCAGAATGCTAGTTTTAGCAGGGTTCACAGCTTTATTATTTTGGGGAGGTATGGCAGCCTATGCTGGTCAAATATCTATCGGAAATTACAGCGTTTTACTGGTTTTAGTACAGCGATTATTATGGCCTTTAGTAACATTAGGAGAAATATTTGACAAATATCAAAGGTCAATGGCTTCTACTAATCGGGTGATGAATTTATTAGATGCTCCCATCAACATTACTGCGGGAGACAGATTCTTACCTGTGGATCGAGTTCGAGGTAAAATTGACTTTAAACAAGTTACTTTTGCTTATCACGATAGAGAAGCAGTAATTAAGAAATTATCTTTACATATCCCCGCAGGTAAAACTATTGCTATTGTTGGTTCTACAGGTTCTGGAAAAAGCACTTTAGTTAAATTATTGTTGCGATTGTATGATATTTCTTCTGGCACAATTACTATTGATGATATTAATATTCAAAAATTAAATTTACGTGATTTGCGTCGCAGTATTGGCTTGGTCAGTCAAGACGTATTCTTATTTCATGGTACTATTGCTGAAAATATCGCCTATGGTACTTTCGATGCTACTGATAAACAAATCATTGAAGCTGCGAAAATTGCCGAAGCTGATGATTTTATTATCAGCCTACCCCAAGGTTATGAGACAATAGTCGGAGAACGGGGTCAAAAATTATCTGGTGGACAACGCCAAAGAATTGCGATCGCTAGGGCTGTTTTGAAAAACCCGCCTATATTAGTTTTAGATGAAGCTACCTCAGCAGTGGATAATGAAACTGAAGCTGCCATTCAGCGTTCTTTGGAACGAATTACTGTTAATCGAACCACAATAGCCATAGCTCATCGTCTTTCCACTATCCGCAATGCTAATTGTATTTATGTGATGGAATATGGAGAATTAGTTGAATCGGGAACACACGAACAATTGTTAGAGAAAAATGGGATTTATGCTGGTTTATGGAACGTGCAATTGGGGGTAAAATAAAATATAGGATGTTCCTGAATTGTCAAATCAAACATACTTTATTAAAGCTATGATTTGACAGGCGGAATTTGCGCTATGCTTGCAGACTGCAAAAGATCGGGAAGTTGTTCCCAAGCTAAAACTCCTTTACGGCTCTTGATATACAGTTGTATAAATTCTAGTAAAGGTGCTGGGCTTTCTTCAGGGAGAAGATTAGCAAAAACATAGGTGGGCTTATCGTGGCTCGATACAGATACAACGCAGCCTTTATTGCAAGCCCATAAACATCCAACGGGCTGAATTTTAAGTTCATTAGCATGAAATTGTTGGGCGCATAAAGTGTTTAGTTGGTCAAGTAAAATATCACCATCGAAAGGGGCTTTTTCTGGTCGTTCTTCAGATGAGCGATGACAAGATTTGCAGACGAATAACGTGTGTTTAGTCATTTAATTTAAGGGGTGTTAACAAGGTATTTATAGAGGTCATCGATTACTGCATTGGCTGCAAGCAAATTTGACCGTGCCAATTTTAGATTTTAGATTTCGGATTTTAGATTGAGGTGGCTTTCAGCGCTTTCTATAATAGTTTTTGCTGGAGTTTTTTAAAAAGTTTTTGTTCATCATCTCCATAAAACCCTATAAATATAATATCACCGTCTATCTTCGATAGTTCTTATTCAGGAATAAAAATATATCCTTTATAGATGAATAGGGGATGTTTAGTCATCATTTAGAATGTATTGACAAGGTATTTATAAAGGTCATCAATTACTACATCAGTTCCAAGCATATTTGTCGCCGCCCATGACATAAAATCAACATAATAAACATGATTCTCTTGAACAGCCTTAAGGGTTTTCCAAAGTGGCTCTTGTTGTTTATCTTCAAGAAATTGATTGCCACCACTTGAATAAGTTGTCACAAATAAAATATCGCCATCTGCTTTATTTAATTCCTCTAATGAAATAGGAAACGATCCATAAACTGAATCCCTATTTTGTGAAGCTGGACGCTGCAAAAGAACATCGTTAAGAATTGAACCAGCAAAGGAATTTTTTGCATCAATATATATTTGATTGTGCCCAAGAGTTACGAATGATATTTTTTTACCTTGATAGCGACTTCCTAATGCTTGTTTTAGCTTTTTTATTCGCTGATAGTAGCGTTCCCAAAGTTCTTTCTCAACTTCTTGTTTTCCCAGTGATTGTGCAACAAAACTGAAATGTTTTTGCCAGTTGATGTAATCAATTTCGCCTAATACTGTAGGGGCAATTTTAGATAGTAAAGGATATATTGGCTTAAACCAATCTACACCAATAATTAAATCTGGTTTGAGTAGTAATGTTGCTTCTAAATTGGGTTGAGAAAGTCCAAGTAATTTTATTCCCTTTGGATCGCCATTCATAGATGTTAGAGAGTTTCCTTCTACGTAAACTTCGTTAGTTGTCCCGATAGGTTTAACCCCAAGTGCTAGGACATTGCCTAAAGTACATGAAGATAAGGTAACAACACGCTGGGGGTTAATAGGAACACAGGTTTCCCCCATCGTGTGTTTAACCATACGACATTCTGCGGTTGGTTGTTTAGGTAATGAGGATGTATTGTGAAGTGCGCGATCGCTGCAAGCTGTAACTAGAGTAAATCCTAAGATGCCCAATATTAGCCAATAGGAAAAATGTCGCATGATTGTCTTAAGTCTTAATTATTAAAGCTGCCACGAAATGGTTCCTTGGACTGTAAAAGGCTGTCCATAACCAACACGACTGCCAAAATACGTATTTTCAAAATACTCTACGTCAAATAAGTTTTTGAAATTGAGTCCGACTCTAAATCTATCTCTGTTGTAGAAAACAGCTGCATCAGTCCGAACATAACTCGGTACTTCATAAGTATTTGGCAAATCTCCAGCGCGATCGCCCACAAAAAATAAACCTAAACCAAATCCTAACCCTTGTAAATCACCTTTTTGAATTTCGTAGGTTGTCCATACGTTGAAAGCATGGTCTGCGGTATTGGGCAAACGACTTCCAACTGGAATAGTAGCATCCTCGGTAATACGGGCATCAGTATAAGCATAGCCTGCAAGAATATTCCATCCTGGCAAAATTTCGCCCGTCAGACTCAGTTCAATCCCTCGGCTGTTCTGCTCACCTGTTTGGATTTGAAAATCTTGATTATTCGGGTCAGTTACCAAGACATTGGTACGCGTCAAATCATAGAAAGCAAGCGTTGCCGAAAGTCGGTCGTTTAAATCTGCCTTTACACCAACCTCATACTGCCTACCCCGTTCTGGGTCAAAACCTGTCGCCAAACTAGCGCCAAAAAGATATGTGCCTCTTGCTGGAGTAAATGAACTGATATAGCTGGCATACAGTGAAATAGCTCTTATGGGTTGATAAACAATTCCAAACCGAGGATTCAAGGCGCTATCTGACTGGCTACTTTCTGTATTAGTAGGAAAATCTTCAGAGTATTGCTTAAAACCATCAAACCGCGCACCCAACAGCACCTTCAAATTTTCTGTTATGGCGATTTGATCTTGAAGATAAATTCCTAAAGAATCTGTTGTTGCTTTATTGCTAGTTTCAAAAGTAAACTCACCTCTTGGTTGACCGTAAATAGGGTTAAATATGTTGATGGATGCAGCATCAGCAAATGCATATCTTGGTGTTGCGTTTATATAATGATTCAGATCGACTCCAAATAGAAGCTGATGCCGAATTGAACCTGTGGAAAACTTACCTACAACATTTGTTGTCAGAATATAATTCGTGAAATATTGGTCAAATATTGAGAAAGAACGGCTAATAGTTTGGTTGTTTGCATCTAAACTTCCAGGTCTCGTTTGTGCGGCATAGTAACTGTTAAAACCATACCGAAAAGCATTGTTCAAAGACCAATTGTCGCTAAATTTATGTTCTAGCTGATATCCAATCCTTGTAGTCGATCCGTTTATTTCATCGGTCGGTTCAGTAAGGTTGCGATTACGGGGGATTTTACCGTAAGGGTTCGGAAATATAGTGCCAACAGTCGGTACACCAAATTCTGTGCCAGAATTTCTAGTCTCAATGTAGTCTGCGCTTAAAGTCAGCTTAGTTCTTTCGCCAATCGCCACATCGATCGTAGGTGATATATTGAAGTTTTCACTACTGTAGAAATCGATAAAACTGCCTGAATTTCTATAAGCTGTATTGAGCCGATACAATACGCTTTTTGAATCATTTAACGGCCCAGAAAGATCGATCGCACCTCTGTAGAAGCTATAGCTGCCAACGGTTGCATCAACAGCGTAAAAAGGCTCACTTAAAGGAGGTTTAGTGACGATGTTGATGCTTCCTCCCGGACTACCCAAGCCAAATAGTACGGATGCTGGCCCTCTGAGTACCTCGACTCGCTCAACATTGGCAAGTTCAACCGTATCTCCAACCCCAGGATCGGGTAAACCATTCCTAAGCAAATTATTATCCGCTAGAGCAAATCCGCGAAGTCTATAGAAAACACCTGGGCCACTGGTAAATTCTTGAGTTACACCCGCAACGTTTCTGAGTGCATCATCTAAGCGAGTAACCTGTTGGTCGCGCAACACTTGTTGTGGTACTATCTGAATCGATTGAGGAATGTCACGCAAGGGTGTATCGGTTCTTGTCGCAGTTGAAGAATCAGGTACGCGATACCCATCTTGCTCCCCTGTCACCACCAATTCAATCGGCTCATCTGGTTGCGCTGCTGGTTCCTCTTGCGGTGTCTCATTTACTGGTTGCTGTGGTGTTATCGGTGGCTGCGTCGCCGTTGCAGCAGTTGTTGTCACTCCAAAAATCAGACCTTCATCACCATCAAACAACTCAGCTTGTGGTAGTCCTGCCTCACCTACCACCATCACCCGGACAGTATTTGCATCCTGGTTGATGACTGTAATCTCAGTCACTCCCGTAAGTGGTTTTTCTGAACGAAATACGAAAGCTTCACCACTAGGCAAACGCAGTTGGGCGTTGGGAATATCAGCAATAAAGTTATTCCCCTGACTACGATTTGTAATTTGTAGTTTTTCCCCAAGAGATGTCTCTAGAATTAGCTCTACACCTTTGTCTGTGGGATTTACCTTGACTCCTGTGATTGGTATGACTTGTTGATCCCCATTTCTTTGTTCTGAGTTAGGGGGGTTAGTTGGTGTTGGTGACTGTACCAGCATTTGAGCGCTAGTAGCGGGAAGTTCGATTTCGCTTAGTTGGCGAATATTTTTACTTGTTTTATCCGACTTTGTTTTAAGGAGTTGGGATTTGTTGCTACTGGGAGTTAGTACTGGAGATTTGCTGTTCGCAAATTTTTTATCTGTAACTGCAACCTTTTCATCTAATGCAGATTTCCCTACCTTGTGGGTAGAAGATTTGCTTTGAACATTCTCTCGTACTTCCTCACCTTTAGCTGGAGTGTTAATCACAACAACAACCGCACCTGTTAACAGCAGGCTTTGAAAAAATTTATCTAACTTCATTGATCCGCTTACACTCAATCACACTACTTGGCCGGACTCGGAGACACAATGACAATCTTTGAAAAGAATTGTCATTTAGGTTTAAGCTAGTTGAATCATATTATGAACTGATGCTAGACACAAGATAATTAATAATCTTTTTTATTTAATTTGGATAGCAAGCAGTAATTATTCTTATAGCTATTTGTTTGCTTGACGCGTCATCAGAGATGGAATTAGTAGCTAAAACTACTTCCTCGATAAGTATTTCCAAAATGCCTAGATAACCTTATTGTTTATTTATTTGCCCAAATAGAACGAAATCCTGTGTTATTTAGCCCTATGCAAAACTTAGACATCTATTTTGAGATGGGGTTTGGAAAAGTATATTGCTCGTCATCTATAAACAAGGTTACATAAAAAAAGCTGATGTAGATGTAGCTTTTTGATAATTTTTATATATAAAAATTCTCTTGCTAAAGCAACTCATTCTCGTTAATCTAATCAAGGATAAATAAAAATTACTTGCAATAAAGAAAATATTTATCCAAAAAAATTCTATGGAATTTTTTTTGTACTTACGCAATATATTACTCAAACTCTGATTTCTCCGTGTCCTCTGCGGTAGCCTGCGCCTTCGCCTTTGGCGTTCTCGTAGAGGAGCAGCTTCTACGAGAACGTAGCGTGTGGTAGACAGAAGCTTTGCAAATGCGTCTACGTTATTCCGTAACTCGTGCGTAAGTCCTATCTTGAAAAAAATCTTTGATTGATGCTCTTGCACCAAAACAAGTTGCACATCGTGCTGAGTATGTTGGAGTTTTTATGCAAATTCAAGCTAATGAATCAATTTTAAAAATCAAAAGTCCTAGTACAAAGCAATTTTCAGAGTTATTGAAACAATATCATCCTTTTATAATTAAAGATGTTGCTCAATATTGGGATGCTTGTAATAATTGGACAAATGATTATCTGATAAAAAAGTGCGGAAATAATCTGGTTCCAGTACGGTTTTTTAAGAAAGATTTTTGGCAAGACTATAAAAACTTTGCTTATGAAGATGGGTACGAAACTCCAAAAGAAATGAAATTGGAGGAGTATATAAATAACCATATAGAAGATAGGGTTAGTAAAAATAATAATCTTCATAGTTTAGAATGTTATTTAAATCAGGCATATTTTGAAGAGCGCTTCCCTGAAATTATTGGAGATATAACTTATCCAGAATACTTCAACAGGAAGGCGTTTGTGATGTTATGGTTTGGTTTATCAAGTAAAAGTTTTTCCTCAAATAGTCCTCTTCACTTTGACTTATCACATAATATTTTTGCCCAAATTAGAGGTAGAAAAAGAGTACTCTTATTTCCACCTTCAAATTATTTGTCATTCTATCCACCTCTTGAGGCTCGTTCTGGGGCAGCATATGATAGTAAGGTCAATCCGGATCTATTAAATTTGGAATTATTTCCGAAGTTTCCCTGGCAAGAAAAAATAGAATTTGTACTTCAACCGGGAGAAATACTTTACCTACCACCTTTTTGGTGGCATCGAATGACCGCAGTAGATGATAATATCTCATTATCATTTTGGTACGATGTTAAAATCCAAGACTTTTTCTGGCAAAAGAATATGTTGTCAGTTTTTTTAAAGACTGCACCTTATTATTTATATCATTCAATTTCTGTTGGAAATCTCACTTTCAAAGATTTTATCATTTTTATAAGGCAATTTTTGATTGATACTATTGTGACCAAATAAGTTGCATATCGCGTTGAGTTGAAATCAAAATAAATAAAAATTTTCATAGTAGTTTATAAGCATTGGCTTTGCCTGGAAAAATTGTTTGATTAGGAGATAATCAAAAATATTAACTTGGAGTCAATAAAATGACATCAACCAAGAAACTGCTTTCATAATTTATAGATGAATAAAAACCTAATAGTCATTCTAGATGGCAATATCTATAAATAGTGCAAAAATTTTAGTTAAATTCAGGAGATTGAAGTTTCTATGCAAATTCAAGCGAGTGAATCAGTTTTAAAATTCAAAAGCCCTAGTACAAAAGAATTTTCAGAAATATGTAAACAATATCAACCTTTTATCATTGAAGATGTTGCTCAACATTGGGGCGCTTGTCAGAATTGGTCTAATGATTATCTGATAAAACATTGTGGAAATAACATGGTGCCAGTCCGGTTTTATAAGAAAAACTTTTGGGACGATCATAAAAATTTTTCTTATGAAGATGGTTACGAGCCTAAAAAAGAAATGAAATTTCAGGAGTATATCAAGAACCATATAGATCGTAAAAACAATAACGAGCAAGACTTAGAATGTTATTTATCTGAAGCAGGTTTTGAAGAGCGTTTTCCTGAAATTTTTCAAGATGTAACTTATCCAGAATACTTTGACAGGAAAGCATTTGTGACATTGTGGTATGGTTTCTCAAGTAAAAACTTTTCTTCAACTACTACACTTCACTTTGACCCACTACATAATATTTTTGCTCAAATTCGAGGAAGAAAAAGAATACTTTTATTTCCGCCTTCAAATTATTTGTCATTTTATCCACCTCTTGAGGCTAGTTCTGGCGCAGCATATAATAGTAAGGTAAATCCAGTTGTCTTTAATTCGGAGTTATTTCCGAACTTTCCTTGGGAAGAAAGAATAGAAGTTATACTTCAACCGGGAGAAATACTCTACATTCCGCCTTTTTGGTGGCATCATCTTTCCGCAGTAGATGATAATATCTCATTATCATTTTGGTACGATCTTAAAATACAAGATTTTTTATGGCAAAAGAATATGGTGTCAGTTTTTTTCAACATTGCACCTCATTATTTATCTCATATAATCTCTGGTGGAAATCTGAATAATTTTATGGATTTTTTTAAAAGTATGTTTGTTTGATGAATTTTCTGGTAACAAAGTAAGTTGCACATCGCGCTGGGTTGAAAATAAAAATGAATAGTTTTTCTCATAGCTTCTTTGATATTGTTGGCAATTTTTCTACAGTTGTCGAACTACTACGCTTAAGAAGCTCTACGCAACCAGATAGAGATGCTTTTACCTTTTTGTTAGATGGGGAGACAGAACAAACCACGCTTACATATCAAGAATTAGATAGGCGATCGCGCCAAATAGCTGCTCAATTACAAGCATTGGGTTTGACTGGGGAACGCGCTTTACTACTTTATCCCGCAGGACTAGATTTTTTAGTTGCTTTTTTTGGTTGCTTATATGCAGGAGTTGTGGCTATAACTGCATATCCCCCTCGAAATGAGCGCAATACACCAAGAATAAAAGCTATCTCTATAGATGCACAAGCAGCGATCGCTCTCACTACAACAGAAATCCTGCCGAATGTGCGGTCTTTAATGACACAAAAGACTGACTTAGAATCCTTACAGTGGCTAACTACTGATAATCTTGCAGAGGGAATAGAAGATAATTGGCAAGAACCCTCTATCGATCGAGATACTTTAGCTTTTCTGCAATACACCTCTGGTTCTACAGGGACACCCAAAGGTGTAATGATTAGTCATGGGAACCTACTGCACAATGCGGACACAACTTACCAATTTATGGAGCATTCTCCAGAAAGTAAGTTCGTGACGTGGTTGCCGATGTACCACGATATGGGCTTGATTGGAGGAATATTGCAACCTTTATATGGAGGTTTTCCTTGCATCATCATGCCTCCAACTTCCTTTCTTCAACGTCCTTACCGTTGGTTGCAAGCTATATCTCACTACAAAGGCACAACCAGTGGAGGCCCTAATTTTGCCTATGAGTTATGTACTCAAAAAATTACTCCTGAACAAAAAGAAACTCTTGACTTGAGTAGTTGGAGTGTGGCATTTAACGGCGCGGAACCGATTCGGTATGATACTTTAGAGCGGTTTGCAGCAGCTTTTGCCGATTGTGGCTTCCGTAAAGAGGCATTCTACCCTTGTTACGGGATGGCTGAAACAACTCTGATGGTTTCTGGGGTAGAGAAGGCGACATCACCGATAATCAAAACAGTCCAGAAGTCTGCATTAGAATCTAATCGGGTAGTTGAATTGGGGACTGGGGATTGGGGACTAGGGACTGGGGATGGGGAGCGGAGATTGGGGACTGGGGAACGGGAAGATTTGCATGAGGATTCAGACTCAGACTCGAACCAAATATTAAAGCCGAGTGAAGTGGAGGCTTTAAAAGAATTTCCTTCCCAGTACCCAGTACCCAGTACCCAGTCCCAGAGTACTGAAGATGTCTATTATTTTGTCAGTTGTGGTCGAGTTATACCACAACTGGAAGTAGCGATCGCTAATCCAGAAACACTCAGCAGTTGTAAACCTGGTGAAATTGGGGAAATCTGGGTATCTGGGCCGAGTGTTGGTCAAGGTTATTGGAATCGCGATCGAGAGACAGCAGAAACTTTCCATGCTTATCTATCTGACACCGGTGTAGGCCCTTTTCTGCGGACGGGAGATTTAGGTTTTTTAGAAAATAGCGAGCTTTTTATTACAGGTAGAGCCAAAGATTTAATTATTATTCGCGGTAGAAATCTTTACCCACAGGATATAGAATTAACCGCCCAACGCAGCCATTCATCTTTAAATTCTGGTGCTAGCGCCGCATTTACAGTCGAGGTTCACAATGAAGAACGGCTGGTAATCGTCCAAGAATTGAAGTTTCGCGCCAAGCCAAATTTAGAAGAAGTTATATCTGCAATTCGCCAAGCTGTAACTGAAGAACATGAAGTCCAAGTTTATGCTGTGGTTTTGATTAAACCCGGTAGTATTCCCAAAACTTCCAGTGGTAAAATTCAACGTCGTGCAACTCGCGCCCAGTTTCAGAATGGTGAACTGAATGTACTTGTCAGCAACATTCTCAAAATTAGCAATATTCTCACAGAGGAAACTCGATTACAGCGTTCCGAACTTTTGGCGCTTTCCCCAAGGGAATGTCAAAAGCTTCTAGAAATATATTTGATTGAACAGGAAGCGAGAGTATTAGCGATCGCACCAGATGATATCAATCCTCAAGAACCATTAAGTATTCTGGGACTTGATTCTTTAAAAGTGTTTGAGTTGAAAAACCGGATTGAGGTTGATTTAGAGGTAGAAGTATCCGTAGCAGATTTCTTTGAAGGGATGAATACGCGATCGCTAGCTACAAAAATCCTCGCTCAATTGACAACAGATGCACTACCGTCAATATCCCTTACCCAACAAGAGAAAAATACATCTATTAATCCTCTCTCTTTTGCCCAACAGGGATTATGGTTTATCAATCAGCTAACTCCCGATACTCCTACATATAATATTCCTATAGTTATTAACTTCAAAGGTTGTATTGACAAAGCCAGCTTAGAAGATAGTCTTAACGAGATTATTAGACGACACGAAGTCTTACGTACAAGCTTTACAGTGTCAGATGGACAACCCATTCAAGTTATCAATCAAGCTGTACCTTTAACTTTAGCGGTTGAAGATTTGCGTGTACTATCAGAAAATGAGCGCACCCAAGAAGCCCAACGTTTGGCTATAGAACTCGCACAGCAGCCATTTGACTTATCTGCTCAATCGCTTTTGCGTACTAAAATTTTACAATTAAATGATAAAAGTTATCAATTGTTGATCGCTCTGCATCATATAATTGCAGATGGTTGGTCTATCGGTATTCTGATTAAAGAACTAACTGCACTATATGAAGCATTCTCAACAGGCAAACTTTCTCTGCATTCGCGCAGCGTGTTGCAGACAGACGCTCTTGCTAGCTTGCTTCCCCAATGGGGTACACCACTTCCCGAATTAGCTATTCAGTATAGAGATTTTGTCAATTGGCAACAAAAATGGCTTGATGGCGAACGTATTCAACCGTTATTGACTTATTGGAAACAAAAATTGCAGGGTGAGCTACCTGTACTGAATTTACCAACCGATCGGGCGCGATCGCCAGTTCAAACATTCAAAGGCGCTCAAGCGAAATTAGTTCTTTCCCAAACTCTGACAAAAGAGCTAAAGAATTTGAGCCGTCATGCAGGAGTAACTCTATTTATGACCTTGCTTACAGCCTTCAAAACCTTGCTGTATCGCTATACAGGTCAGACTGATATTTTAGTAGGTTCGCCAATCGCCAATCGCAACAGAGCAGAAGTTGAATTATTAATAGGACTTTTTGTCAATGTTTTAGTTCTGCGTACAGACCTTTCTGGCGACCTAAGTTTTCAGGAGTTATTAGCACGAGTGAAGTCTACAGCTTTAGAGGCTTATGTTCATCAAGACTTACCTTTTGAAAAGTTAGTAAAGGAGCTACAGCCAAATAGAGACTTGAGTTACAATCCACTATTTCAAGTGATGTTCGTTCTCCAAAATGTTCCAAAACCCAATATAAGCCTATCGGATGTATCAGTGACTTATGAAGAAGGTTACAACGGGACATCTAAGTTTGATTTGACATTGTTTATGGAGGATTCCGAGCAAGGGTTAATAGCGACTTGCGAGTACAATACAGATTTGTTTAATGTAGATACCGTTACTCGGATGCTGGGACACTTGCAGACTTTGCTAGAAAGCATAGTTAGCGATCCCCAACAACGCATTTCAGACTTGCAATTACTAACACCATCTGAAGTACAGCAATTATTAGTTGAGTGGAATGATACCAAGACAGATTACCCACAAGACAAGTGCATTCATCACCTATTTGAAGCACAGGTAGAGAAAACACCAGATGCTGTTGCAGTCGTCTTTGAAAATCAACAATTAACCTATCGGGAATTAAACAACCGGGCAAATCAACTGGCGCACTACTTGCGATCGCTAGGTGTCAAACCAGAGGTATTGGTGGGAATTTGTCTAGAGCGATCGCTGGAAATGGTGATTGGATTACTAGGGATTTTGAAAACAGGTGGTGCTTACTTACCTTTAGACCCCAGCTACCCCAAAGAACGTTTGGCATTTATGTTGGTAGATGCTCAAGTATCGGTGTTGTTAACACAACTGCATCTAGTTAATGAACTACTATCACATCAAGGAAAATTAGTATGTATAGATACTCAAAGTACGGAATTTGAAAATTATAGTTTCCAAAATATAGTTAGCGACGTGAAGCCAGAAAATTTAGCTTATGTAATTTATACTTCTGGTTCTACGGGTACACCCAAAGGAGTGATGAATACTCATCTGGGTTTGTGCAATCGCTTACTATGGATGCAAGATGCTTATCAAATAACATCATCTGACAGGATTTTGCAAAAGACTCCTTTTAGTTTTGATGTCTCGGTTTGGGAATTCTTCTGGCCATTGTTGACGGGTGCAAGTTTAATTTTAGCTAAACCAGGTGGTCATCAAGATGCGCGATATATAGCCAAAATTATATCAGAGAAAGAAATAACGACACTTCACTTTGTTCCCTCTATGTTGCAAGTTTTTCTAGAGGCACAAGAACATCAAAACTGTAAAAGTATCAAGCGCGTTATTTGTAGCGGGGAAGCTTTATCTTTTGATTTACAACAGCGATTTTTCAATAGTTTTGATGGAAAATTGTATAACCTGTATGGCCCGACAGAAGCATCTATTGATGTGACAGCATGGTGCTGTGAATCTGTTACTGATGAAAAAATTGTTCCTATAGGTCGTCCAATAGCCAATACACAGATATATATTTTAAATAAACATTTACAACCTGTTCCTATTGGAGTATCGGGGGAACTATATCTAGCTGGAATTGGATTAGCACGAGGTTATTTAAATAGACCTGAGTTAACTGAAGAAAAGTTTATTGCCAATCCCTTTAATGATGTAGACTTAAGTAAAAGATTTAAAATAGCAAAATTTCCAATCCACAATTCAAATACACGCCTTTACAAAACAGGTGATTTAGCACGCTATCGCCCAGATGGAAATATAGAGTTTTTAGGCAGAATAGACCATCAAGTAAAAGTTCGCGGAAATCGCATTGAGTTAGGAGAAATAGAAGCTTTATTAGAGCAACATCCACAGATACGAGAAACGGTAGTATTAGCTAGAAAGGATATAGCAAATGACTGCCGCCTAGTTGCCTATATAGTTAATTATGAAAATCATACGCATTCTGTAAATGAACTACGAGAATTTCTTAAAGAAAAACTGCCTGAATATATGCTTCCTTCTGCCTTTGTCGTGTTAGATGCTTTACCTTTAACTCATAATGGTAAAGTAGACCGTCGTGCTTTACCTGTACCTGAAAATCTGCGTCCAGAATTGACAGCAGCTTTTCAGTTACCTCAGTCTAAAATGGAACAGCAGATAGCAAAGCTTTGGCAAGAATTACTGCATCTCGATCGAGTGGGGATTCATGATAACTTTTTTGATTTAGGTGGGCATTCACTACTAATGCTTCAGGTTAATCATCAACTGTGCGCAATTTTGCAGCGAGATATATCAGTAGTGACGATGTTTCAAAATCCAACTATTTACTCCCTAGCGCAATGTTTAAGTCAACAGCGACAACTTTCTTTTACAGTCACACGCGATCGCGTAAATAAGCAAATTGAGGCTATCAAGCGCCAAAAGCAACATTTGAGTAAGCAAGGTAAAAATATTTATGGTTAACGCTACACATAATGATGCTTTAGAAGCCATAGCCATCATTGGGATGGCAGGGCGTTTTCCCGATGCGAAAAATATTGAAGAGTTTTGGCAGAATTTACAATCTGGTGTAGAGTCAATTTCTCTCTTCACAAATGAAGAGGTAGTTTCTGATGGGATTGAACCTAATATATTAAGCGATCGCAATTATGTAAAAGCCAGTGCCATATTAAAAGATATCGATTTATTTGACGCGTCATTTTTTAGTTTTAATCCCAAAGAAGCAGAAATTACTGACCCCCAACACCGAATTTTTTTAGAGTGTGCTTTGGAAGCATTGGAAAATGCTGGCTACGATTCTAAGAGATGTGACAGTCGCATTGGAGTTTACGCTGGTGCTAGCCTCAATAACTATTATTCATTAGATTTAAACCGCGATCGCCTGGGTTCAGCCCAATGCTATCAAACAGTAATTGGTAACGATAAAGATTTCCTTACAACTCGTGTTTCTTACAAATTAAATCTTACCGGCCCAAGTATTACAGTCCAAACAGCTTGCTCCACCTCACTAGTTGCAACCACACTTGCTTGTCAAAGTTTGTTGAATTATCAATGTGACATGGCTTTGGCTGGTGGGGTTTCTATCCACGTACCCCAAAAAACGGGTTATCTGTACGAACCCGGAGGTACATTATCGCCTGATGGTCACTGTCGCGCTTTTGATGCTAAAGCGCAGGGAACAACCATTGGTAATGGTGTAGGAATTGTTGTCCTGAAGCGATTGAGTGATGCTCTAGCAGATGGCGATCGCATCCATGCTGTAATTAAAGGTTCAGCTATTAATAATGATGGTTCTGGTAAAGTTGGCTACACAGCGCCTAGCGTCAATGGTCAAGCAGAGGTGATTGCCGAAGCGATGATGCTGGCGGGAGTTGAACCTGAGACAATTAACTATATTGAAGCTCATGGTACTGGTACAGCTTTAGGCGATCCCATTGAAATTGCCGCACTCTCGCAAGTCTTTCGTAACAGTACCATCAAAAAAGGCTTCTGTGCGATCGCTTCAGTGAAGACAAACATCGGTCATTTAGATGCAGCAGCTGGGATTGCCGGACTGATTAAAACAGTTTTAGCCCTTAAACATCAGCAGATACCACCCAGCTTAAATTTTGAGCAGCCAAATCCCCAGATTGATTTTGCCAATAGTCCCTTTTATGTGAATACAACCCTCACAGAATGGAAAGCGGGAAGTACCCCTCGGCGTGCTGGTGTGAGTTCTTTGGGTATTGGTGGTACTAATGCTCATGTCATTCTAGAAGAAGCACCAGTACTGGAACCGTCTAGCCCTTCTCGTCCCTGGCAGTTGTTAGTACTTTCTGCCAAAACTGACTCAGCTTTAGAAACTGCAACAGAAAATCTGGCTAATCACCTCCAGCAACATCCCGATGTGAACTTAGCGGATGTTGCCCATACCCTGCAAGTAGGACGTGGTGAATTTAATCATCGTCGCGTACTGGTGTGCCAAGATATCGAGGATGCAGCCAGCGCCTTACGAGATCCGCAAAGAGTTTTGACTCGCTTAGTTGAAAATAGCGATCGCCCCATCGCTTTCATGTTCCCCGGACAGGGCGCTCAATATGTAGACATGGGTAAAGAACTTTACCAGACTGAGCCAGTTTTTCAAGAACAAGTCGATTTTTGCTGTCAATTGCTGCAACCACATTTGGAGTTGGATTTGCGTTCAGTTATTTATCCCAAGGAGTCAGAATCAAAAGCCGCAGCCGAAAAACTGCAACAAACTGACATCACTCAACCAGCATTGTTTATCATAGAATACGCTTTGGCTCAATTGTGGATATCGTGGGGGATTTCTGCCCAAGCGATGATAGGACATAGCATTGGGGAATATGTCGCTGCCTGTTTAGCTGATGTAATGTCTGTTGAAGATGCCTTAAGACTGGTAGCTGCTCGTGGGCGATTGATGCAACAACTTCCATTTGGTGCGATGCTCTCTGTACCCCTACCAGAAGCGGAAGTTAGAGGTTTACTGAATGAAAATTTATCCTTAGCTGCTAGTAATGCACCAGCTTTGTGTGTAGTATCGGGAACTAATGATGCTATCGATGCATTGCAAAACCAGCTTCAAGGGATAGATTGTCGTCGCCTTCATACCTCCCACGCTTTTCATTCTCCGATGATGGAAACCATCTTGGAGCCATTCGAGAAGGAAGTCAGTAAAGTCAAACTAAATCCCCCGAAAATTCCCTTTATTTCCAATGTTACGGGCACTTGGATTACGGCAGAGCAAGCCACAGATCCAAATTATTGGGCGAGACATTTACGCTCCTGTGTTCGCTTCTCGGAAGGAATCTCTGCATTACTACAAGAGCCAAATCGCATCCTGCTGGAGGTTGGGCCTGGGCATACTTTATCTACCTTTGCCAAAAAGCATTCAGAACCGATAGCATTATCTTCATTACGACATCCTCAAGAAAAACACTCAGATGTAGCGTTCTTAATGAACACATTAGGTAAGCTTTGGCTATCTGGAGTAAATGTGGATTGGTCGGGATTTTATGCTCATGAGCGCCGTCATCGTCTTCCCTTACCGACGTATCCCTTCGAGCGCCAGCGTTACTGGATTCATGACCAAAAACCAGCACCAACTGTCAAGACAAGTTTACAGACGCCTGTTACCTCTGTAACGGGTAAAAAGTCAGATATTGCTGACTGGTTTTACGTCCCATCATGGAAACGCTCTCCACTACCCGAAAAACCCAAGAGTGAAAAATCGGTTTTGGCTTGCACTCTGGTGTTTACCGATGAGTGCGGATTGGGTGAAGAATTAGTGAACCGATTGAAACTGCAAGGTCGAGATGCGATCGCACTCAGCACAGGATCGGAGTTGAGAAAATTAAGCGATCGCCACTACACCTTAAATCCCCAACAACGAGATGACTATGATGCTTTGCTCAAGGAACTTTTAGCAGAAAACAAATTCCCAAACACAATTGTGCATTTATGGAATGTCACTCCTGTTAACAATACAGAATCAGCAGTTAACACAGAAGATTTAGGATTTTATAGTCTGCTATTTCTCGCTCAGGCACTTGGGAAACATCATTTTAGCGAGCAACTGCAAATAGCCGTCATCTCCAACAACATGCAGGAAGTGACTGGAGATGAAATTCTTTATCCTGAAAAGGCAACTATTCTTGGCCCTGTGAAGGTCATACCAAAAGAGTATTTAAATATCAGTTGCCGCAGCATTGATATTGTTAGTCCCTCAAATCAATCTTGGCATCAAGAGAAACTGATAGACCAGTTGCTGAGTGAATTACAAACACAATCTTCTGACTCAGTTATCGCCTACCGAGGAAATCATCGTTGGGTACAACAATTTGAACCTGTTTCCTTGGAGCCAGCCTCTACAAAAATACCAAAATTACAAGAAAAAGGGGTTTATTTAATTACTGGGGGATTGGGAGGCATTGGACTGGTGCTAGCAGAGCATCTGGCGAAGACTGTAAAGGCAAAATTGCTGCTCACAGGACGTTCATCATTTCCGACAAAAGATAAATGGTCAGAGTGGCTGAACGCTCATGGTGAGCAAGATAGTATTAGCCGCAAGATTCAAAAACTCCAAGAACTCGAACAGTTGGGTGCAGAAATTTTGGCGGTGAGTGCTGATGTCACCGATCGCGAACAAATGCTTGAGGCGATCGCAAAGGCGCAGGAACATTTTGGTAAGTTCAATGGTGTAATTCACGCCGCTGGGATTCCGGGAGGTGGAATCATTCAGCTAAAAACGGCAGAAATGACAGCAAAGGTTCTCGCTCCTAAAGTGAAGGGAACGCTAGTTATTAATAGTATTTTTCAGGATACTCCGCTAGATTTCTTTGTTTTGTGTTCTTCAATGACGCCCATTCAAGGAGAATTAGGACAGGTAGATTATGCCAGTGCTAATGCTTTTCTGGATGCTTTTGCTCACTATAAGAGTAATCGAGATGGCATATTCACTACATCTATTAACTGGTCTGCTTGGCAGGAAGTTGGGATGGCAGCCACAGCCGCAAATCTATTAACCCCATCCCTAGAGATTGCCAAACCTCAATTTCAAGCAGTAAACCATCCATTATTTGAGCAATGCATAGTGGAGAGTTCAGGGCAAGAAATATATATCTCGAAATTTAGCGTCATCAAACACTGGGTTTTGAGCGAACACATAGTCATGGGAAAAGCGACACTTCCAGGAACAGCTTATCTGGAAATGGCTAGGGCTGCTTTTGAAAATCACAACAAAAATCGCCCAATAGAAATCAGTGAAGTGTATTTTCTCACGCCCTTAGTACTAGAAGCTGATGAAGAAAAAGAAGTTCGGACACTGTTGAAAAAACAGGGAGATAAATTTGAGTTCTCGATTATCAGCCAATCTAACTCTGAGGGAGATAAATGGTTAGAACATGCTAGGGGAGAAATAGCCTTTATCGAAACAGAATTACCTAATCAATATGACATTGAAGCAATTATCGCTAGATGTAACGAGCAGGAAATTACCAATGCAGAAAGGGAAATTAAACTTCAAGGAGGATATATAGAATTTGGCTCTAGATGGAACAACTTCAAACAGGCAAAATTCGGTACAAATGAAGGTTTAGCTATCCTAGAAATACCTAGTCAATTTGCCAACGATATTAATTTATATAAATTACATCCGGCTTTACTAGATAATGCCGTTGGTTTTCTAAGCATCAAAGAAAAAAGCGCTTACTTACCGTTTTCTTATAAAAAATTGAAGTTTAGAGATTCTTTACCTGAGAAAGTATACAGTCACATTAGATGCACTAAAAATGACAAATCTCGGAATGATACTCTGAAATTTGATATCACTATTATGGATGACCAAGGGAAAGAATTGGTTGAGATAGAAGAGTATACTTTGAGAAAAGTAGATGTCATACCACAAAAATCTCCTATTTCCGAAAGCCAAAACTTTTGTTTACAAATTTCTTCTCCCGGCACTTTAGATACTTTGACATTTCAATCAGGATCGCGACAGCAACCAGGTCGAGGAGAGGTAGAAATTGAGGTGGCTGCAACTGGTCTTAACTTTAAAGAAGTACTTCTGGCTCTAGGAATGCTTCCTATCCCAACTGATGCCGATCTCAAGTTCGGTTTAGAGTGTGCTGGAAAAATAGTTGCATTAGGAGAAGGCGTTGAGGGGTTTGAAATCGAAGACGAAGTGATTGCCTTTGGCGATGGTTGCTTTAGCCGATTCCTCACTACTTCTGCTTTGTCAGTTGCACTCAAACCTAAACATTTGAGTTTAGAAGCAGTGGCAACAATTCCCGTAGCCTTTACTACAGCTTACTATTCCCTGATGCAATTGGGTCGGTTGAGTAAAGGCGATCGCGTTCTGATTCATGCTGCGGCTGGTGGAGTCGGCATGGCGGCAGTTCAAATTGCTCAGTGGATAGGAGCAGAAATCTTTGCCACGGCAGGTAATCCAGAGAAGCGAGCTTTTCTGCATTCAATTGGGATTGAGCATGTCTTTGATTCTAGGTCTGTTGCTTTTGCTGACGAAGTGATGCAACGCACGCATGGCAAGGGTGTAGATGTAGTTTTGAATTCCCTTGCCGGAGAATTCTTGACCAAAAGTCTAGACGTATTAGCACCTTACGGACGCTTTCTAGAAATTGGTAAGCGGGATATTCTCAATAACAGCCAACTAGGTCTAAAAGTCTTTGCAAAATGCTTATCGTTCTTTGCTATTAACGTAGACCGACAACTTCCCAACTTTAGCGAACTGTGGCGCGAAGTAGTACAACATTTCCACGATAGAAATTTTCAACCCTTGCCTTATCAGGTCTTTGCCATTGATTCCGTGGCTCGTGCTTTTGAAGAGATGGCAAGAGCGAAGCATATTGGTAAGATTGTTGTATCTTTGGAAAATCAAGACTCCCTATCTATTGGGGAAAACAAAGACACTAAAGTATCCGTAGCTTTCAGTCCTAGAGAGCCGAAAAAATCTGTTACACCTGCCCAAACGTATCAAAAACAGCTGCTTGAGCAAGGGTTATCACCTGCTGAGGGGATAGAAGCGTTCAACCGGATTCTAGGAAATACTTTTTCTCAAGTTCTAGTATCAACCCATGATTTTCGACTTCAAATCAAGCCGGATCTCGTGAGTTACTCACCCAATCCAGAAGCTACAAACAAAGATAACCTCTCAAAACCAACGTATTCAAGACCAGAACTGAGTACTACTTATATTGCTCCCAGAAACGAAATCGAGCAAAAAATCTCTTCGATCTGGCAAGAACTCCTGGGTAGCGAACAAGTAGGTATCCACGATAACTTCTTTGAGCTAGGTGGCGATTCACTTCTCATGGTACAGGTACGCAGTAAATTGCAGGCTGCTTTAAACTGTGATATCTCCACAGCTGACTTATTTGAATATCCCACCATCAATGTCTTGGCAGGATATCTCAGCCAGACACAAAATCAACAGCCAGCCTTCGAGCAAGCCCAAGAGCGTGCCAAAAGGCAAGAAGCAGCAATTGAAGAAGAAATGGAGCTGATGAAACTCAGGAGGAGAGTGTATGAGTAATCGATTGAAAGGAATAGCCGTAATTGGCATGGCAGGTCGGTTTCCCAAAGCCAAAAATGTGGCTCAGTTTTGGCAGAATTTGTGCAACGGTGTAGAGTCTATTTCATCCTTCAGCGATGAAGAATTAATCGCACAAGGCGTAGATCCAACTTGTTTGCAAGACCCTAACTATGTAAAAGCTGGGTTTGTGCTAGAAGACATCGAGATGTTTGACGCTTCATTCTTTGGCTACTCTCCTAGAGAAGCTGAGATTCTCGACCCACAACAGCGAATTTTTTTAGAGTGTGCGTGGGAAGCTTTAGAAAATGCTGGTTACGATCCAAAAACAGACAATAACCTGATTGGTGTATATGCTGGGGGCAATCTAAGTACTTACCTGCTGAATAATCTCGCCTCACACCCTGGCTTGCTCAAATCGCTGAATATGCAAATTGCCCTTGGCAATGATAAGGATTCTATATCTACACGAACTTCTTATAAGTTAAATTTAAAAGGGCCGAGTATTAGTGTTGGTACAGCTTGTTCCACCTCCTTAGTAGCTGTTCATCTAGCGTGCCGAGGGTTGCAAAGTTACCAGTGCGATATGGCACTGGCTGGTGGTATCGCGATCCAAACTCCCCAAATAGAAGGTTATTTCTATCAAACTGGTGGGATGGCTTCTGCTGATGCTCACACTCGTGCCTTTGATGCTAAGGCCCAAGGCGGCCCTTTTGGCAGAGGCGTGGGTATTGTGGTCTTGAAGAGATTAGAGGATGCTGTAGCGGATGGCGACTATATTTATGGAGTAATTAAAGGTTCAGCTATTAATAATGACGGTGCGGTAAAAGTCAGCTATACAGCACCGAGTGTTGCAGGTCAAGCAGAAGCGATCGCCCAAGCCCAAGCGATCGCAGGATTTGATCCTGATACCATTACCTACATTGAAACTCATGGCACTGGTACAGCCTTGGGCGATCCGATTGAAATTCGAGCGCTAGAAAAAGTATTTCGTGCCCAGACCAGTAAGAAGGGTTTTTGTGCGATCGGTTCGGTGAAACCTAATGTCAGCCATTTGAATACCGCTGCTGGGGTAACGGGTTTAATTAAAACTGTTTTAGCTCTAAAGCATCAACAAATACCACCCAGCTTGTACTTTGAAGAACCCAATCCCGAAATAGACTTTGCCAACAGCCCTTTTTACGTTAATACCCAACTATCTGCATGGCAAACAAACGGAACACCACGCCGCGCTGGGGTCAGTTCTTTTGGTCTTGGGGGGACTAATGCTCATGTTGTTTTAGAAGAAGCCCCGGAAGGGGAGCAGGGGAGCAGCACTTCTCTACGAGACGCTGCGCGAACGGCTACGCTCAGTGACCGAGGGGCAGGGGGGCAGGGGAGAAGATATCAATTGCTGGTAGTTTCTGCCAAAACTGACTCTGCTTTAGAGACGGCGACTACAAATTTGGTTAATCACCTGCAACAGCACCCAGAAATTAACCTTGCAGATGTGGCTTATACATTGCAAGTCGGGCGACATGGTTTGAGCCATCGGCGGACAGTTGTTTGTCAAGATACTCAAGATGCGATCGCAGCTTTCCAAAATCCCAAACGAGTCCTAACTAGCACTCAAGATATGAATGAGCGCCCAGTAGTCTTTATGTTTACTGGTTTGGGAACTCATTATGTCAACATGGGTTCTGAATTATACCAAGTTGAACCAACTTTTAGAGAACACCTCGATCGCTGTTGCTTGTTGTTTGAACCCCTTTTAGGTCTTAATCTCAAAGAAGTTATTTATCCTACTTCCCATTCAACAATCGAAACAACCAAAGAAAAATCAGGTATAGATTTACGCCAAATGCTTGGTCGCGATCGCCAATCACCAGATCCCGCCGCCCAAAAACTAAATCAGACATACCTGACGCAGCCAGCACTGTTTGCCATTGAGTATGCTTTAGCTCAATTATGGATATCCTGGGGCATTCGTCCAGTAGCGATGATTGGTTACAGCATCGGTGAATATACCGCAGCAACAATAGCCGGGGTATTGTCTCTAGAAGATGCGATTACTCTTGTTGCCAAAAGAGCGCAAATGATCCAAGAGTTGCCAGGGGGAGCAATGCTAGCAGTTCCCTTGACAGAAGAAGAAGTGCAACCTTTCTTGAATAAAAACCTTTCCTTATCAGCAGTCAATGGCTCATTTCAGTGTGTACTTGCCGGAACTACACAGGCTGTAGAGGAATTGGCACGCGAGTTGAGCGCTAAGGGGTTAGCCTGTCGGCAATTGCAGACTTCTCATGCCTTTCATTCTTACATGATGGAGGCGATCGCTGACTCTTTCACCGAACTGGTGCAAACTATCAGTCTTAAACCACCACAAATCCCTTATATATCTAACGTTACTGGAACTTGGATTACAGCAGAGCAAGCCACAAATCCCAGCTATTGGACGCAGCATCTATGCCAACCCGTGCGCTTTGCTGATGGAGTAAATCAGTTATGGACAAAACACAGTCCAATTTTATTAGAGGTGGGGCCAGGACAAGCATTAAGCAGCTTGGCGATGCAATGCTTAGATAATGTTCCTGGCGATCGCAAAGTAATATTATCCTCGCTGCGCTATGCTTATGAGCGACAATCTGACGTTGTGTTTATCCTCAACACATTAGGACAACTTTGGCTTGAGGGACTCAAGATAGATTGGTCGGGATTTCATACCCATGAGCGCCGATACCGCCTTCCCTTGCCAACATATCCCTTTGAGCGACAAAGATATTGGATTGAACCACAAAAATTATTACCTGCACAAACAAATTTCCAACCCAAGTTAACAGCATTAGAACTTTGGAAATCTTTGGTAGAAGCTGGTCAACTTCAAGCCAGCATAGGGGCTTCGGAATTTGACGAGCAAATTGCTCAAGAGAAAAGAGAGTGTTTAGATCGTTTATGTATTGCTTATATTAATCTTACAACGGCACATTTAGGAGCTTTTAGCAATCCCACTAAAAAGTATTCTTTGGAAGAGTTATTTGACCAATGTCAGATTATTCCTTCCTATAGAGAATTGTTCAGTCGATGGCTAGAAATATTGGTAGAGCAAGGTCAGTTACATGAAGAACAAGGACTGTTTACTAACTTTTTACCAATATCAACAGACTTTGTAAATGAGCTTTTGGTAGAAGTCAGAACCAAATGGACAGACACACCGCAACAAATAGATTTGCTGCAACTGTATGGCGAAAATATGGTAGCTCTGCTGACTGGTAAAAAAGAACCATTAGAGTTCCATGTTTCCACCTTATTAAAGTCAGGAGAATTTTCAGTCCAACAATTGCCTGAAAATAAGTACTACAACTCAATAATGCGGGTATGCTTAGAACAAGTGTCAAAAGCACTACCTCCTCAAGTGAATCTCAGAATTCTAGAACTTGGCGCTGGAACTGGCACCGGCACGGCAGAGTTATTACCTATATTGCCATCAGAGAAAACTAATTATACCTTCACCGATGTGGGAGGTTTCTTCCTGAATGCAGCTAAGAAGAAATTTAGCGATTATCCATTTATTGAATACCAATTGCTAGACCTTGAGCGATCGCTACAAGAACAAGGATACTCAAGCCACAGCTTTGATGTAATTGTAGCTTTCCAAGTGTTGCACGTCGCTCGAAATATTGGAGAAACTCTCGATCGCATTCGCTCTTTACTCGCTCCTGGAGGTTTGCTTCTTTTTTGGGAAACAACTCAACCCAGGTTGGAATTTGAGTTCATTGACGCGCTGCTGATGAATCCGATAGAGGATTTAGAAAGCGATCGTAACATGTGCAATCCCTTTTTATCCAAAGAGCAGTGGCAACAAGAACTCAAATCTCATGGTTTTGTGCAGGTGACAGCCTTTTCAGAATTCGCACCTTTTACAGACCACATAATTGTCGCTCAGGCTACTACACAAACAACGCCCAAAGCACCAGCAGCATTTACAGCATTACTTCATGAACAGCAAGAAGTTTCATTTGGTAAAAAGTCCAATATTGCTGACTGGTTCTACATCCCTTCATGGAAACGTTCGCTACCACCACAATCAAAAGGTCAGGTGAAACAAGCAGAACGCTGGTTAATATTTGTTGATGAGTATGGATTAGGCGCTCAAATCGTGCAGCGACTCCAACTTGAAGGTCATGATGTAATTACCGTCAGAATTGGAAAACAATTTGAGACTACGAGTGAATCTTCAAGAAAGCATCTGGGTAAACGTGCATATACAATAGCACCGCAACAACAAGATGATTACAATACTCTACTCAAAGAACTTCGTGCCCAAGACTTAATACCACAAAGAATTATTCATCTGTGGAGTGTAACCCAGTCAGAATTTGCAGATTCTAACACAACAGAAGGATTCCAAAGTTTGTTATTGTTGACACAAGCGCTAGAAAAACAGAACTATATTAATGAGTTACCGCTTGTAGTTATCTCCAACAATATGCAAGCTGTAACTGGAGTTGAAAATCTTTGTCCAGAAAAAGCAACCCTCCTTGCACTTGTTAAGGTCATCCCACAAGAATATTCAAATATTAAATGTCGTAGCATTGATGTTATTATTCCCTCACCAGGAAGTTGGCAAGAAGAAAAATTTGTAGAACAACTACTGACGGAACTCCAAACCAATTCCTCTGACTCAGTTATTGCTTACCGTAGTTTGGAACGTTGGGTGCAAACCTTTGAGTCTGTCCAATTAGATGTAAATTTATCCAAAACACCCAGATTAAAGGAAAAAGGAGTCTACTTAATTACAGGTGGACTGAAAGACATAGGACTTGTAATAGCTGAACATTTAGCAAAGACAGTACAGGCAAAACTGCTGCTTTTAGAAGCTGAGGATTTCCCCAACCGAGAAGATTGGTCAGAGTGGCTGACAGCTCACGATGAGCAAGATAACATCAGCTGCAAGATACGGAAAGTACAAGAACTGGAGAATCTGGGCGCAGAAGTCTTAATCGAAAGCGCTGATGTGGTAAATTTAGTACAAAATAAGTTTAGTCAAATAAATGGGGTATTCCACACAACTAAAATACCCGCAGATAAGTTATTTAGCCCCATCGTAGAGATAGACCCAAGAGAATGTCAACAGCAACTTCAGCAAGAAATACAAAGACTCTTAGTATTAGAAGAAGTTTTGCAGTCCCAAAAGCTTGATTTTTGTCTATTAATGTCTTCCTTAACCTCAGTTTTAGGAGGATTAGGCTCTGTTACCTACTCAGCAGCCAGTCTATTCATGGATACTTTTGCTTACCAGCATAATCAGATAAATCCTGTTCCTTGGATGAGCATTAACTGGGATGCGTGGCAATTTGCAATAGGCAATTCACAAATACCTGCTAATACAACTTTGGCTGAATTCGCCATCGAACCTTTAGAAGGTATCAATGCCCTTGAACGGATTCTTGTGTGGAGTCAATATCATCAAATAGTTGTCTCAACTGGTAATTTACAATCTAGAATTAACCAATGGATTAAATTAAAGCCTTTACAACAAAAAAATACTGCCCAAACAGTTAATTTATCTTCTAGTCACTCTAGACCGAACCTAAAAAATGCATACATTGCTCCTAGTAATGATGTAGAGCAAAAACTAGTTGAAGTTTTTCAAGAGTTACTGGGTATAGAGCCAGTAGGTATTCATGACAGCTTTTTTGCTTTAGGGGGAGACTCTCTGACGGGAACTGTACTTATTTCTCAGCTTCGCAAAACTTTTCAAATAGAACTACCTGTTCGTTCTCTTTTTGAAGCTCCCACTATTGATGAATTAGCTTTGATGATTGAAGAAATTCTCATAGAAGAGTTAGAACAATTATCTAGAAACGAAACAAGTGTAACTGGAGAGATTAACAAAACTCTTAATGTGCAATTGTCAAACTAGATCGAAAAAGTTAGTCATTGCAGGATAAAATTATGAAAATTCAAACTGTCGGTGTTGTCGGAGCAGGTGTGATGGGAATTGGGTTAGCTCAAAGCCTCGCCCAGAGCGGTCATCACGTAATATTAGTAGATATTTGCGAAGAGATTTTGTCAGATGCTAACAAACAAATCAGAAATAATATCCGTTTTCAAGGTTTTTTCAATAAAAATGAAAAAGTAGACAATCCTGATACCACTCTTCAAAGAATTAAATTTTCTACAAATTATAAATTTTTTGAAGATACAGAATTTGTGATTGAAAATGTCACCGAAAAGTGGGATATTAAAGAGGGAGTATACGCACAGCTTGATGCGATTTGTCCAGAACAAACTATATTTGCAGCTAATACATCTGCTATTCCCATTACTCGCATTGCTTCATTAACTAAGCGTGCTGATAAAGTGATTGGTATGCATTTCATGAACCCGGTTCCCATGAAGCCGATGGTTGAAATGATTCGCGGGTATCACACATCCGATGAAACAATCTCAATAGCGAAAGAATTACTGGCTCAGATGGGTAAAGAAAGCATCCTCGTCAATGATGCGCCAGGTTTTGTTTCTAACCGAGTTCTCATGTTGATGATTAATGAAGCAATTTTCTTGCTACAAGACCAAGTTGCTTCAGTGGAAGAAGTAGATAGAATTTTTAAAAGTTGTTTTGGGCACAAGATGGGCCCTCTAGAAACTGCTGATTTAATTGGATTGGATACGATTCTTTTTTCTATCGAAGTTTTGTATGAAAGTTTCAACGACAGCAAATATAGACCTTGTCAATTACTAAAAAAAATGGTAAATGCCGGGTTATTTGGTCGCAAGAGTGGGCAAGGTTTTTATACTTACAATGGAGCAATTTGAAATTGGATATTAAAACAAAGTTCTTAGCCATTCTGAAAATCAAGGCAAATTGAAAAATGTCAGAAATACAAGTAAAAATTAGAGAATTTTTATCCCGATTTTTCCGAAATCATGATTTGCAGTTAGATGAAGATATCTTTGCCCTTGGTTTTGTCAATTCAATGTTTGCTATGCAACTTGTCTTATTTATAGAACAAGCGTTTCAAATTACTATTGACAACGAAGACCTGGAACTTGATAACTTCAGAACTATAAATTCTATGACTCGTTTAGTTGAACGGAAAACAACTTTAGTCGCATAAAAGTGAATAAATATAAAAATTACCATCCTTTCTACCAAACAAGTAATCATCATGAAAATTGAGTTGACATCTCAACAAAAAGATGATAAATCTAAATTTAGAGGTTTCGTAAACGAAGAAATTATACCTCATGCAAATTCCTTCGACCAAGAAGAGTGTACCTCTTCAAAAGTTATAGAAAAGTTTGCTCATCAAGGATATTTGGGTGCAATATTACCTGAAGAATTTGGTGGCAAAAGTATGGATATCATCACCTATGGTCTTCTTAATGAAGAAATTGGACGAGGATGTTCTTCTTTACGGAGTTTGCTCACAGTTCACAGTATGGTTTCTTATGCTCTTTGTCGATGGGGTAATAAGTCTCAAAAAGAGTATTGGTTGCCAAAATTATCATCCGGTCAAGTTATAGCTGCTTTCGCCTTAAGTGAACCAAACGTAGGTAGCGATGCTAAAAGTATAGAAACCACAGCAACACTTTCTGGTGATTATTATGTTTTAAATGGAAATAAAAAATGGATTACCTACGGGCAAATTGCAGATGTATTTTTGGTATTTGCCCAATGTTCGGGGAAACCTTCTGCTTTTTTAGTTGAAAAGAATAGTCCAGGATTTTCAATACAACCTATTTCTGGAATATTAGGTGTTCGGGCTTCAATGCTTGCTCAATTGAACTTTCTAGATTGTCGAATTCCTAAAGAAAACTTGGTAGGCAGATTGGGTTTTGGTTTCTCTTATATAGCTTCTTCTGCATTAGATTATGGAAGATATAGTGTGGCATGGGGTTCTGTAGGTATTGCTCAAGCTTGTCTAGAAGACTGCATTCAATACACGAGTGAACGAAAACAGTTCGATGTTTATTTGAAAGAACACCAATTAATTCGGCAAATGATTACCGAGATGATAGTCAATGTTAAAGCAGCAAGATTACTATGCTATCAAGCTGGCTATATGAAAGAAATTGGCGATCCCAATTCCATCACAGAGACTTCAATCGCCAAATATTTTGCATCTACAACAGCAACTAAAGTCGCAAATGATGCCGTACAAATTCACGGCGCTAATGGTTGTACTAATGAATATTCGGTTGCTAGATATTTCCGAGATGCCAAAATTATGGAAATCATTGAAGGAAGTACACAAATACAACAGATTACCATCGCTGATTATGGTTATCAGGAGTACATATCAAAACCTGTTTCCACTGTAAATTCTCAAAACTTACTGGCAATGATGTGAGAATATGATTAGCATAAACACTGAAATCTCAAGCGATCAACAAGTCGATAAAAAAACTATCAAATGCGTAGTTTGGGATTTAGATAACACGCTTTGGGATGGTGTTTTATTAGAGGATGACTGTGTTTACCTGTTCCCAAATGTAATCGATATTATCAAAACATTAGATGGTCGGGGTATTTTGCAGTCTATTGCCAGTAAAAATGACTATGGCAGAGCAATGGAAAAAATCCAGGAGTTTGGGCTACACGAATATTTTCTCTATCCCCAAATCAATTGGAACTCAAAATCGAGTTCTATCCAAGAAATTGCTAAGTCGCTCAATATTGGTATCGATGTATTTGCCTTTATCGATGACCAGTTATTTGAACTTGAAGAAGTCAATTTTTCCCTTCCTGAAGTACATTGTATTAATGTAACTGACTTAACGAATATCTTAGATACACCAGAAATGAATCCTCGTTTTATTACAGAGGATTCAAAACTGAGAAGATTAATGTATATTAGTGATATTGAACGAAATAATTCGGAAAAAGAATTTATTGGTACTCAAGACGAATTTTTAGCTACACTTAATATGACTTTTACTATCTCTGATGCTCAAGAAGATGATTTACAAAGAGCTGAGGAGTTAACATTAAGAACTAATCAATTAAATACAACTGGTTATACATACTCCTATGACGAATTGAATTATTTCCGAAAATCAAATCAACATAAAATACTAATTGCTAGTTTAGAAGATAAATACGGCAGTTATGGAAAAATTGGGTTAGCTCTTGTGGAATGTGGAGAGCTTATATGGACTCTAAAACTTTTGTTGATGTCTTGTCGGGTTATGTCCAGAGGTGTCGGCACAATTATGCTAAATCATATTATGACCTTGGCTAAGAAGAATAATGTTCATTTGCGGGCTGAGTTTGTTTCAAATAATCGTAATCGAATGATGTATATATCTTATAAATTTGCAGGGTTTCAAGAAATTGATAAATGTGGAGATTTGCAGATTTTAGAAAATGATCTAACCCAAATACAGCTTATCCCTGAGTATATAAAGGTCAAAGTTATAGATTAAAAAGCATTGCTAGTTCTCGTAGTTTGACAGGGGGGATTATGGAAACAAGAAAAGATGAAATTTTAAAACGACGGTCAAAGCTTTCACTCGCTCAACAGGCGCTTCTTACAAAGCGATTGCGCGGTGAAGTTGACTCTCGCTCTCAATTAGAAATTATTCCAAAACGTTCTCAAATAAGTCCTGCTCCCCTATCCTTTGCCCAACAACGGCTGTGGTTTCTTCAACAGTTAGATATCGACAATCCTTACTACAGCGAACTAGCGTGTGTACAGTTGTTAGGTGCGCTTAACGTGGATGCGTTAGAGCGAAGTCTCAATGAGATTGTGCGGCGTCATGAAGCGTTACGTACTACTTTTGAGATGCTTGAGGAAGAAGCAATTCAAATTATTCATCCTGCTGTAACTATGACGCTGCCAGTGGTGAATTTGCTCTCGATGTCAGAAGCGAAACGGCAAGCACAAGTTGAACGGTTAACAACAGAAATAGCTCAAAAACCTTTTAATTTAGTGACTGGCCCGTTGCTGCGAGTCATGTTGCTACAAACAGGTGCCGAAGAATACTTGCTGCTATTCACAATCCACCACATTGCCGTTGATGGTTGGTCTATAGGAGTGCTGATTCGTGAATTAGCAGGACTCTATGAAGCCTTTTCTACCGGCAAAGCATCTCCCCTACCTGATATCTCTATTCAATACGCAGACTTTGCTATTTGGCAGCGTCAGTGGTTACAAGGGGAATTACAAAAGACGCAACTTGATTATTGGAAGCAACAGTTGGCAGATGCTTCAACTTTAGCTTTGCCCACAGATCGCCCACGACCGCCAATTCAAAGCTTTCGAGGCGCAATTGCTTCTTTTGAGCTATCAGCGAGCCTAACAGATATGCTCAGATCCCTGAGCAATCAGGAAGGAGTAACCTTGTTTATGACGCTACTGGGAGCATTTCAAGCTTTACTGTACCGTTATACAGGGCAAGAAGATATCTGCGTTGGCTCCCCAATTGCTAACCGCAACCAAGCTGAAATTCAAGGGCTGATTGGTTTTTTTGTCAATACCCTGGTGCTGCGGACTCATTTTTCTGGTAATACAAGTTTTTTAGAATTGTTGAATAGAGTGCGCGAGGTATGCGTGGGTGCATATGCTCATGCAGATATACCTTTCGAGCAATTAGTGGAAGAACTTCAGCCAGATAGAAATCTCAGTCAGATGCCCTTGTTTCAGGTAATGTTTGCTTGGCAGGAAGACACTCAAAAGGAACTTAAACTACCTGGTTTGACTTTGAATTGGCTCCCGACACACGGTCAGACTGCTAAATTTGATTTAACGCTGCACCTAGTGGACGCACAGCCAGAGTTGCGGGGGTTTTTAGAATATAACACTGACTTGTTTGATGCTGAAACCGTTATTCGGATAGTAGAGCATTTTCGTAATTTGCTAGAGGGGATTGTTGCAAATCCACAAGCAAGATTATCTGACTTACCACTATTGACAGCTGAAGAGTTACATCAGCAGCTAGTGGAGTGGAATAACACTCAGGTTGAATATCCTGAACAACAATGTATTCATCAGTTGTTTGAAGCGCAAGTAGAACGCACGCCTGATGCTGTAGCAGTAGTATTTGAAGATGAGCAATTAACCTACTGCGAACTGAATGCTAAAGCAAATCAACTAGCGCACTATCTGAAAAAGCTGGGAGTAAAGCCAGAGATATTAGTTGGGATTTGTGTAGAGCGATCGCTCTCTACGATTGTTAGTCTATTAGGTATCCTGAAAGCAGGTGGTGCATACGTACCTATAGACCCAGCCTATCCACCAGAACGCATAGCATTTATCCTAGAAGATGCCCAAGCGCCAGTATTGCTGACTACTGCGTTGCTCCTAGAGGCAATGCCCCAAAACAAAGCTAAAGTCGTTTGTTTAGATACTGATTGGCATCTAGTAGCCCAACAAAGCCAGGAAAATTTATTCTCTGAAGTAACTACTGACAACCTAGCTTATGTCATCTATACCTCTGGTTCAACGGGCAGACCAAAAGGTGTAATGATTAAACACGCTAGCACAGTTGCAATGCTCGATTGGGCAAACAAAACCTTTGCAATTGAAGCTATGCAAGGTGTTTTAGCATCAACCTCAATTTGCTTCGACCTTTCGGTGTTCGAGGTGTTTGTTCCTCTGTGTTGCGGTGGCAAGGTAATTTTAATCGAGAACGCACTATATTTACCAACTTTGCCAACAGCTCAAAATGTAACCTTAATAAATACTGTCCCAAGTGTAATTTCACAGTTATTAAGAACTGATAGCATTCCAACTTCAGTGCAGACGATCAATATCGCCGGTGAACCACTTCATAATCAACTCGTACAACAACTTTATCAGCAGGATAATATACAACAGGTTTTTAACCTATATGGCCCTTCTGAAGATACAACTTATTCAACATCTGCCTGGATACACAAAGATACTAACAACATTCCACCTATTGGTCGTCCGATTCACAACACGCAGATTTATTTATTAGATAAAAATTACCAACCTGTTCCTGTAGGCGTGCCAGGGATGTTGTATATTGGTGGTGCAGGTTTATCCCGTGGTTATCTCAACAAACCAGAACTGACTGCGGATAAATTTATTCCCAATCCCTACGCGAATCTACCAGGGGAGCGATTGTATAAAACTGGGGATTTAGGACGCTATTTACCAAGTGGAGAGATAGAATACATTGGTCGCATTGACTATCAAGTAAAAATACGTGGTTTTCGCATTGAATTGGGGGAGATTGAAGCACTCATCATTAAATATCCCAAAGTCCGAGAAGCTGTAGTTACGGTTCATTCTTTGGAAACAGATTCTCAACAAATAGTTGCCTACCTAGTCCCGAACTCAGAGCAAACGCTAACGATTTCTGAACTGCGCGATTTTTTAGAGGCAAAGTTGCCAAATTACATGGTGCCAACAGCTTTTGTCATATTAGAGATGTTACCATTAACACCTAATGGCAAGATTGACCGTAAAGCACTCAAAGCACCTGATACAATAAGACCTGAAGACAAAGAACTACTAGCCCCTCGTAATTACGTAGAAACCAAGCTGGCTGAAATTTGGGCAGCAGTACTTGGTGTGGATAAAGTGGGTATTTTCGATAACTTTTTTGAGTTAGGTGGGGATTCGATCCTTGCCATTGTAGTTATCACCAAAGCCAAACAAGCTGGTTTACAACTGGCAGTTAAACAGTTATTTCAACATCAAACAGTTGCTGGTTTGGCAAGTGTGGCAGTTGCGAAAAAGGTAAAACAAGCTGAACAAGGACTGATTACAGGTTTAGCTTCTCTGACACCAATACAATACTGGTTTTTTGAACAGAATCTACTCGAACCCCACCACTGGAATCAAGCAGTCTTACTAGAAGTTAAACAAGTTCTTGACCTAGCTGTATTAGAAAAATCCGTACAGCAACTACTGTTACACCATGATGCTCTCCGCTTACGCTTTGAACAAACAGAGTCTAGCTGGCAACAGGTTATAGCCAGCCCTGATGCAGAAATACCCTGGATACACTTGGATTTCTCTGCCCTATCAGCAACCGAACAAGAACTAGCCATCGAAACAGCTGCTACCAAATTACAAGCCAGTCTTAATCTCTCAACAGGCCCATTGATCCGAGTTGCTCTGTTTGACTTAGGGCAGCAACCAAGCCATTTGCTGATAGTCATTCACCATTTAGCCGTAGATGGCGTTTCTTGGCGAATTTTACTGGAGGACTTGGAAACAGCATACCAACTGATAAGCCAAGGCAAGAAAGTGCAACTACCAGCAAAGACAACTTCGTTTAAATACTGGTCGGAATGTCTACAGGAATATGCACAATCAGCTACTCTCCAGCAACAATGGGACTATTGGCTGAGAGAGTCTTGGCAAAAAATTGCTCCTTTGCCAGTCGATTTTGCTGACGGCGACAATACAGTGGCTTCGGCTCAGAATATCTCGATTTTTTTGACTGAGGAACAGACTCAAATCTTGCTAAAAGAAGTACCAAAAGCTTACAATACACAAATTAACGATGTCTTGCTCGCGGCACTAGTACAAGCTTTTTCTCAATGGACTGGCAATAATTCCCTATTACTAGCTCTAGAAGGTCATGGGCGGGAAGAGATTTTTGATAATGTCGATTTGTCGCGCACAGTAGGTTGGTTTACATCTATTTTTCCTGTGCTGTTAGATTTGGGAACAATCTCTCATTCCGTAGAGGCTTTGAAATCGATCAAAGAGCAGCTGCGGAGCATTCCAAATAAGGGGATGGGCTATGGTGTCCTACGTTACCTTAGTAAGGATACTGCCAGAATAGAGTCACTGCGATCGCTTCCACAAGCTGAGGTGGTCTTCAATTATCTAGGTCAGTTCGATCGAACATTTTCCGACTCATCAATATTTAAAATCTCTCAAGGTTCCCAAGGACAAACGCGCAGCCTTTGCAACCGCGAGGCTTATATGCTCAATATCAACGCTTTGGTAGTTAATAACCAGTTGAGAGTGGATTGGACGTACAGCGAAAAAATACATCGACGAAGCACTATTGAACGATTAGCACAAGGGTTTGTAGAAGCGTTGCAAATACTTATGACTCATTGTCATTCTCCTAAAGTCGGAGGATATACACCTTCTGACTTTCCAGAAGCAGACTTCAATCAACAAGACCTCGATCTGTTTTTAGAGAAAATCAACCGAGGGAGTAAAAATAAAACACTATGAAAGAAGATATTCAAGACATATACCCACTATCTCCAATACAGCATGGTATGCTGTTTCACGGTTTGCACACTCCAGAAATGGGACTATACCATTCACAGTTTGTCTACACTTTTAGTGGCAATCTGAACATTGCTGCTTTTAAATACGCTTGGCAGCAAGTAGCAACCCGGCACACAATCTTGCGTACCAGCTTCTATTGGGAAGAATTGGATAAACCATTACAAGTTGTGCATCGGCAAGTAGAAGTACCTGTAGAGTACCAGGATTGGCAGGAACTCGATCCATTAGAACAACAAGAGCGTTTAAAGTCTTTTCTCGACAGCGATCGCTCCCGGCGGTTTGATTTTTCTCAAGCACCTCTAATGCGTGTGGCTGTAATCCAGATTCAAGAAGATGTTTACTATCTTGTTTGGAGTAGCAACCTAATCATTCTCGATGGTTGGTCATATCCATTGGTATTAAATGATGTGATTGAAATTTATGAAGCATATTGTCGGGGTCAAGATGCACCCTTAGTAGACGGCAGTTGTTTTAAAGATTACATCAAATGGTTGAAACAGCAGGATTTATCCAAAGCAGAGGAATTTTGGCGACAGCAACTCAATGAAGTAAAAGAGCCTACTCCCTTAACTAACCTATACTCAAACAACTTGTCCAATCTAGAAGAACGCTATGAGGATATACAAATCAGTCTATCGGAAGCAACTACAAGAAATCTAGATTCATTAGCAAGACAGCATCACCTGACTATGAATACAATAGTTCAGGGAGTTTGGGCCATACTCCTTAGTCGCTACAGTGGTAAAAATGATGTAACTTATGGCTGTACTACTTCTGGTCGCCCAGTAGATTTAGAGCGATCGGAGTCAATGGTAGGAGAAATGGTTAATACCTTACCAGTCCACATCAAGATAGATTTGGAGGAGTATTTATTACCTTGGCTTCAGCAATTACAAACTCAATTGATAGAAGTTCGAGAGTATGAGTATTCTCCACTGGTAGATATTCAAAAGTGCAGTAAAGTGCTGGGTAATGTGCCTTTGTTTGAAAGCTTTGTGGTGTTCGAGAACCAAAAAACAGGCAAGTTTCTGCAAGAATGGGGAAGTCTAAACATCTCTGAGCAAACTAGCTATTACAAAACAAACTATCCTTTAAATATAGTTGGGTATCCTGGCTCAGAACTGACGATTGGAATTAATTATGATTTTCGCCGTTTTGATGGGGCAACAATAATTAATATATTGGAGCATTTCAAAATATTGCTCGAAGGTATAGTAACGAATCCAAAAGTGCGTCTTCAGGAGTTATTGTTGCTTACAGAGCAAAAACCCCATATTGAATTGTTAATATTAGAAAAAGAAATGTCATTAAATTTCGATTATATCTTGAACACTTCAATAACTAATAAAGTAATTTAATATTGAAAAACTATTTTGTTATCAGTTTTAATTTTTATTTATTATAAAAAAGCTGGTTAAAAATATTAAGTTCATATATTTATTTGATTACTTAGTCTACAAGGAAAGAAGCATGAGTACACATTTAGACTCTAATGACTTATTATCTCAAAAAATCTATTGGATAAATAAACTATCGGGAGAATTACCTGAAACAAATCTGATGTTAGACTATGTAAGACCTTTATTTTATAGCGGTAAAAATAAATCTCTTAGCTTTGATTTATCAAACAATTTATCTCAATCAATCATTAAACTGGCTCAAGGTTCTCATTTTTCAATATACTGGATACTAGTATCTGCATTGAATATATTGCTGCAAAAGTATACTCGAAACAATGATGTTATTATTGGAATACCAATATATGAGAAACTTTTTCTAAATGAGATAAATAACAAAGTTATTCCATTGCATACTCAGGTAAAACCTCATCTCTCATTCAAAGATTTTCTTTTTCAAGTCAAAGATTCAATAATTAGTGCTTACAACAACCAAAGCTGTGATTTTGATGAAGTAATCCAGTTGTTGAATATATCAAAAATTCCTAACCGCCATCCAATTTTTGACATAGTAGTTTGTTTAGAAAATATTCATAATAAAAATAATTTAAATCAACTAAATAATGATATTATAATTTCTTTTAAAGTTGATTGTGGAAGTATTAGTGTTGACATAGAGTATAAGGAATATTTGTTTCAAGATGAAAATGTAAAATTCCTAAGTAGATATTATACTAATCTTCTTGAAAGCTGTATTAATCAAGTAAATACTAAAATATCAGAGATTGTTTTCTTAAAAGACTTCGATCGACACCAGATATTAACAGAGTTTAATAATAAAACCAAACAGTATCCTGTTACCCAGACAATAAATCAATTATTTGAAACCCAAGTATCTGAAACTCCAAATAATATAGCCGTCATTCATCAACACACTCAACTCACATATCAAGAACTAAACCATCAAGCGAATCAGCTAGCTGAATTATTGCGGAGATTAGGAGTCTGTAAAGGAGAGTTTGTCGGAATTTTTAAAGACCGCGACATTAACTTTCTCATTGCTATTCTTGCTATATATAAGGCAGGTGGAGCATACGTACCCATTGATAGCACTTACCCACCAAATCGAATTAAGTATATGCTATCTAATAGCGAAGTGAGGTTTTTATTCACGGATTATTCGCTATTCAATGTTTTATCAGACCTGGGAGAAGACTATTCTCAATTATCATCGATTATTTGCTTAGATAGCATTGCTAATGATCGGACGCTATTTCTTAGACCAGAAAATTTAAAGATATATAATAAATTGGATTTTCAGCAGCTATCTAATGATAATCTAGAAAGTATCAATGATGCTGTTGACCCAGCTTATATGCTTTACACTTCTGGGTCTACAGGATTACCAAAGGGTGCAATTGTCAGGCATGATGGTGCAATTAATCATATTTATGCCCAATTTGATGAGTTGGATTTAACGCCAGAATTTTGTTTTCTGCAAAGCGCTCCTGCTTCTACAGATATTTCTGTATGGCAATTTTTAGCACCACTTCTAATTGGTGGAAAGACAGTAATAGTAGATATCGAAACCGTTGCGATTCCTGAGCAGTTATTTCTTGCACTCAAATCACAAAAAATTACAGTTGTTGAATTAGTACCAGCATTATTTGTCGGCTTGCTTGAATATACTTCCCAGCTACCGATTCACCAAAGAGAATTACCTGATTTAAAATGGATGATGGTTGTCGGGGAACCAGTATCGGTAAGTTTGGTAAATAAGTGGCTTGAGATATATCCCGAAATCAAAATAGTTAACGCCTATGGTCCAACTGAGGCTGCTGATGATATCACCCAGTTTATCGTTGACAAGCCTTTGCCAGAAAATCAGCGAACGGTTCCAATTGGGAAACCATTAGCTAATTTAAATCTCTACATTCTGGATGGAGAAATGCAATTATTACCCATTGGCGCTCCTGGAGAGATTTGTGTATCAGGAATTGGTGTCGGTGATGGCTACTGGAAAAATCAAGAAAAAACTAATTTCAGTTTTGTTACCAATCCATTTACAGATGTTAAAAACAAGTTACCAGGAAATCGCAAAGATTTAATTTATAAAACTGGAGATTTAGGAAGGTGGCTTCCTGATGGGAATATAGAATTTCTCGGACGTATTGACCATCAGGTGAAGATTCGTGGTTTTCGGGTTGAACTTGGAGAAATTGAAACATTTTTGCTTCAGCACCAAGCTGTTAGAGAAGCTGTAGTTGTAGTTATGGAGGAAAACCCTGATGATAAACGCTTAGTGGCTTATGTTGTTCCTAGCGCTGAGTGCGATCGCAATGACCTAAGTAGTAGCAAACTAATTCAACAACTACGCGATTTACTTAAAGAAAAGCTACCTGGGTATATGATACCTTCTGCGATCGTACAGATTGAAGCATTGCCTTTAAGTCCCAGTGGTAAAGTAGATCGCCGCGCATTACCTGTACCAAATTTCCAGAATGAATCGGAACTAGGCTTCGTTGCACCCCGTACTCCCACAGAGGAGATAGTTGCTGACATCTGGATTCAGATATTAAAGCGAGAGCATATAGGCATTTACGATAACTTTTTTGACTTGGGTGGACATTCTTTATTGGCTACTCAAGCGATTTCCAGGTTACGGAAAGCTTTTAAGGTGGAATTGCCTTTACGCAGTTTATTTGAAGCACCTACACTAGCTCAGTTGGTAGAACGGATCGAGAAGATGCTTGCAGTCCAACAGCTAGAGCTTGTTTCTATGGACGAGGTAGACTGCGATCGCGAGGAGATAGAACTATGAAAACTATTGAAGAGTTCTTATTATACCTTGACAGCCTCAACATCAAATTTAGAGTTGATGGCGATCGCTTATACTGTAACGCTCCTCAAGGGGTACTCTCACCAGAGTTAAGCACTCAGTTACGAGAGCGGAAACAAGAAATCCTCACACATTTAACATCAAGTCTTGCTCTTTTGCCCATAGTACCTGTTCCTCGAAATGCCAATTTACCCCTGTCCTTTGCCCAACAAAGGCTATGGTTTCTGAATCAGTTGGAGCCAAATAGCACCACTTACAACCTTCCCTTTGCCGTGCGTCTTACTGGTACGCTGAATGTGCCTGCATTGGAACGCAGTCTCAACGAAATTGTGCAGCGTCATGAAGCCTTGCGAACCACCTTTGCGATCGCCAATGGACAACCAATTCAGGTGATTACTCCAACCCTAACCTTAAAGCTATCTGTGGTGGACTTGCAAGAGTACTCAATAACAAAGCAAGAAACTGAAGTTTTGCGGTTAGCAGTTCAAGAAAGTCAGTCGCTTTTTAACTTAGCGCAGGGGCCTTTGCTAAGGACAACTTTGTTGCACTTAAGCGAACAACAATATGTCCTGTTGTTAACCATGCATCATATTGTCTCTGATGGCTGGTCAATAGGGCTACTCATCAAAGAAGTAACAGCACTTTACGAAGCTTTCTGCAAAGGACAGCCCTCCCCACTCTCGGAACTACCAATACAGTACGCTGACTTCGCAGCTTGGCAACAAAACTGGTTGCAGGGTGAGGTACTTAATACCTTACTTACATACTGGAAAAAGCAATTAGGAGATAACTTACCAGTTTTACAATTGCCTATAATTCGCCAGTCTTCAGAAATGAAAACCTCCCAGGAGAAGCGGCAAAATTTTATACTTTCTCAAACATTATCTCAAGCGATTAAAAAGTTAGGTGATAGTGTTGGAACAACATTATTTATGACCCTACTTGGAGCATTTAAAGTTTTATTATATTGGTATACAGGCGACAGAGATATTGTTGTCGGTACTGATATTGCCAACCGAAATAGAATCGAAATAGAGAATTTAATCGGTTTTTTTGTTAATCAATTAGTATTGCGTACTAATCTATCTGACAATCCCACTTTTAGCGATCTTTTGCAACGAGTTCGGAAGGTTTGTTTGGAAGCTTATGCTCACCAAGATTTACCATTTGAAAAACTAGTTGGCGCTCTGAATCCAAAAAGAGACTTCAACCAAACTCCTCTGTTTCAAGTCAAGTTGATCCTCCAAAATGCTCCCATACATTCTTTAGAGCTTTCAGAATTAACTTTGACTAGTTTAGATTTAGAAAATCAGGTAGCAAGTGTTGATTTACTTTTAGAATTAACGGATACAGAGCAAGGAATAGTTGGGTTATTTAAATACAATAAAGACTTATTTGATGCTAGTAGCATAACCAGATTAATAAATAATTTTAAAACAATTTTATCTCAAATTATTATAGAACCTACTATTAGCTTAAATCAGTTAGAAGAAATGATTATAAAATCCGATAAAGAATATCAATTGAGTGAAGAACGGAAACATAAAGAAAAATCTCAACAAAAATTAAGCACAATTAAACGAAAAGCGATCGCAATTGAAGTAGAGAAGTAAAATGGAACAGGTAAAAGTAAGTAATTCTAATTTCAAACCGGAATTTAATAGAGCTACTAGAAAATCCATAAATCTACAAAAAGAATTAATTAAACTAGATAATTCGGGAGGCGAACAAATACCACTAATAATAAAACCTTCTACATCAGATGTCGATCTTGCAGATTGGGCGGAAGCAAATCGAGAATTTGTAGATACACATTTAATTAAATATGGTGCTATCCTTTTCCAAGGATTTAATATTACTACAGCAGCCGGATTTGAAAGATTTGGTCTAGCGGTTTGCTCAGAACTATTCAATGAAAACGGCGAACATACCCGTGAAACACTAACCGGCAAAGTTTATACTCCAGTTTTTTACCCTGCGGATAGCAAGTTATTATGGCACAACGAAAATTCTTTTAATTATCGATGGCCTAGAAAAATTCTGTTCGGTTGTCATCAACCTGCACAGCAAGGAGGAGAAACCCCAATAGTTGATAGTCGTAAGGTATTTCAACTGATAGAACCCAAAATTAGGGACAAATTTGTTGAAAAGCAGGTTATGTATGTTCGTAATTATGGAAACGGATTAGGACTTGACTGGCAAACAGTTTTTCAAACTCAAAGTAAAGCAGATGTAGAAAAGTTTTGTCAAAGCAACTTAATTGAATTTGAATGGAAAAGTAATGGTGGTTTGAAAACTATTTCGATTCGTCCAGCGGTAATCAAGCATCCTCAAACAGATGAATTATCTTGGTTTAATCAAGCACAACATTGGCATTTAGCTTGTTTAGAAACGCAAACCCGCGAGTCGCTTCTATCAACTTTTAAAAAAGAAGATTTGCCACGAGATTGCTTTTACGGGGATGGTACTCTTATTGAAGACTCAGTAATGACACACATTTGTGATATTTATCAAAATTTGGAAGTATCTTTTCCTTGGCAACAAGGAGATATATTATTACTGGACAATGTGTTAACCGCTCATGGACGCAATCCCTATGTGGGAGAACGTAAGCTTTTTGTGGCGATGAGTGAACTGATAAGTTTTAGCCAAACTTGAGATAGTTAAAATATTTTTCTTCAACTCCCCACCTCAATATTTAATTAAATCACCGCCACTTATTATAACTTCTGAAAATTACGATCGAATTGAAAAAGTAATTTTATCAAGTAAAATGCAACAAATAATTCAAGGTTTTCCATTATCTCCTCAACAAAAGCATCTTTGGTTATTACAAGAAAGTAGTAATTTATATTGTAGTCAATGTGCTATCCTTGTTGAAGGAAATGTAGAGTTAGAGGTATTAAAAGAAGCGTTAGAGAAAGTTATCGCTAGAAATGAAATTCTTCGCACAAGTTTTTATCGGCCACGTGGTCTAAAAATACCTGTTCAAGTGATAGAAACTAACACTAGTGTATCTTTTGACGAGTATAGTTTAGAGAATAAATCTTCTCATGAGAAAGAAATAGAAGCATTTATTGAGAAATTTAAACAAGAATCTAGAAAATTACAACCAGGTCAATTATTAAAATTATATGTACTAGAATGCTCATCAAAAAAATACATTTTATTTATAAATTTGCCATCTCTTTGTGCAGATTATAAAACATTAACAAACATAGTTAATGAAATTAGTCAGTATTACACTGCCTGCTTGCAGAATGTAGAACTCAGCGCAGAACCACTACAATATGCTGATGTCGCTACATGGCAAAATGAATTACTTGCAGCAGAAGAGACTACATCAAGGAAAAATTATTGGCAGCAAGTAGATTTTTCTGCTCTGGATAGCTTAAAACTTCCTTTAGAGAATAATCTTTCTGACAAATCGGAATTTGAACCTAAATTGATTAAGTTAGCTATTCCTAGTGATTTACTAACTAAAATCGATCGGATTGTCCAAAAATATCAAATTTCGATAGATATATTCTTCCTGACTTGCTGGCAAATTCTAATTTGGCGTTTGACTGGGCAATCAAACTTAATTATAGGTTTAGGCTGTGATGGTCGCAATTATGAAGAATTAAAAGTGGCACTAGGTTTATTCGCCAAATATTTACCCCTTGCTTATCATTTGCAAGAAAATGAATCATTCAATAATACCTTAATAAAGGTTAAAAACTTAACAGATGAAGTATTAGAATGGCAGGACAGTTTTAGTTGGGACGCATTTGCTAAAACAAATGTAAATGAGAGTGAACAATCATTTTTACCATTTTGTTTTGACTTTGAAGAAACGGTAAGTAATTATTATGCTCCTCAAGTAACATTTTCAATTTATCAGCATTACGTCTGCTTTGACCGATTTAAAGTAAAACTTTCTTGTGTCCGTACACAAAATGATTTAGTCAAAGTAGAATTTCACTATGATGCAAAGCTTTTCCGTCAAGAAGATATTCAACGTTTGGCGAATCAGTGGCAAACTTTGTTAACTAGCGTTATTGACAATCCCTCTACACCAATATCACACCTGAATATCCTCAGTGAAGGAGAGCGTGAAGAACTCTTAGTTGCATTCAATAACACTAAAACGGGAGAGCTAGAATACACGTGTATCCATAATTGGTTTGAACAGCAGTGCGATCGCACGCCAGACAATATTGCTATTGTTTATAAAAATCAGCAGCTTACCTACCGGGAATTAAACAGTCGCGCTAACCAGCTAGCTCATTACCTACAACAATTAGGCGTGAAGCCGGATGTAATGGTAGGACTTTGTGTCGAGCGATCGCTTTTTATGGTTATCGGACTTTTAGCTGTCCTCAAAGCAGGTGGTGCTTATGTACCAATCGATCCTAGCTATCCCTTAGAAAGAAAAACTTTTATACTAAACGATTCTCAAATGCCAGTGCTGTTGAGTCAACAGCATTTAATTGCAGATTTAGCTACAGATGGCATTAAAGTAATTTGTATAGATAGCGATTGGCAAACTATAAAGCAACAAAAAGTTGAAAATCCAATTACTAAAACAACCGAATTAAATTTAGCCTATGTTATTTATACCTCCGGTTCTACTGGTAAACCTAAAGGAACTCTAATTCCTCATCAAGGATTAGTTAACTACTTAAGCTGGTGTACCAAAACATATCAAGTAGAACAAGGAGCAGGAACTTTAGTTCACTCACCTTTGGGTTTTGACTTAACAATCACCAGTCTTTTTTCACCTTTATTAGTTGGTCGTACCGTCGAATTACTATCAGAAAAACAAGGCATTGAAACCCTTTGTCAAGCTTTAAAGAAAAGCTCAAATTTAAGTTTAGTGAAAATCACCCCCGCTCACTTGGATTTACTTAAGCAACAGTTATCCCAAGAAGAAATAGTAAATAAAACTAGAGCTTTTATTATTGGTGGGGAAAATTTATTAGCTGAAAGCATCACCTTCTGGCAAGATGTAACTCCAGATACAATATTAGTAAACGAATACGGCCCCACAGAGACAGTAGTAGGCTGCTGTGTTTATCAAGTTCCAGTCGGTAAGCACTCTACAGGCTCCATACCCATTGGTAGAGCGATCGCTAATACCCAACTGTACATTTTAGACCAATATTTGCAACCAGTACCAATGGGAGTACCCGGTGAATTGCACATTGGTGGACTTGGGTTAGCTAGAGGTTATCTGAATCAACCGGAATTAACAGCCCTTAAATTTATCCCCAATCCCTTTAGTAAACAAGAAGGCGATCGCCTTTACAAAACAGGTGATTTAGTTCGTTTTCTACCGAGTGGAGATATCGAGTATATCGACCGCATTGATAACCAAGTTAAAATCCGTGGTTTCCGGGTTGAACTGGGAGAAATTGAAGCAGTTATCAATCAACATCAATCAGTATCAACAAGTGTAGTTATCCTTCGGGAAGATAAATCTGGAAATCAAAGTTTAATAGCCTATACAACTCTCCAGCCAGACAAAACATTAACTATTCCTGAACTGCGTCGCTTCTTGCAGAATAAATTGCTCGATCATATGCTACCAACAGCATTTATGATATTAGAAGCATTGCCATTAACATCTAATGGTAAAGTAGACCGTCAAGCACTGCCTATCCCCGATGCTCTACGCCCAGAATTAGAAGTTGCTTATGTAGTACCGCAAACTGAGGTGGAGAAGACAATAGCCTCTGTTTGGCAAAAAGCTTTGAATCTTGAAAAAATAGGCATTCACGATAATTTCTTTGAAATTGGCGGTCATTCATTACTTTTAGTGACAGTTCACAGCCAATTGCAGGAAATATTAAAAGTAGAACTGTCAACCCTTGATTTGTTTAGATATCCCACCATCAATTCTTTAGCAGAATATTTAAATTCATCTCCAAATTCCACAGCATTTTTACAAGAGAATGATATTCAAATAGAGAAAATTTCATCTGGTAAGGCGCAACAGAAAAAACGTCTACAAAAAATTAAATCAGTTGAAAATAATTAAGGAATTAATAAATAATGAATATTTCCACTGGTGCAGATCATAGTAACGGTTCAGAAATAGCAATTATTGGATTATCGGGGAGATTTCCCGGAGCTAAAAATGTTGATGAGTTTTGGAATAATCTCCAAAATGGGATAGAATCAATTTCTTTTTTCACTGATGAAGAACTGTTGGCAGCAGGAGTAGATGCAGCGCTGATCGGCAATCCCAACTATGTTAAAAGAAATGCTGTAATAGAAGATGCAGAACTTTTTGATGCTGAGTTTTTTGGGTTTAATCCCAGAGATGCAGAAATTACTGACCCGCAACACCGGATTTTTTTAGAGTGTGCTTGGGAAGCGCTGGAAAAAGCAGGTTATAATTCCGAAACCTACAATGGTTCTATCGGTGTTTTCGCTGGTTCTAACTTCAGCGGTTATTTACTAAACATTTATTTTAATCAAAATATTAGAAACTCAGTAGACGAACAACAAATAGCGATCGCTGGCGACAAAGATTACCTGGCAACACGTACTTCTTACAAACTTAATTTAACGGGGCCTAGCTATACAGTTCAAACGGCTTGCTCAACCTCATTAGTAGCAGTACATTTAGCCTGCCAAAGTTTACTTAACGGTGAATGTGATATCGCTTTGGTTGGCGGTGTTTCTATCAGCGCCTCAAGAAAAGCTGGCTATCTTTATAACCAAGGGGGTATTAATTCTCCTGATGGACACTGCCGCGCCTTTGATGCTAAAGCAGGGGGAACAGTGGGCGGAGAAGGTGTAGGAATCGTTGTTTTAAAAAGATTAGAAGACGCTCTAACTGATAGAGATTCTATTGATGCTGTGATTAAAGGTTCGGCGATAAATAACGATGGCTCAAACAAAGTTAGCTACACAGCGCCTCGGATAGAAGGTCAAGCTAAAGTTATCAAAACCGCTCAAGTTGTTGCAGAGTTAGATCCAGAAACAATAACTTATATTGAAGCTCACGGTACAGGAACATCTTTAGGAGATCCAATTGAAATCGCTGCACTGACGCAAACATTCCGAAGCAGCACAAAAAAGAAAAACTTTTGTGCAATTGGTTCTTTAAAAACAAATATTGGGCACTTGGATGCTGCTGCTGGTGTTGCAGGTTTAATAAAAACTGTCTTAGCTCTTAAACACAAACAAATTCCTCCTAGTTTGCACTTTGAGCAACCGAATCCTCAAATTGATTTTGCTAACAGTCCCTTTTATGTCAATAACAAACTTTCCCAATGGGAAGTAAACAAACATCCTAGACGAGCAGGAGTCAGTTCTTTTGGGATTGGTGGTACTAATGCTCATGTAATTTTAGAAGAAGCTCCAGTTTTTAGCAGCAAAGAAAGTATTTCTCGTCCTTGGCAGTTGTTAGTTCTCTCTGCAAAAACTCAAACAGCTTTAGAATCTGCTACAACTAACCTTATTGACTATTTAGCACACCATCCTGATACTAATCTTGCTGATGTAGCTCATACTTTACAAGTTGGTCGCCGAAATTTTAACCATCGTCGGGTATTGCTATGTCAGGATACTCAAGATGCTATAAAAATATTAACAGCGCCAGATCAACAAGGAGTTTTGAGTAATTTTTCAGAAACCCGTAACCATTCAATTGTATTTATGTTTCCCGGACAGGGAGCGCAGTATGTAAACATGGGCCGGGAATTATATGAAACAGAAGCAATTTTTCGGCAACAAATTGATGATTGCTCTGAATTGCTAAAACCCCATTTAAAGTTAGACCTGAAAGATATACTTTATCCCTCGACAGTAGAAACTACACAAGAACAACTTAAACAAACTTCCTTAACCCAAGTTGCGCTATTTGTAATCGAATATGCACTTGCTAAACTTTGGATGGCGTGGGGTGTACATCCGCAAGTGATGATTGGTCACAGCATTGGTGAGTATGTAGCTGCTTGTATTTCTGGTGTTTTTTCTTTAGAAGATGCATTGACTTTAGTCGTAATTCGCGGACGACTAATGCAACAAGTTGAACCAGGATCGATGCTTTCCGTTTCTCTCTCTGCCAAAGAAATACAACCTATGTTAGGTTCAGAACTTTCTTTAGCAGCTAGCAATGCGCCATCTCTTTGTGTGGTTTCTGGCGCTACAAATGCGATCGCAGCATTACAAAATAGTTTGATTGAGCAAGGTGTTGATTGTCGTCTCCTGCATACATCTCACGCTTTTCATTCTCAGATGATGGAGCCGATTTTAGAGCCATTTGTACGGCAAGTTAAAGATGTCAACCTACAACCACCTCAAATTCCTTTTGTTTCTAATGTTACCGGAACTTGGATTACAGCAGAACAGGCGACTGATCCTGACTACTGGGCTAGACATCTACGGCAAACCGTATTATTTAACGAGGGAATCGCCGAATTGCTGCAACAGCCACGAACTTTATTGGAAGTTGGCCCAGGACGAACATTAACTACCTTAGCCAAACGACAGTTGATTTCACCGCCTGTAGTTCTAACTTCGTTGCGACATCCCCAAGAGCAAATTTCTGATGTAGCATTTTTGCTCAATACTCTTTCTCGGCTTTGGCTATCAGGATTGCAAATAAACTGGGCAAGCTTTTATACAAAAGAGCAACGCAGACATATTCCTTTGCCTACCTATCCTTTTGAGCGTCAGCGTTACTGGATTGAAGCTAACCCCGAAACTGTATTATCAAAGGCATGGCAAAAATCATTAGTTAAAAAGCCAGATATTGCCGATTGGTTTTATATTCCAATTTGGAAACAATCTACACCACTTGAGTTTTCCCAAGGGAAGGAATTAGTAACTGAGCAAAACACCCACTGGTTAATTTTTATCGATGATTATGGAATTGGAGGCGAAGTTGCTAAACGACTCGAACAGCAAAGTCAAAATGTAGTTACAGTTAGAGTCGCAGACAAATTTACGAAGCTGAACAAATATACATATACCATTGACCCACAGCAAAGCGATGACTACGATGCCTTGCTTCAAGAACTCCAAAAAGAGAGTTTGATTCCAAATGGATTAGCTCACTTTTGGAGCATTACGCCAGATGATACTTTATCTGATAATAAGTTCAGAAAACAAACGCCTGAAGATTACCAGAATCTTGGTTTTTGGAGCTTATTGTATTTAACCCAGGCATTAGGAAGGCAAAATATCAGCAATTCTCTGAAGTTAAGGGTTGTAACTAATAATCTATATAATGTCATTGGTGATGAAATTTTATACCCAGAAAAAGCAACAATCTTGGGGCCGTGTAAGATAATTCCCAAAGAATATTTAAACATTAATTCCTGTGCGATCGATGTAGTAATTCCTGCTTCTAATATCCCACCAACACCAAAATTTATCGACTATCTGATTACTGAACTAACAACACAGCAAACCGATAATATAGTTGCTTACCGTGGATCTCATCGCTGGATTCAAACCTTTGAAGCTGTCCGTCTGGATGAAAGCACCCCAGCTAAAACTAAGTTAAAGCCAAGAGGAGTTTATTTAATTACTGGTGGACTTGGTGGTATAGGTTTGGTGTTGGCGGAATATTTAGCCAAGACAGTACAAGCTAAGTTGATTTTAATTGGAAGAAAGGGATTACCGGAGCGATCGCAGTGGGAACAATGGCTAGAAACTCATGATAGCCAAGATAATATTAGCTGTAAGATCCAAAAAATGCTTCTACTAGAAGAGTTAGGATCAGAAATTGAAATTAAAAGTGCCGATGTTGCCAACTACGAACAAATGCAAGTAGCTGTTACTGAAGCCTTAGAAAAATTTGGTCAAATCAATGGGGTTATCCATGCGGCAGGTATTGCTGGTGGTGGCATTGTTCAATTAAAAACACAGGATTTAGCAAACAGCGTATTAGCACCAAAAGTTAAGGGCACATTAGTATTAGAGGAGATTTTCAACTTAAAAAATATTAACTTAGATTTTTTAGTACTTTGTTCATCTCAAAGTTCGATCTTGAACGAATTTGGACAGGTAGATTATTGTGCAGCTAATGCATTTTTGGATATTTATGCAGATTATCGTACTGCTAAATCCGATCGATTTACAGTGGCAATCAACTGGGGTACTTGGCAAGAAGTAGGGATGGCAGTAGAGACAGCACTACCAGAACAATTAAAGCATCAACGTGAAGAGGATCTCAAAAAAGGAATATTATCTCAAGAAGGTGCCGAAGCTTTTAATCGGATTTTGCTAAGTAGCTTGCATCATGTCGTTGTCTCTCCACAAGACTTCCAAACGGTAATTGAGCAAGACAATTCTTTCAATTATCTAGAACAAGAATTAGCGTTTTTATCAGATGCATCAAAAACAAATCTTTCTCAACTAAGCCATCCACGTCCCAGCTTGGTAAATGCTTATGTTGCTCCTGGTAACGAAATAGAGCAGACCCTTGCTGACATTTGGCAACAATTTCTCGGCATCGATCGAGTTGGAATTCATGACAACTTTTTTGAATTGGCAGGTGATTCGATTATTGCAATTCAAATTGTTGCCAAAGCTAATCAATTAGGTTTGAAGCTAACTTCTCAACAAATGTTTTTACACCAAACTATTGCTGAATTAGCAACAGCCGCAGGTGCAAATGCAAACAAGGAAACTAAAAATAATTCCAGAACTAGAGAAATACAACTCACCCCGTTCCAATATCGTTTATTAAATCAAAATCAGCCAAATGAAAATTTATTAAGCCAGTCTTTATTACTAGAAATCCAACAAATATGCGAGCCTAAAATATTAGAGCAGGCTGTGCGATATGTGATTGAATATCACGACGTATTTCGTCTGCGTTTTATTCAAAAAGAATCTGGATGGCAACAAATTGAAGCTGGCACTAACGATCTAATGGAGTACAAGCATATAAATTTGTCTCAACTTTCAAAAAATGAGCAAAAATATGCTTTTGAATCTGCTATCATAGAATTACAAAGCAACTTCAATTTAAGTGAGGGGTCGCTTGTAAAAGTTGCTTTCATTGAATTGCGATCGCAGCAAAATAGCTACCTAATAATTAGCATTCATTATCTTTTAGTAGATAGTGTTTCTTGGCATATTTTGCTAGAAGATTTACAAACAGCCTATCAGTTACTTACTCAAGGTAAAACGATCCATTTGCCTGATAAAACTACTTCATTCAAGCGGTGGATGCAGTGTGTGCAAAAATATGACCAGGCTTCAGAAATGCTCCAAGAGCAAGACTACTGGTTGACAAAAGCCGAAAAACCTTTCCACAATCTACCTGTTGATTATTCTGCAAATGAAACTACAGTAACCAATGTTGACCGGGTATCAATTACTCTAAATAAAAAAGAAACGCAAGCATTATTGAAAAATGTCAATAAGGCTTACAATACTCAGATAATCGATGTTCTATTAACAGCGTTGGTGCAATCTTTTGCAAAGTGGACGGGGGAGCAGCAACTATGGGTAGATATTAAAGATAATGGTCGAGATATAATCTTCAAAGATGTAAATGATATATCTCTATCTCGTACAGTTGGTTTATTTACAACTTGCTTTCCAGCCATTTTAGATATAACAGAGGTTTCTAATCAAGGGAATGCATTAATAGCAGTCAAAGAGTATTTACGCAGCATTCCAAACAAAGGTATTGGTTACGATATACTGCGCTATATAACCAACAATTCAGAAATCAATTCAAAGCTACAGTATTTTCCGCAGCCTCAGGTAAGTTTTAATTACTTAGGTAATTTTGATCCTACTATATCGCAGTCATCTTTATTTGATTTAACCGAACAGTCTATTAGACTTAGTGAAAGTTCAAGTGCAAAAAGATTTTACTTAGTGGAAATAAATGGAATTATTGTTCAAGAACAACTGCACTTGAATTGGGCTTATAGTTCAGCCGTTCATCGCCGAGAAACAATTGAAACTTTAGCACAAAGCTTTATTGAAGCTACACAAAGCCTTATTGCCCACTGTGAGTCTCTTGAAGCAGAAAAATATACACCTTCTGATTTTCCTAGAGCAAACTTGAACCAACAAAACCTAGATAAATTTCTGGCAAAAATTAACCGAGCAAGTGAGAAAAACACACAATGAAAACAGAAAATGTTGAGGACATTTATGAACTAACACCCGTACAAAAGGGTATGCTCTTTCACTGTTTGTATGCAAGCGAGTCAGCATTATACTTTTTTCACCATACTTTAACTTTGCATGGTAATCCAAATGTAGAGGCTTTTGAACAAGCATGGCAGCAAGTAATTGATAGACATACAGTTTTGCGTACAGGATTTTATTGGGAAGACATTGATAATCCATTACAAGTTGTCTATAAACAAGTAAAAATTACTTTAAATCAATACGATTGGCGTGGTGTTGAGGAAGCAGAACAACAAAAGCGATTAAAATCATTTCTAGAGAGCGATCGCCAATTAGGTTTTGACTTTTCGCAACCATGTCTAATGCGGATAACTTTAATTCGTTTTGCTGATGAACGCTATGAATTTATTTGGAGCAATCATCATATCACCACAGATGGATGGTCTGGGCCGATAATATTAGAGGAATGCTTACAAATTTACGAGGCGCTTTGTGAATGCAAAAAAGTGACCTTAGCGCCAGCTCGTCCTTTTAGGAATTATATCGACTGGTTGCAGCAACAGAACATAGCTAAAACTGAAAGTTTTTGGCGCGAAGCATTACAAGGAATCAAAGCACCAACTCCCCTAACTTATATAGAAAATAATCAATTATCTAACCAAGAAGAAAGGTACGATGAGGAGATAATTAAACTATCGGAAGCAACTACAAAATCGCTGTTATCTTTTGCTACCAAAAACCGCCTTACCCTTGCCACATTAGTTAATGGAATCTGGTCTATCCTCCTTAGTCGTTACACCTGTCGTAACAATGTAACTTATGGATTCACTGTCACAGGAAGACCAGTAGATTTAGTTGAAGTAGAGTCAATGGTTGGTATGTTCATAAATACCTTACCAATAAATGTCAAGTTAAATCCTGAGCAGCAGGTTTTGTCATGGCTACAAGAATTTCAGATCCAATTAGTAAAAGCACGCCATCATGAATACACTCCGCTTACTCAAATCCAGGGTTGGAGTGAAGTACCACGAAATTTACCTTTGTTTGAAACAATTGTTGTGGTTGAAAACTTTCCAGTCAGTCAATTTTTAAAAGAATGGAAAGGGAATATAGAATTTGAACTTACTGGAACTTATTACAGAAATAACTACCCTTTAAATTTAGTTATATATCCAGAAACAGAAATTGTAGTAGCAATTTCATACGATTCTCGAAGATTTGATATTGCTACAATTACTGGGATAATTAGAGATTTTCAAATACTGCTACAACAAATCATGGTTAATCATGATGTTCAAATTAAGGACTTATCATTTTCAACACTACAGCAACAGCAAATATCAAAACTTTTAGAAAAAGAAGTATTGTTTGATTGGCAATTAGTTCCAATATCTTGAAATACTGATAACATTTTAGATTTAGCTTGTTTTTAGAGCACTTTAAAAATGCTTTTTCTACTAAAAAGCCGAAAATTAAAAAGATTCCAAAGGATAAAGCTATGATTATTTCATCAGCAATAGAAAGAAGATATAAACTTTCAAGTAATGAGTTCTATAAAGATTATGTTGAATTAGGAAAACCAGTTATAATTTCTGGAGTAATTATCAATTGGAATGGTTTTGACAAATGGTCTTTAAAATACCTTAAAAATTTATCTCCTTCTCTAAATATTTATGCAAAGAAATTTAGCGATAACAAAATTGAGATATGTAGTTTGACAATGGAAAGATATATAGAATTAATAGAAAATTATGAACAAGATCCTCAAAATAATACTCGACCGCCATATTGTCATGACCTACCCTTATTTAGCTTAATACCTTCTTTAGTGAAAGATGCTCAACCATTTCCTTATGATTATTTGCCAGAATGGTATTGGCATAAGTGGTGGCGTTACTGCCAGTTTTTCTTAGGTTCTTCTAATAGTGTTACACCATTACATTTTGATTGCCTTCTGACTAACAATATTTTTTTTCAGATTGTTGGACGCAAACAATTCACTATATTACTACCTGAAGATGCTAAATATTGTTATCGCAAAGGCTGGCGATGGTTTCTCGTTAATCCAGAAAATCCAGATTTAAATAAATATCCTGAATACAAAAATGCAAGACCGATTCAATTTATTGTCAATCCTGGAGATATTTTATATATGCCCCCTGGAACACTGCATCATGTTCGGAGTTTAGATATGTCAATTTCTTTTAATATAGATTGGCATACTCCAAAAAGTTCGCTCAATGGTCTAGCAGCTATTACAAAAGGAATGCCAATTCAAAATTTATACTATAACTTTTTGTTAGCTATGGGTTTAGTTTTAAAACTACCTCCTCAAATTATTTTTAAATTTTATAAATCTTATCTAAATTATGTTTCTTAAAAAGTAATACATTTCTCTGAAGATGTGCAATATACATAATCGTTAGACTGATTAATCCCTTTCGTAATTCAAACAGAACACTCTCATGAATATATTTGAAAAGTGTGAATCAAATGTCAGAAGCTATTGCCGTAATTTCCCTGATATATTTCATAGAGCTAAAGGTTCTATAATTTATTCAGACTCAGGAAAGGAATATATTGACTTTTTTGCAGGAGCAGGTGCTTTAAATTATGGGCATAACCATGACTATATAAAACAAAAGGTTATGTCATATTTAGATGCCGATGGAATTGCACATGGTTTGGATATGTATACTTCAGCTAAAGAGAAGTTTTTAGCTAAGTTTGATGAGGTAGTATTAAGTTCAAAACAATTAGATTATCGCATTCAGTTTTGTGGGCCAACAGGAACAAATGCAGTTGAAGCAGCTTTAAAGTTAGCCAGAAAAGTAAAACAAAGATCGGGTATATTCTCCTTCATGGGAGCATATCATGGAATGACTTTAGGAAGCTTATCTATTAGTGGTAATGTCGGAATTAAAGCCGGGGCAATTGGGACATCAAATAATGTAACCTTTATGCCTTATCCTTATGGATTTATGGAAAGCTTTGACACAATAGAATATATAGAAACAGTTTTAAATGATGTCAATTCTGGAATTGAAAAACCAGCAGCAATAATTTTTGAAACAGTGCAAGCTGAAGGTGGAGTTGTTATAGCTCCTATTGACTGGATGCAAAGACTGAGGAAGTTGTGTAACGAGAATGATATTTTATTAATCTGTGATGATATTCAAGTCGGCTGTGGTCGAACAGGGCCTTTCTTTTCTTTTGAAAGAGCAGATATAGTTCCTGATATGGTAGTACTATCTAAATCTATTAGTGGGTATGGGTTTCCAATGTCGTTATTATTGATTAAGCCGGAGTTGGATATATGGGAACCGGGCGAACATAATGGTACTTTTAGGGGTAATCAATTGGCATTTGTAGGAGCTACAGCTGCTCTAGAGTATAGAGAAAGTTGTAATTTTGAACAAGATGTTAAGGCTAAAGAGATTTTCTTGAAAAAATTTCTCACTCAAAAAATATTACCAATAAATGAATACATATCAATCCGTGGAATTGGGATGATTTGGGGCATTGATGTTAAAAATTTTGGCGGTAGTAGTTTAGCTAAAAGGATCACATCGCGTTGTTTTGAACTAGGATTAATAGTTGAAAGAGCAGGCAGAAATGATACTGTTATTAAAATTTTGCCTCCTTTAATAATTGATATGCTTACTTTAGAGAAAGGATGTTTGATTATCAAAGAAGCTTTTGATTATTGCATACAAAACTAGATATACATACTAGTATTTACAACTTGGAAAAGAATTGGTTACAAGCCAGGGGAAAACTATGGGTATACATTTACAGTCAAATGACTTCTTTTCTCAAAAAATTTATTGGATAAATCAATTATCGGGAGAACTACCAGAAACAAATCTAATGCTGGACTATGCAAGACCTTTGTTTTCTAGTGGTAAAAATAAATTTCTGAGTTTTGATTTACCAATTGATTCATCTCAATCAATCATTAAGCTAGCTAAAGGCTCTTACTTTTCAATCTATTTGATGCTTGTAGCTTGTTTTAATATATTGCTACAAAAATATACTAGAAATAATGATGTTATTATCGGAATACCAGTATATGAGGCAATTGATATCGATTGCGTAAATGCTAAAGTTATTCCTTTGCGTACTCAAGTCACACCTCAAGTTTCATTTAAAGATTTACTTTTTCAAGTCAAAGATGCTACGATCGCAGCTTACAGTCACCAAAACTATAATTTTGATGAACTAATTGATTTATTAGAGCTACCAACAATTTCTAATCGCCAGCCTCTTTTTGACATAGTAGTTTGCTTAGAAAATATTCATAATAAAAATAATTTCAGCCAACTCAATAATGACATCACAATCTCTTTTACAATTAACGGCGAAAGTATTAGTGCCAATATCGAGTATAAAGAAGATTTATTTCAAGATGAAAGTATAAAATTAATGAGTAAATATTATACTAATCTTCTAGAAAATATTCTAAATAATGTTGATACTAAAATTTCAGATATTGTTTTCTTAAAATCAGCTGACCAAAATCAGTTATTAATAGAATTTAACAAGCAAATAAAACAATATCCAACTGATAAAACAATAAATCAATTATTTGAAATCCAAGTATCTGAAACTCCAAACAATATAGCCGTAATTTATCAACAAACTCAACTCACATATCAAGAACTAAATCATCAAGCTAATCAGCTAGCTGAATTATTGCAGAAATTAGGAGTCTGTAAAGGAGAGTTTGTCGGAATTTTCAAAGACCGCGATATCAATTTTCTAATTGCTATTCTTGCTATATATAAGGCAGGTGGAGCATACGTACCCATTGATAGCACTTACCCACCAAATCGAATTAAGTATATGCTATCTAATAGCGAAGTGAGGTTTTTATTCACGGATTATTCGCTATTCAATGTTTTATCAGACCTGGGAGAAGACTATTCTCAATTATCATCGATTATTTGCTTAGATAGCATTGCTAATGATCGGACGCTATTTCTTAGACCAGAAAATTTAAAGATATATAATAAATTGGATTTTCAGCAGCTATCTAATGATAATCTAGAAAGTATCAATGATGCTGTTGACCCAGCTTATATGCTTTACACTTCTGGGTCTACAGGATTACCAAAGGGTGCAATTGTCAGGCATGATGGTGCAATTAATCATATTTATGCCCAATTTGATGAGTTGGATTTAACGCCAGAATTTTGTTTTCTGCAAAGCGCTCCTGCTTCTACAGATATTTCTGTATGGCAATTTTTAGCACCACTTCTAATTGGTGGAAAGACAGTAATAGTAGATATCGAAACCGTTGCGATTCCTGAGCAGTTATTTCTTGCACTCAAATCACAAAAAATTACAGTTGTTGAATTAGTACCAGCATTATTTGTCGGCTTGCTTGAATATACTTCCCAGCTACCGATTCACCAAAGAGAATTACCTGATTTAAAATGGATGATGGTTGTCGGGGAACCAGTATCGGTAAGTTTGGTAAATAAGTGGCTTGAGATATATCCCGAAATCAAAATAGTTAACGCCTATGGTCCAACTGAGGCTGCTGATGATATCACCCAGTTTATCGTTGACAAGCCTTTGCCAGAAAATCAGCGAACGGTTCCAATTGGGAAACCATTAGCTAATTTAAATCTCTACATTCTGGATGGAGAAATGCAATTATTACCCATTGGCGCTCCTGGAGAGATTTGTGTATCAGGAATTGGTGTCGGTGATGGCTACTGGAAAAATCAAGAAAAAACTAATTTCAGTTTTGTTACCAATCCATTTACAGATGTTAAAAACAAGTTACCAGGAAATCGCAAAGATTTAATTTATAAAACTGGAGATTTAGGAAGGTGGCTTCCTGATGGGAATATAGAATTTCTCGGACGTATTGACCATCAGGTGAAGATTCGTGGTTTTCGGGTTGAACTTGGAGAAATTGAAACATTTTTGCTTCAGCACCCGAATGTACGTGAAGCTGTAGTCGTGGTTCAGCAAGACGAACCAGGTAACTTACAATTAGTTGCCTATGTGGTTGCTAAGACACAAGCAGTTCCTAATATTAGTGAATTGCGTAGCTTCTTAAAGGAAAAGTTACCTGACCACATGTTACCTTCTGCCTTTGTGATGCTGGAAAATCTACCCCTAGCACCTAGCGGTAAGGTAGACCGGAAAGCTCTGCCAAAACCAGATAATCTTCGCCCGAAATTAGAAACAGCTTACGTATTGCCGCGAAATGAGATGGAACACGCAATTGCTGACATTTGGCAAAAAATACTTAAGGTGGAGAAAGTCGGTATTCAAGATAACTTTTTTGACCTTGGTGGTCATTCGCTAAATGTACTTCAGGTTTATAGCAAACTGCGGGAACTTTATAAAGCAGACTTAGTAATAACCGATCTATTTAAATATCCAACAATTAGTTCCATATCGCGGTATTTAAGTCAAGAAGATGATAATAACTTTGCAAACCAAAGCAATGAATTGAATGAACAGTTAGAAGCTGGTAAAGCAAGATTAAAGCAACGTTTTTTACAAAAAAAGCAACAGAGCGTTTAATATTTACTATTGAATAATTAACATTAATTATGGGAAATTCAGAATATTTAAGTAGCAAAACTGGTCTGGAGATAGCCATTATTGGCATGAGTGGCTGTTTCCCAGAGGCTGAAAATATTGAGCAATTTTGGTACAATCTCCGAGATGGAGTAGAGTCAATATATAGATTCGACGATCGAGAATTAAAAGATTTAGGTGTAGATGAGGCCTTATTGAGCGACATAAATTATGTTAAAGCAGAGGGTGTAGTCAAAGATATAGACTTATTTGATGCTTCATTCTTCGACATTAATCCTAGAGAAGCTGAAGTCATGGACCCTTCACTCCGTTTTTTCTTGGAGCATTCATGGAAAGCACTTGAAGATGCTGGGTATAGTTCGGATGTCTATAAAAAACCTATTGGGGTCTACGCTGGGACAAGTTTTGGCAGTTATTTACTTAACATTTATTCTAATTATGAGCTTCTAGCCTCTGTAGGTGATAAGCAAATAGAAAAGGGAACTTCTCCAGATTATGTTACTACACTTGCTTCTTATAAATTAAATTTGCAGGGGCCAAGTTATGCAGTTCAAACTACTTGCTCTAGCTCGTTGGTTGCTGTACATTTAGCTTGCCAAAGTTTGCTTAGTGGTGAGTGCGATATTGCTTTAGCAGGAGGAGTTTCAATATCGACAGCAGTTGGTTATTTATATAAAGATGGAGGAATTGAATCTCGTGATGGACATTGTCGTGCTTTTGACGCTAAGGCTGCGGGAACAGTAAAAGGAAGGGGTTTAGGTCTTGTAGTTTTAAAACGGTTAGAAGAAGCGATCGCAGATGGCGATTGCATCCATGCTATTATCAAAGGCTCTGCTATTAATAACGATGGGTCAAATAAAGTTAGCTATACAGCACCTAGCGTAGATGGGCAAGCCAAGGTAATAAGAGCTGCTCAGGTTATGGCTGAGGTAGAACCCGATACCATTAGCTACATTGAAGCACATGGAACCGGCACAACTCTTGGAGATCCTGTTGAAATCGCTGCCTTAACACAAGCTTTTCGTATTAAAACTCAAAACAAAGGATTTTGTGGTATTGGTTCTGTGAAAACCAATATTGGGCATTTAGACTCAACTGCTGGAGTAGCAGGTTTGATTAAAACTGTACTAGCCTTAAAACACAAACAAATTCCCCCCAGTTTAAACTTTGAAGAACCATCACCGCAAATTGATTTTGCTAATAGTCCTTTTTATGTAAACAATAAATTATCTGAGTGGAAAACTAGCAATACTCCTCGCAGGGCGGGTGTTAGTTCCTTTGGTTTTGGCGGAACAAATGTCCATTTAGTTGTAGAAGAAGCTCCGATAACTCAATCCTCTAGTGATTCTAGACATTGGCAATTATTATTACTTTCAACTAAGACGAATACAGCATTAAAAACTGCTACAGAAAATTTAACTAATTACCTACAAAAAAATCCAGATTTAAACCTCGCGGATGTTGCTTATACTTTACAATTAGGACGGTGGAGTTTGAACCATCGCCGAATAGTAGTTTGCCAAAACCAAGAAGATGCAATTAATGCATTGCAAGATCCTCAAAGAGCTTTCACCCATTACCAAGAACCTTGTAATCGTCCGGTCGTGTTTATGTTTTCTGGACAAGGTTCGCAATATGTAAATATGGGTCGAGAATTATACGAAAGTGAAGCCGTATTTAAACAGCAAGTTGATTATTGCTGTGAATTGCTTAAACCTTACTTAGAATTAGACCTGCGTTCAGTTCTCTATCCCAGAGTAGAAGAAGCTCAAGAAGCAACACAAAAGTTGCAGCAAACAGCAATTACTCAACCTGCGTTGTTTGTGATTGAATATGCTTTAGCTAAGTTGTGGATGGCATGGGGTGTGCGCCCTGAGATGATGATTGGTCACAGTATAGGGGAGTATGTAGCTGCAACGATCGCTGGAGTTTTCTCTTTAGAAGATGCCTTAGCTATAGTTGCAATGCGAGGAAAACTAATGCAGCAGTTACCTGGTGGTGCTATGCTCTCGGTTCAGCTTTCAGAACAAGAGTTACAACAACTGCTAGAAAAAGAAATCTCTCTGGCTGCGAGCAATGCACCTTCTTCTTGTGTGGTGTCCGGTGCAACAGAAGCAATAGAGAAATTACAACAAAAGCTACAACAAATAGGTGTAAACTTTAGGCGTTTGCATACTTCTCACGCCTTTCATTCTCAAATGATGGAACCCATCATTGAGACTTTCATCCAGTTATTACAAAATGTAAAACTCAATCCCCCAAAAATTCAGTTTGTTTCTAATGTTAGCGGTACTTGGATTACCGCAGCTGAAGCAACAGATCCTAACTATTGGGCTAGACATTTAAGGCAACCAGTACGCTTCAGTTTAGGAATCTATGAGTTGCTCAAACAGCCAGAGGCAATACTGTTGGAAGTGGGCCCAGGACGGACACTAAGTAGTTTTGCGAAACAACATCAAAAAGATAAACTCATAGCACTAACTTCTATACGACATCCTCAAGAGCAACAATCAGATATAGAGTTTTTACTTAACAGTTTGGGTAGGCTTTGGTCAGTAGGAATTCAAATTGATTGGTCAGGTTTTTATGTAAATGAAAAGCGTCATCGCATACCCTTACCTACTTATCCTTTTGAGCGGCAGCGTTACTGGATTGAGGTAAATCGAAATGCGACTCTGGCAATGATGTCGCCAAAAAGTTCTGATAAAAAACCAGATATTGCTGATTGGTTCTACGTTCCTCGGTGGAAAGAATCTACACCAATTGAATTTTTTCAACCGGATAAGTTGGTAGAACAAAAGTCATATTGGTTGGTGTTTGTCGATCCCTATGGAGTGGGAGCAGAAATTGCTGAACGACTGAAACAACAGGGACATGAGGTGATTTTTGTTAGGGTCGCAGATAAATTTTCCCAGCTTGATGAGTGTACATATACAATCAATCCTAGACAAAAAGATGACTATGATGCCTTATTGGAAACACTACAAAAACAGAATTTGAATTCACAAGCGATCGCAAAGCGTGCCGGATGGCATCTTGCACATTTTTGGAGCGTTACTCCTAACGATAGTTTACCCCGTCAAGAGCTAGAGCCACAAACACAATATCAATTTTTTGAAGATTGCCAAAGTCTTGGTTTTGATAGTTTGCTGTTTCTGACCCAAGCCTTGGCAAAACAAAATATAATTGAACCAATCAAGCTGATGGTTGTCACCAGTAATCTACATGATATAACTGGCAGCGAAAAATTATGCCCTGAGAAGGCAACTATATTAGGGCCATGCAATGTAATTCCGCAAGAGTATCTCAACATAACTTGCTGTTGCTTTGATATTGTACTTCCAGACTCCATAACTAAGCCATCACAAATACTTATAGACTCACTGCTTACAGAATTTACAGCACCAATAACTGAGAACTTAATTGCTTATCGTAACAATCATCGCTGGATTAAAACATACGAAGCTGTACAGTTAGATAAAGACATTATCAGCAAAACCAAGTTGAGAAAAGGAGGTGTTTACCTAATCACTGGTGGGCTTGGTCGCATTGGTTTAGCAATGTCAGAATACTTAGCAAAAACAATGCAGGCTAAGTTAGTTTTAATCGGCAGAAAAGGCATACCGGAAAGACATCAGTGGTCTGAGTGGCTACTAAACTATGATGAATCTAATGAAGTTAGCCAGAAGTTAAAAAAGGTGATGAGGCTAGAAGAATTAGGTGCACAAGTTCAAGCGATCGCGGCTGATGTAGCTAATGAAGAACAAATGCAACAAGCTATAGCATTAGTTAATGAACGGTTTGGTGAAATTCATGGCGTTATCCACGCAGCCGGAATTAATGACGATGCGTATTACACTATCGAAGAAAGTTCTAAAACTCAAAGTCAATCACAATTTAATCCTAAAGTATATGGACTATTTGTTTTAGAAAAACTTTTGCAAGACCAAAAGTTAGATTTTTGCTTATTTACATCTTCATCATCATCTGTTTTAGGAGGTTTAGGGTTAACTTCTTATTCTGCTGCTAACATTTTTATGGATGCATATGCCCATAAGCACAACCAAATAAATTTGTTCCCTTGTATTAGCGTAAACTGGGATACTTGGCAATCTCAAGAAGATGATATACAGGGTTTAACTGTGGGAGTAGCTTTAGAAAAATTACGCATGACATGGCAAGAAGGAATCGATGTCTTTAGTCGTGTATTATCTCTAAATAAAACTCCACAAATTGTTGTTTCTGCGGGAGAACTACAACCAAGAATTGAACAATGGATAAAACGAAACTTTTTACAAAATAAAGAATCATCAAATAATCAAGGTAGTTTATCACTTCATTCCAGAGCAAACTTACAAAACGAGTATGTCCCATCTAGCAATAATGTAGAGCAAATAGTTGCTACGACTTGGCAAAAAGTTCTGGGAATTGAAAAAATTGGTATTTATGATAACTTTTTTGATTTGGGAGGTAGTTCTCTCATAGGTGTTGAGATTATCTCTCATTTACAAAAAGAATTAAATGCCCATATTCCGATAATCAGCATTTATGAAAGACCAACTATTAGTTCACTTGCTGAGTTTTTAAGTAGCGACGAAGAAGCTGATTTACAAAAAGATTCTTACCGGACTCAAACGAGGTCTGCTTCAATTAAACGTCGCAAACAAGCTAGACAAAATCATCGAAGGACATCACTGATAGAAGATAATTAGTATTTTAAACCTAGTTAAGGGTTTACTTAGAATAAGGACTAAAGTCCTGACTACAAACTTGTAACCAGGCAATTAAGAACTAAGATATATTCTGGAGTAGAAAATGGCATTAAGTCAGCAGAGACAAAAAACTCAGCAAAATTTATTTCTTGAAAATGAGCTAACACCACAGTATGAAGTTGCTAAGGGAGTGATGCAATTATTTGCACCGTCTAATAATTTAATATCATCTATAGAAGCTAAAATGGGTGTTCAAACTGACGTTTTAGTTGATGATTTTTTAAGCGCAATTAGCACTAATTCAACTATTGATTTCAATACATTAGTAGAAACGTTTTCTGATAGTCAAGTTCCGATTAATCCTGGTAATTTTGATAGCTACCTTGATTATTTAGCAAATAACGTTATTAATCATTCAATACATACATCTTCACCACGGTTTATAGGTCATATGACCTCTGCTCTTCCCTGTTTTGTGCGACCGATCGCAAAACTGATGACAGCTATGAACCAAAATGTTGTCAAAATAGAAACAGCCAAAGCTTTTAGCCCTTATGAACGTCAGGCTTTGGCAATGATGCATAGATTGATTTATAACTTTTCTGATGAATTTTATAACGAACATATCCAAAATAGCCAAAGCACTTTAGGCATATTGGTTTCTGGAGGTACGGCAGCAAATATCATCGCACTTTGGTGCGCTCGCAATAAATCTTTAGGTGCAAAAAATAGTTTTGCAGGTGTAGAAAAAGAAGGATTAACAGTAGCTTTAGATTACTATGGTTATCAAGGAGCGGTAATCATTGGCTCTGAATTGATGCATTATTCTTTTGATAAAGCCGCAGATTTATTAGGCATAGGTACGCATGGTTTAATAAAAATTCCGACTAATGGTGATAATCAAGTAGATTTACCAGCCTTACGTCAGGCTGTTGCAGATTGTCAGACTAAAAACTTGCATATTATTGCGATCGTGGGCGTTGCTGGTACTACGGATTCTGGAAACATAGATTCGCTTTTAGACATAGCAGATATTGCCCAAGCTGCAAATGTTCATTTTCATGTAGATGCAGCTTGGGGTGGCCCACTCATTTTTTCCGAACAACATCGACAAAAGCTTATTGGTATTGAACGCGCTGATTCGGTAACAATTGATGGACATAAACAACTGTATTTACCTATGGGTATTGGTATGGTATTTATGCGCGAACCACACTTAGCTTTATCGATTGAAAAAAATGCTAGCTACACCATGCGTAAGGGTTCATTCGATTTGGGTAAACGCGCTTTAGAAGGTTCTCGAGCGGGTATGGCATTATTTTTACATGCTGGGTTACATCTGATCGGACTTAAAGGTTATGAATTTTTAATTGATGCAGGTATTGAGAAGGCACAATATATGGCGGATCAAATTACTGCCATACCCGAATTTGAGTTACTATCTCAACCGGATATAAATCTCCTTCTTTACCGTTACATCCCAGAACCTTTCAGAGAACTTGCAGTTAAAAAGCAATTAACAGACACTGATAATCAACAAATCAATATATTCAATGAGCGCCTGCAAAAAACTCAACGTCAAGCCGGTCGTACTTTTATCTCGCGGACAACAAAAAGAATTAACTGTTTAGAAAAAGAAATTTCTGTGACTGCGCTTCGGGCGGTAATCGCTAATCCGCTCACGACTAAAGAGGATATAGATGCAGTACTAAATGACCAAATTCAGATTGCTTTAGATTTATCGATATCAGATTCCTTAGAAGCCACTCAGAGCCTAGCGTAGTTGCTGTTAATAAGTTTAATTAGGTATTTTCCATGAACAACTCTGATGAATTTAATAATTTTGATGATAACGATGAAATAGCCATCATTGGTATAAATGGTCGTTTCCCAGGTGCAAAAAATGTTGATATTTTTTGGAATAATTTACGAGATGGAGTAGAATCAATTTCTCATTTTACAAATGAAGAACTGCTAGCTGCGGGTATAGATCCGGCTTTGCTCAACGATCCCAATTATGTAAAAGCAAGCAGCATAATAGAAAATATCGAGTTATTTGATGCTGCATTTTTTGGATTTACTCCTAGAGAAGCTGAAATCACAGACCCACAACATCGAATCTTTTTAGAATCTGCCTGGGAAGCTTTAGAATCTGCGGGCTATGATTCTGAATCATACAACGGTAAAATTGGGGTCTATGCTGGTGTAACTAATAGTAATTATTTATTTACAAATTTATATTCCAACCAAGATTTAATGCAGTCGGTAGATGCTTTAAATATTTTTATTGGTAATGAAAAAGATAATTTAAGTACGCAAACTTCTTACAAGTTAAATCTGACTGGGCCAAGTATTAATGTTCAGAATAACTGCTCTACATCATTAATCGCTGTACATTTAGCTTGTCAAAGTTTGCTAAATGGTGAAAGTGATATAGTTTTGGCTGGTGGTGTTTCTATAGCAAAGCTACCCCAAAAATCTGGTTATCAGTATCAAGAGGGGGTTCTTTGTTCCCCTGATGGACACTGCCGAACTTTTGATATTAACGCCAAAGGAACAGTGTTTGGCGATGGTTTAGGAATTGTGGTATTGAAACGGTTAGCTGATGCTGTTGCTGATGGAGACTTTATTCATGCTGTAATTAAAGGTTCAGCTATCAATAATGACGGTTCTTTAAAGGTTGGTTATACAGCACCTAGTGTTAATGGTCAAAGAGAAGTAATTTTAGAAGCGCTTGCCTTATCTGGTGTTGAACCCGATACTATTTCTTATATCGAAGCTCATGGAACTGCAACTCCTTTAGGAGATCCGATTGAAATCAAGGCTCTCACACAAGCTTTTCGTGCTAGTACAAATAAAAAATGTTTTTGCGCTATTGGTTCAGTAAAAAGCAATATTGGGCATCTGGATACAGCAGCCGGTGTAACAGGTTTAATTAAAACGGTACTTGCATTAAAACATAAACAAATACCTCCTACTTTACATTTTGAAAAACCCAACCCAGAGATAGACTTTGCCAATAGTCCTTTCTACGTCAACACCAAATTATCAGAATGGAAAACTAATAGTTTACCTCGCAGAGCAGGTGTTAGTTCTTTTGGAGTTGGCGGAACTAATGCCCATGTAATCTTGGAAGAAGCTCCAGTAATTGAAACATCCAGTACTTCTCGACCTTGGCAATTGCTGTTACTCTCAGCCAAAACTAGCACAGCTTTAGAAAGTGCGACTGCAAATTTAGTGGCTTACCTCCAGCAACATCCTAATATCAACCTGCCAGATGTAGCTTACACCTTACAAGTAGGCCGTCGAGCTTTCGATCGTCGGCGGCTGGTAGTTTGCCAAAATTTAAATGATGCAGTTAGATTACTTAAAAATGAAGAAGCAGAACGTGTTTTTAGTTACCACTGGGAACCAAGTCGTTGCCCTGTGATTTTCATGTTTTCAGGACAAGGGTCAGAATATGCAAACATAGGTCGGGAATTATACGAAGTTGAAGCAACATTTCGCAGACATATAGATACTTGCGCCGAAATTTTGCAACCTCACCTCGGTCTGGATATCCGTCACCTACTCTTTCCAGAGCCAGAAACAATTGAAGCGGCTAACCAACAACTACAACAAACAGCGCTTACCCAAGCAGCGTTATTTGTAATTGAGTACGCCCTGGCTCAGTTATGGATGTCTTGGGGTGTGCTACCAGAAGCGATGATTGGTGCCGATATTGGGGAATATGTTGCCGCTGCGATCGCAGGTGTATTTTCTCTTGAAGATGCGCTATTGATTGTAGCAAACAAGGGACAACTGCGATCGCTCACAGAAATTCAACTCAATCCACCAAGTATTCGCTTTATTTCCAATGAGACTGGTAGTTGGATTACAGATGCACAAGCCACAAATCCTAACTATTGGAGCCAACATTTACAAAAAACCGTAAAATTTGCCGATAGTATTTCTCAACTATTAGGGCAGTTTGAAGGCGTTTTTGTAGAGGTGGGGCCAGGGCAAAATTTAAGCACATTAACCAAACAACATTTAAATATCAATGCTAAACAATATGTGCTAACTTCTTTACCCCATGTCAAAGAGCAACAATCAGATGTAAGCTTTTTGTTGCAGACATTAGGGCAGTTATGGCTTTTTGGTGTCGATATAGATTGGTCGGAATTTTATACCCAAGAACAGCGTCATCGTCTACCTTTACCTACCTATCCCTTTGAACGGCAAAGATACTGGATTGAAGCGAAAAAGCAAGGCAAAGATGATGCTCATATAGTATCACTAACTAAAAAAGCTGATATAGCCGACTGGTTTTATCTTCCTTTTTGGAAACCTTCTTTACCTCCTGTCGAACTTGATAGCCAAAAATTAGTAACTAAAAAATCTTGCACTTTGGTATTTCTCGATGAGTGTGGCTTGGGTATCAAGTTGGTAAAACAACTAGAAAAACAAAACCAAGATGTCATTACTGTAAAAATCGGCGATCAATTTATCATACTAGGTGATGGATATACTATCAACCCAGAAAATAATCAGGATTACGATATTTTATTCCAAGAATTGCTCAGAAAAAACAAGTTGCCACAAAGGATAGTTCATTTATGGAGTGTTACAAATATCAGCGAGCATGAATTAGAAATTCCCGAACTAGAATCAGCCCAAATCAAAGGATTTTATAGTTTATTATTTATTGCCCAAGCTTTGGGAAGACAAGAAACTAGCGATCGTTTTCAAATCACAGTTATTTCTAACAATCTACAGTCTGTGACGGCAACTGAAGTGCTTTGTCCAGAGAAAGCCACTTTAATCGGGCCAATTAAAGTTATTCCTCAAGAATATGCAAATATAAACTGTCGTAGTATTGATGTTATTCTTCCTCCTAACGACAGTTGGCAAGAAGAAAAACTTATAGAAAAATTACTGGCAGAGCTGACGGTTGATAATTCGGAAAAGTTAATAGCTTATCGAGGTTTGAATCGATGGGTGCAGAGTTTTGAGCCAGTGCATTTTGATAAAGCTAAAATTGAAACCCCTCGACTACGAGAAAGAGGAGTCTATTTAATTACAGGTGGACTTGGAGGTATCGGACTTGTTTTGGCAGAATATTTAGCTCGGACTGTCCAAGCAAAACTACTGTTAGTAGGACGTTCTGCTTTACCCAAAAAAGATGAGTGGTCTCAATGGCTATCCACTCACGATGAGGCTGATAGCACTAGCTGTAAGATTCGCAAAGTTCAAGAACTTGAAGGCTTGGGTGCAGAAGTTTTAGCCATCGCTGCTGATGTCAGCAATATAGAACAAATGCAAAGTGCGATCGCTCAAGCTCAACAACAATTTGGTCAACTAAATGGTGTTATTCACTCTGCTGGAGTTCCTGGAGGCGGTGTAATTCAGCGAAAAACTCTAGAAGAAGCAGAAAGTGTTTTGGCTCCAAAGGTAAAGGGGACAATAGTTATTGATGCAATTGTCAAAGATACTGAGTTAGATTTCTTTATTCTAGTATCATCAAATAGCTCAATTGTAGCGGAATTTGGACAGGTAGACTATTGTGCAGCCAATGCCTTTCTTGATGCCTTTGCTCACTGTAATGCTGCAAAGCAGGGTAGATTTACTACTAGCATTAACTGGGATAGTTGGCAAGAAGTTGGGATGGCAGTGAACACAGAATTACCCCAGCGCCTCCAAGAATTGCGAAAAGAAAATCTTAAACAAGGTATATTATCCAATGAAGGTGTAGATGTGTTTCTCCGCATTTTGGAAAATCCAATGCCTCAAGTTGTAATATCTACATCTGACTTATTAAATGTACTCAAACAGTATAATTCTTACAATCAAATACAGACCATAGAACTTTTAGAAGCTGTCAACTCTTCCAAATTAAAATATCCTAGACCTGAACTAAGTAACGATTATATTGCTCCCCGAAATAAAAATGAACAAAAGCTAGTTGAAATTTGGCAAGAAGTTATTGGTATTGAACGGATAGGAATTTATGATAACTTTTTTGAACTTGGTGGTGATTCTCTCATAGGTATTCAACTTATGACAATCGTAAATAAGGCATTTAATTCAAATCTTTCTATTGCCAAACTTTATGAATGCCCAAATATAGGCTCGATGACGAAGATTTTTACTCCTGAAGACTCTCAGCAAAATGCTTTTGAACAAAGGCTAAATCGAGGACAAAGAAGAAGACAGATGAAAATGCAAACAAACTAAAATACCAAGTTAATTTATCTGGTTAATCAAATCATGAGTATAGAAATAGAACAAGAAGAAATAGCAAATCTAGATATAGCAATAGTGGGGATGTCTGGTCGTTTCCCTGGTGCAAACAATATCGATGAGTTTTGGTATAATATCCAAAATAAAGTTGAGTCTATTTCTTTTTTCTCGAATGAAGATTTAGTAGATTCAAATCTGGAAGAAGAAATTTTACACGACCCAAATTATGTAAAAGCAGCACCTATATTAGAAGATATTGAGTATTTTGATGCGAGGTTCTTTGGTTACACCCCTAGAGAAGCCGAACTAATTGACCCTCAACATCGCCTCTTTATAGAATGTGCTTGGGAAGCTTTGGAAAACGCTGGATACGATCCAGAAACATATAATGGTTTGATTGGAGTTTATGCTGGTGTTAGCACAAACACTTACTTTTTTAACAATATATATAAAAATGTTAATTCTAGAGAGATTTCCAATAACTATACTTTTAATAAAGATTTTTTGACCACAAATGTATCATATAAATTAAATTTAAAAGGCCCAAGCATAGGAATTCAAACTTACTGCTCTACTTCATTAGTTGCTTTACACTTAGCTTGTAAAAGTTTACTTGATGAAGAGTGTGATATCGCTTTAGCAGGCGGAGTGACGATTATAGTTCCACAAAAGTCAGGTTATTTGTATGAAGAGGATGGAATTCTATCTCCTGATGGTCATTGTCGAGCCTTCGATGCTAAAGCACAGGGTACTGTTTTTGGCAGTGGACTGGGAATAGTCGTTTTAAAAAGATTAAAAGATGCGATCGCAGATAAAGATTATATTCATGCAGTTATCAAAGGTTCAGCAATTAACAATGACGGTTCTTTGAAAGTTAGCTATACAGCACCTAGTGTAAATGGTCAGGCTGAAGTTATTGTAGAAGCTCTGGCAAATGCTGGAATAGATGCTGAAGATATTTCCTATATAGAAACTCATGGAACTGGAACAGCTGCTGGAGATCCAGTGGAAATTGCTGCACTCACTAAGGCTTTTCGTGCTTTTACCCAAAGAAATGGCTTCTGTGCTATCGGTTCAGTAAAACCAAATATCGGACATTTAGATATAGCTGCTGGTATAGCAAGTCTAATCAAAACGGTACAAGCCTTAAAATATAAAAAAATCCCTCCTAGCCTCAATTTTGAAGTTCCCAATCCTGAGATTGATTTTGTCAACAGTCCCTTCTACGTTAATACTAAACTTAGCGAATGGAAAACTAACAATACTCCCCGAAGAGCAGGAATTAGTTCCTTGGGTTTTGGTGGGACTAATGCCCATGTGATTTTAGAAGAAGCCCCTAAAGTTGAATATTTTGATGACTCTAAACCTTGGCAGTTGTTGTTAATCTCAGCCAAAACTATTACAGCCTTAGAAACTGCAACTACTAATTTGGTTGCGTGTTTAAAACAACACCCAGATATAAATTTAGCTAATGTTGCCTATACTTTAAAAGTGGGTCGTAGAGCTTTTAACTATCGCCGAATATTAGTGTGTCAGAGTGTTGAAGATGCTGTCAGCGTTTTAGAAACACAAGAGCAAGAACGAATTTTTACTGTATGTCAGGAGCATAGAGAACAGCCAGTAATTTTCATGTTTTCAGGACAAGGATCGCAATATGCAAACATGAGTCGGGAATTATACGAAGTCGAACCGACATATCGCAGACATATAGATACTTGTGCCGAAATTTTGCAACCCCATCTTGGTTTTGATATCCGCGATCTATTGTTTCCAGAGCCAGAAGACATTGAAGCGGCTAGCCAAAAGTTACAACAAACAGCTTTCACCCAACCAGCGTTATTTGTAATTGAGTACGCCCTGGCTCAGTTATGGATGTCTTGGGGAATGCTACCAGAAGCGATGATTGGTCATAGTATTGGGGAATATGTTGCAGCTGCGATCGCAGGTGTATTTTCTCTTGAAGATGCCTTAGTAATTGTGGCAAAAAGGGGACAACTGATGCAACAGTTACCTCCAGGAAGTATGCTGGCAATTCCACTACCAGAACAAGAGGTGCGATCGCTGTTGGATGCACAGCCTTTGTATAAAAATTCTCTAGAAATAGCAGCGATTAATACCAAAACTTCATGCGTGGTTTCTGGAACGAAGGAAGCGATCGCAACTCTACAAAATCAATTATCACTTCAAGGGGTTGACTGTCGTTTATTACATACATCTCATGCGTTCCATTCGCAAATGATGTCACCAATATTAGAAGAGTTTGTGCAGTTGCTGAAAACAGTTCAACTGAATCCACCACACATCGGCTTTATTTCTAACGTAACTGGTACTTGGATCACAGATGCACAAGCCACAAATCCCGCTTATTGGAGCCAACATTTAAGACAAACTGTAAGATTTTCTGATGGCATATCTCAACTTTTAGATCAGTTTGCAGGTGTTTTTCTAGAGGTGGGGCCAGGACGAACTTTAAGCACATTTAGCACACAGCATTTAGAGAAAAATGCTAAACAATACATCCTAACTTCCTTACCTCATCTTAAAGAGCAACAATCGGATGTAGGATTTTTGTTGCAAACATTAGGTCGGTTGTGGCTTTTTGGTGTAAATATAGATTGGTCTGGATTTTATACCCACGAACAGCGTCATCGTTTACCTCTTCCTACCTATCCTTTTGAGCGACAAAGGTATTGGATTGATACCAAATTTGCATCACCTTCTGTAAAGAGTAACTCGGCAACATTAGAACAGAAACAAGATATTGCAAATTGGTTTTATACTCCGTCATGGAAACGCTCTTTCGTCACTCATTCATCTTCTGCTCATACAGAAGCTTTCCAAGAGCAATGGTTGTTTTTTATTGATGATTTTGGAGTGGGTGAAAATCTAATTAATGTATTAAAGAGTCAAAATAAAAATATAATTGTAGTTAAACAGGGAGAAATTTTTAGTAAAAAGACTGAAGGTGTTTATACAATTAATCCGTGTGTAAGCGAAGACTATAATATTTTATTTAAAGAATTAATGTTATTCGGCAAATATCCGCATAACATAGTTTATTTATGGAGCATAAGTGAATTTGAAAAATCTCAAATAAAAAGTTATTTAGAATTCAATAGCTTATTGTTTTTATCGCAGAGCTTAAGAAAAGTAAAAACTGACGAAACATTGCAACTTTGGGTTGTATCTAATCATGTTCAAGAAGTCAATGGAAATGAAATTATAGCTCCAGAAAAATCAACAATATTAGGTTTATGTCAGGTAATTTCTCAAGAGTATCCTAATATAACCTGCCGCAGTATTGATATTGCTATAACTAATCACTTAGATGTACACAAAGAACAAGCGGATTGTGAAAGTAATATTATTGACAAACTTTTAAGCGAGTTAACATCTGCATCTTCAGACTTAGTTGTTGCTTATCATGGTTGCTACCGTTGGGTACAAACATTTGAGCCAATTCGCTTAGAGTCAGTAGGTGAAGAAAAAATACCATTAAGAAAACACGGTGTTTATTTGTTTCCTGGTGGCTTAGAAACTATTGAAATTGTACTTGCTGAATATTTAGCCAAAACTCTACAAGCAAAAATCATATTTATCGAAAATTTAGATTTTCCCGAAAAGGATGATTTTTCACAATGGCTTGTAACTCAGCCTCAAGAAGATGAAGTAAGTTATAAAATTCAACAATTACTATTATTAGAGAAATTAGATGCAGAAATTTTGGTAATGCGTGCAGATACTACTAATTATGAGCAAATGCATCAAAAGTTTTCAGATCGTAATATTGGACAAATTAATGGAGTTATTTATTCAACTGGAATAAATCGGGAAAAAATGTTTGGTTCATTGCCAGAAATTGGTAAAATAGAATTAGAAAAAACATTTAAATTTCAATATCGTAAAATTGCTGTATTAGAACAAATTTTACAAAATATAAAATTAGATTTTTGTATCATTTCTTCTTCTCTAGCTTCAATTTTAGGGGGATTTGGTTTAGGATTATATTCAGCCGCCAATCATTTTATAGATAGCTTTGTTAATCGGCACAACCACAATAATTCTTTATCTTGGTACATAATAAATTGGGATAAGTTACAGCTAAATGTCGCCCAAGAGCAAAAAAAACCAGAGCAAGCATTTGGTTTAAAATTAGGCATTACTCCAGCAGAAACTATAGAAGTATTTAAACGAATACTTTCTCTAGATCGAGGAACTCAAATTATTGTTTCTACGGTAGATTTAAACGCCAGACATAATTATGCATTTAACCACCATACAAATTCAAAATCTTCTAATCAATTAGATTCATCATCATGCTATTCCAGACCTCAACTTAGTAATTCCTATGTTGCTCCGACAAACCAGTTAGAAACACAAATTACGGAAATATGGCAACAGGTACTTGGAATTGCAGAAGTTGGTATTTACGACAACTTTTATGAGTTAGGAGGAGACTCTCTGATTGCAACTCAATTAATTTCTCGATTGAGAGCGAAATTTCCTATAGATTTACCACTGCGTGACCTTTTGTTGCAAGCCATGATCCCAACCAAACAGGCAGAAATGATTGAGCAACTTCTGTTAGAAAAAATAGAAGAATTATCTGAAGAAGAAGTAGAAACTTTTTTGGCTAACACATAAAAATCCGATTTTATTCAACAAATAGCGCCTCATTAATTGCTTAAAAACCTTCATTGAAAAACAGGAAAAACAGTCTATGTCTCTACTCAATACTCTTCCTAACTATGAACCCATCGCTCGTTTACAGAATGAATTCAAGAATACGCCTGAAGATTTGGTAGCAGGTATAATACCTGCTTTAGAGCAAATATTTTTATCACAACTTCCTGCGGGAGCGCATATTCTTGAACTGGGTTGTGGTTCTGGCTATTTAGCACAGCAGCTTAACATTAAAGGATATAAAGTTACTGGAATCGATGCTTCTGAAGGGCTACTAAACTACGCTAGAAAAAACGCGCCTGAAAGTGAATTTATCCTTGGCGATATACGTAATTTTGAATTACCACCCATCTTCGATACAGTTTTGGCAAATGATGTTTTTCATTTTATCCAAAACAATGAAGAATTAAAAATGGTATTTAAAAACGTATATGCTGCACTTAAAGATGGTAGTATTTTTGTGTTCAACATACCAATAACAGATTGGCTACATGAAGCTGCTCAAAAAAATAATTTTAATATTGTCTACGTCAATGACGAATGCTCATTAATAGAGTTATTCTATTACAAACCTGAAGAAAGGACATGGGAAATCAAAGTTACAGGATTTGAATTAATAGAAGAAACCTGGAAGCGTTCAGACACCGTTTGGCTAAGGAAAGATCACTTTCTAGAAGAAGTTCAATCAGCTTTAAAAGATGCAGGATTTACAGAATTTAATTATTACAATAGCAAAGATTTTGGGGAAAGTGAAGACATAGCTTGCTTTGTTTGCCAGAAGACATCTTTAACTTAATAATCCAATTGCAAACTTTGCAAATTATTAGACTTGTCGCTTAATAATTGCCGCTTCTCCATAGAGTTTATAGTTAATCTAAATAGAAACTTTTCGGAGGAAAAATTATATTAAGCGATATTTCTACTTTATATAAGTTAAAAACACGTATAGTAATTAGTAACTTTTGATGGCATATTAGCAATGGATAAACATCACTCTAATTTATCACCTGCCAAAAAAGCCCTTCTAGAAAAGTGGAAGGGAGGAAAATTTCAAGCTGATACTATTCCCAAACGTCAAATATCTAAAAATATTCCTTTATCTTTCTCTCAACAAAGACTATGGTTTATTGACCAACTTTACCACGGTAGCTCTTTCTATAATATTCCCATTGCTTTCCATATAAAAGGACAACTAAATATTACAGCGCTTCAGCAAAGTCTGAATGAAATTCTCAAGCGTCACGAAATTTGGCGCACAAATTTTACACTTGTCAATGGAGAGCCAGTACAGGAAATTGCACCAAAGTTAACTTGGGATTTACCTATTATTAATCTTGAGCATTTATTTGGTAAAGATTGGGAAGGGGAAATAAAGAAACTTATAGCCGAGGAAGTAACAAAACCTTTTAATTTAGCGAAAGGACTTTTAATCAGAGCAACTTTACTAAGCTTGAGTGAAGAAGAATACGTTTTGCTTGTAACCATGCACCACATCATTACAGATGGATGGTCTTGTGGCGTGTTCCTGCGGGAGTTGTCAACGCTGTATGCAGCTTTGTCTACAAATCAGCTTTCTGCTTTACCTGAACTCCCGATTCAGTATGCGGACTTTGCAATTTGGCAACGCGATCGCACCCAAGGTGAATTCCTCACGACCAAATTAAATTATTGGAAGCAGCAACTAAGCGGTGATCTGCCTGTACTACAATTACCCACAGACCGTCCGCGACCTAGCGTCACAACTTTTGCTGGTGCCAAACAATACTTTACATTCTCAGCAGAACTGACTGATGCACTTAGGCAATTAAGCCAGCGAGAAGATGCCACTTTATTTATGAGTTTGCTGGCAGCATTTAATGTATTATTATACCGCTACACAGACCAAGAAGATATTGTGATTGGTTCTCCAATTGCCAACCGCAATCGAGCCGAATTAGAAGGTATGTTAGGTCTGTTTGTTAATACTTTAGTATTGCGTAATGACCTCAGTGGTAATCCCAGTTTTTGCGAACTTCTCCGTCGAGTCCGTGAGGTGACTCTCGATGCTTATGCACATCAAGATTTGCCTTTTGAGATGCTTGTAGAAGAATTGCAACCCGAACGAGACTTAAGCCGAAATCCACTTTATGAAGTCATGTTTGTGCTGCAAAATACTCCAACATCTGTACAGGAAGTATCTGGATTAACCTTACGTGCTTTAGAGTTTGAGAGTGGTACTGCTCAACTAGATATTTTCTTATCGATATCTGAATCGCGAGAAGGCTTAACAGGGTGTTTAGAATACAATACAGATATTTTTGATTCAACAAGAATTACCCGATTTATTAATCACTTCCAGACTTTATTAGAAAATATACTCGCTAATCCAGAGGAACGCATTTGTGAATTATCACTATTAAGTACTGATGAACAAGAACAATTATTATTAAAATTTAATCAAACTCGTGCAGACTATCAAGATGTATGTCTCCATCAATTATTTGAGCAGCAAGTTGAACTAACACCTGACTCTGTGGCATTAATTAGCCAGTCAGAAAAAATTACCTATCGTCAACTTAACCATACAGTTAATCAGCTTGCATATTATTTACAAAAACAGGGTGTAACAAAAGAAACATTTGTTGCTATATGCCTAGAACGTTCTATAGACATGGTGACAGGAATTTTAGCAATCCTTAAAGCTGGCGGTGCATATATTCCCCTCGATTCGAGTTATCCAGTTGAGCGTCTAAATTTTATGCTCTCTGATTCTCAAGCATCAATATTAATTACCCATCAGAAAATTGTCGAAAAACTATCATTATCTTCGCCTAAAATCGTTTATCTAGATATTCAAAAAGACGAAATTGCTCGAGAAAGTCAAGAAAATCCCATTAACATCTCCTCATCTGATAATCTTGCTTATATTATCTATACTTCTGGCTCAACTGGAACCCCTAAAGGCGTTCTTGGCAATCATCGTGGGACAGTAAATGGCTTACACTGGCTATGGAAAACTTATCCTTTCAATCCAGAAGAAGTTTGTTGTCAGAAAACAGCTATTAGTTTTGTAGATTCTGTTTGGGAAATTTTTGCTCCTTTACTTCAGGGGATTCCCATAGTAATTATTAATAATGCAACTCTACTAGATCCACAGTTATTTATAGAAGCTTTAGCGCATCACAAAGTTACCCGTATTATACTTGTACCCTCACTCCTGCGTTTACTTCTAGATAATTACCATCATCTAACCAATAAATTATCACAATTAAAACTCTGGATAACTAGTGGAGAAGCATTATCTGTTAACTTAGCTAAAAGTTTCCGAGAATTAATACCATTTGCAAGACTAATCAACCTTTACGGTTCATCGGAAGTTTCTGCAAACGCCACTTACTACGACACCAGTTTATTATCAGACCAAGCAAACAGTGTACCTATCGGTCGTCCTATTGATAATACTCAAGTCTATGTATTGGATCGCAATTTACAACTAACCCCTGTAGGAGTTGTTGGCGAACTTTATATTGGTGGCGACGGATTAGCGAAGGGATACTTACATCGCCTGGAATTAACGGCTGAAAGATTTATCGATAACCCCTTTGTTCTAGGAAATAAACTTTATAAAACTGGTGACTTAGCGCGTTATCTCAATGATGGCAATATTGAATATTGGGGTCGCCACGATGAACAAGTAAAAATCAGAGGTTTTCGAGTCGAATTAGGCGAAATTTCTACAGCTATTACAGAACATCCAGATGTAAAAGAATCGGTTGTCATTCTTAGCAACGATACTCAAGAAAGTCAAATTTTGATTGCTTATGTCGTCACCCAAAATCAGGATATAGCTGCACAACTGTTGCCTTACTTGCAACAAAAATTGCCTAATTATATGCTCCCATCCAGCTTTATGGTATTAAATACTTTTCCACTTACACCTAATGGCAAAGTAGACAAGCGTTCTCTTTCCACAAATGAATTTATCCGACCAAATATTACAAAGTCCTTCATCCCCCCTCGGAATTTTACAGAGTTGTCATTAGTAAAATTGTGGGAAAATTTACTAAAGACTAACCTCATTGGAGTGACAGATAATTTCTTTGAATTGGGTGGTCATTCATTTTTAGCTGTACGCTTAATGGCTCAAATTCAAGATAAATTTGGGCATAATCTTACCTTATCTACTCTTTTTGAAAATCCCACAATTGAGAAACTAGCTCTTATTGTCAGTCAGCGATCGCACGAAATTTCTAATTCTCCTCTTGTAGTAATTAACTCTTCTGGTTCCAAGACACCTTTCTTTTGTATGCATGGCGCAGGTGGAGGTATTAATAACTATTTTAATTTGTCCAGAAGGCTTGGTGAAGACTATCCATTTTATGCCTTGGAACATACCCCTAATCAAGAAAAACCTGAAATTCTCTCACTAGAAGAAACAGCAAATAAATACCTCCAAGAAATTCGTAAAGTACAGCCAAATGGCCCTTATCTTTTAGGGGGTCATTGTTACGGTGGTGTACTTGCTTTTGAAATGGCGCAGCAATTGCAAAGACAGGGTGAAGCAGTAGATTTGCTAGTTATTATCGATGCCATTCTTTTAGAAACACGCATTGAATCTACAAAAGATGACGATGCAAAATTTTTACTTCGGATGGCTGAATCCATAAAAACTGATAATAATATAGATTTTTCGATTCCTTTTGAGGAACTTAGAGTTTTGCCACTAAATGAGCAACTTAATTTGATTAATAAAAAAGCAAACTTCATCTTTAGTGATACAGAAATTAAAGATTTCATCAGCTATTACAAACTTTTTAAAGCTGATGTTCAAGCTATGCGAGATTATGTCCCACGACTTTATCCTCATCCCATAACTCTATTTCGAGCTAACGAAGAGATTATTCATGACTTTGATAATCCAGAATGGAATACTGATGACCCATTATTAGGTTGGGGTAAATATTCTAGTCTACCTATTCAAGTCATTGAAGTTCCTGGCGATCATTTTTCGATTTTCGTTGAGCCTCATATTCAGAAATTAGCTAAACATCTGAGAAATTATATCGATCGTGCTGCGTGTAATGTCATAAATAATGGGAGTAAAAAAGACTGATGAAACTACCCCCAGGGCCGAAAATCCCCTTATGGTTGCTAGGTCTGCAATTTGAGATTAATCCCTTTGGTTATTTGGATGCTATTTCCCAACGTTATGGTGATATCGTTACTATAATGTCTGGCTCTACACCAATTGTTTACATCAGCAATCCTTCAGGGATAAAAGAGATTTTTACAAATACTAAGGAAATTACAGCTAGCGGTGTATTAAACCAAGATTTCGCCTTCATAACCGGAAATCAAGGAGTTCTGCAACTTGATGGTTTAGTTCATAAAAATCGGCGTAAGCTCCTAATGCAAGCTTTTCATGGAGCGCGGATGCAAGCGTGTGGCCGAGGTATCTGCGAACTCACGGAAAAGATGATGAGTAAACAAGTGGTTGGAAAAGCTTTTATTGCATACCCAATCATTGAAGATATTACTTTTCAAGTTGGTATAGAGCGGGTAATCGGTTTGTATGAAGGAGAGCGCTACAACAAAATTAAGCATTTATTTGCATCTTTGCTTAAACTCGATAGACAATCTCTTATAGTTAAGATTATTAGTAATATTTTCCAAGAAAAAGATTTAGGTAAATGGAGTCCTCAGGGATATCTCCTTCACCTCCGGCAAGAACTTTTTCAATTGTTATCTACTGAGGTTAAAGAACGTCGCCAGCAAGCAGATATTTCACGCACTGATATACTTGGCGATTTGATATTTGCTTGTGATGAAACAGGTGAAACTTTAAGCGATGAAGAGGTGCGTGACCTTTTATTATCGCCTATATTTGCAGCTGGTGATGCTTCGGGAACTGCCATTAGTTGGGCTTTATACTGGATTCATCGCTTAACAAATGTTCGAGAGAAACTACTCGAAGAACTTGATAGTCTTGGTCAGAATCCAGACCCCATGAGCATTGTTACACTCCCTTATTTAAGTGCTGTTTGTAACGAAGTTTTACGAATTTACCCAACCCAATTGTTTACATTTCCCAGGTTGGTAGAATCTCCAATTGAGTTAATGGGCTACAAACTGCATCCCGGTACAATACTTCTTGGCAATATTTATTCGACCCATCAGCGTGATGATTTATATCCTAAACCAAAAGAATTTCAGCCAGAGCGCTTTTTAGAAAAACAATTTTCTCCTTATGAATTTCTGCCATTTGGTGGCGGTTCTCGTGTGTGTATTGGTGGGACTTTTGCCCTATTTGAAATGAAACTTATATTAGCAACTATTCTTTCACGCTATCAATTAGAGTTGATCGATCAGCGCCCAGAACGTCCTAAATTTGCAGGTTTGATTTGTTCTCCTGCAAGTGGAGTAAGAATGGTCATGCGTAATCGGCGTCAGTATCAAGGAAAGTCACACTCACTGATTTCTGACTTGGTTTAGCCCTTGAATTTAGTTTTCTATTCAGTTGATATAGGTCATATTTCTAAATATAACCTTTTCAAGTATAAAAATACATTTTGTTTTGGAGTAAATAGATATGAATCAGAGTAATAAAGGCACAGTTGTTATCACAGGAACATCCACAGGTTTAGGCCGAGTAACTGCGCTTTCATTGGCCAAGCAAGGGTATCGCATTTTTGCAGGAGTCCGTACAGAGAAAGATGCACATTCACTAAAACAGGCTGCATCTGGTAATTTAACACCCATTATTATGGACATAAGCAAAGCGGAAGAAATTAAATCTGCTGCGGAATTTGTCTCACTGGCGGTTGGCGATGATGGTTTATTTGCATTAATTAATAACGCCGTTGTAGCTGTAGATGGGCCACTAGAATGTATTCCCATAGATGACATTAGATGGAATTTTGAAGTAAATGTTGTCGGACAAATTGCAGTTACACAAGCATTTTTACCAAAGATCCGACAAGCCAAAGGTCGAATTATCTATATTAGTGGAATTTGTGGCAGATTAGCTCTACCTTATAGAAGTCTTTTATCTGCTTCAAAATTTGCGATCGAGGCAATTACAGATTCTTTAAGAATGGAATTATCTTCTAGTGGAATTGAGGTTATTTCCATCTTACCAGGGGGAATCGTAACTCCAGAACAGGCTGACAAAGTAGAAGCTAGTTACCAGGAAATATTAGCTAATATGTCACCTGAAGCTAAAGCTATATATGGCAAGAATTACAAAATATATATGCAAGGAGCAGTAGAGGACAATCGCAGCACAGGTTTACCACCTGAAAAAGTGACAAATACGATTTTGGAGGCTTTGGAAGCTAGGAAACCTAAAAGACAATATTTTGTCACCCAATCATCATGGGAACTTAGGCTATATGCCTTATATAAAAGATTGGTGCCGCATCAATATTTTTATGACAATTTTTATAAGGATATGCAAAAAGGAATGGGATTGGATTAGCAATTTATCATTATTTTATTCTTTTTGAATAATAACTAGAACAGAGATAGGAAATATGTCAAAACATACTCACCAACTTCTTACAAGTGACTGTCGTTTTTGCTCTTTGGTTTCTCAAGCTAATGGAGAAGATCCAATTGGGACAGCAGGTACTTGTGAGCATTGGTTGATTATGGAAGTTCCACAACCTTGGCCGCAAGAAATATTTCAAGAAAATCCAACTATTAAGCCATTGGTGAGTTTATTTGAAGAGTTAATTTTTAAGCATGGAATCAAGTTGAAACCAATGCTAATTGCTCCTGATGGCGAGTATTCTCATCCTGGCTTTACCCGCGTGTTTTACTACTACCGTCCTGCAAAGCTTTTTTCTCAGTTTGAGAAACAGGAATTTGTTGTTCCAGAAAGCAAAGCGGCTGCTTTGGTGACAGCAATATTCAAGCAGTTAATGCAACAACCCAATAATTTATCAGAATTTCAGCAATATATACAACAAACAAGTCACATTCGTGAACTCATGGTTTGCACCCATGCTCAAGTTGACCTTGCTTGTGGCAGATTTGGGACTCCTATCTATCGACGATTACGTAAAGAATATGCTCCTACTTCTAATGGAAAGTTAAGAGTTTGGCAAACAACTCACTTTGGTGGTCATCAGTTTGCTCCTACCTTAGTTGATTTACCCCAAGGCTGCTTATGGGGGCACTTACAGCCAGATGTATTGGATTTATTGGTGCAGCGAAACGGTTCAGTTTCTGGTTTGCGTCAATACTACCGAGGATGGACTGGTTTGAGCGAATTTGAGCAAAGTGTTGAACGCGAAATTTGGATGCAGTCTGGTTGGAACTGGTTAGATTACTTGAAAGCAGGTAAAGTTCTGGCGATGGAAGAAGTAGCTGAAGGACAGAATGCTGACTGGGCAGAAGTTCGTATTGATTTTGTAGTTCCAGATGGTAGTACATCAGGTGCCTATGAAGCCAGAGTAGAAGTCTGTGGTGAGGTCATGAGTGCATTTAACTCAGCAAAAGAGATGGAGTTAGAAGCAGTGAGACAATATCGCGTTAGCCGTTTGGTTAAGGTTGAGTAAACAGAAATCATCCAAAAACTAAAAAATGACTTTACAAAAACAATCCCAAATTACAAATGAAATTCTTCAAGGTAATCTTGTTCAGTTGATGTTTAAGTTATCAATTCCCAGTACTTTGGGGATATTGATGCTTAGTTTAAACACTTTTATTGATGCTTTATTTGCAGGACGATTCATTGGTGAAACTGCTTTGGCGGGTATTTCACTTGCACTACCATTTACAAGTATTATCAATGGATTTGCTCTGTTAGTTGGGGTAGGTTCTGCTTCTGTTCTTAGTCGAGCTATAGGTGCTGGAGATATCAAAACTCAGTCCAAAATATTTAGTAATCTAATTGTGATGAGTGTTGCAATATCATTTTTTATCACAATTTTTGGTTACAGCTTTGGTAAAGAATTAATTGTATTAATAGGAGGAAGCGGTGAAGTTGCTTTAGAAGGCACAAAATATTTTAAAATTTATATACTAGGCTCATTATTTCTGATAGTAGGAGAAGCTTGTAGCCGTGTTATAAAATCAGAGGGAAAAATTAGGTTAACCACAATATTTGACTGGCTGTTTGTTATCGTTAACATTTCCTTAAATTATATATTTATTAGTGTATTTAATTGGGGAACTCAAGGTATTGCTTTTGCAACATTTATAGCGATGATTGTTTATAGCGTTGTCAATTTAGGTTATTTTATATCTGGTAAAAGTTCTATTCCAGTTAATTTTAAAAAATTTGCGATCGCTAGAGATTTACTACGTGCAATATTCTTCATAGGGATATCAGAATTATTTTATCCATTGACATTGTTGATTCAAGATTTGGTGATTTTTAATTTAATTTCTTACTACGGAACAAATAGTGATATTGCTTTCTTTGGAGCAACAGCAAATGTATCTTTATTTGTCTTTATTCCCATCATTGGTTTTGCCCAAGCATTACAACCTATAATTGGCATGAATTATGGCGCACAAAATTATGGCAGGATAAAAAAAGCATATTTAACTTTTGCAATTATTGGAACTCTTTTGTCAATATTAATTTGGTTGCCTTTACAATTAATCCCAAGTAAATTTTTGGGTATAATTCTACCGGGAATTAATTTTACAAAAGATGACCTGTTAAATTTTATAATTCTCACAATATCAATACCTATATGGCCTTTAGCACATTTTAGCAATACTCTTTTTCTATCTATAGGCAAAGGCAAAACTGTATTAGTAGTAATTTTGTTAAAAAGTATAATTTTAACAATACCCATGATATTATTCTTTTCAAAAATATCAGGGGTAAGAGGCATATATTATGGAATGCTTTTGGCAGATGTTTTATTTATGTTAATTGTATTAATATTAACAATTTTGGAATTTAAATCTTTAAGTTCACTTCAACTTGAAGCAAGCAAATCGTAAAATACAGGAATCATAAAAGAGAGAATAGTCTACAGAAAAATATGTATAATGAGTTGTTTTTAAGAGCAAATAAGACTGAGATATATTACTAGTATGAGCGGGAAATTTAAGCGTAAATCTTATTAAGACTAATACCCGAAATTAGTACCAAATTACAAAGCATATTTAATTAAATGTCACGAGGTTAATTATGTATCAAGACGAAAAAGAAGACACAACAATTTACAAAGTGGTAGTGAATCATGAAGAACAGTATTCCATTTGGGCATCCGATCGCGAAAACGCTGTTGGTTGGAAAGATGTTGGAAAAAAAGGTTTGAAGCAAGAATGTCTGGATTACATCAAAGAAGTCTGGACTGATATGAGACCACTTAGTCTCCGCAAGAAGATGCAGGAAACATCTGGCAACATCCAGTAAGCAAATGTGCGTTTCAATTGTGCATCTGGGTGGATTTTGTATGTCCACTCCACAAGAGATATGCATTTTTATGCTGCAATTCAATTTCTTTTAGCTTAGTAACGCTTGTTATAAATGGAGAATTCTATGGTAGTATCCTCAGTTCAAGAGACACGAGTATGGTTTATCACTGGAACCTCAAGTGGCTTAGGTCGAGCATTAGCAGAAACAGTGCTTGAGCGAGGTGAGATTGTGGTGCTAACGGCACGGAATCCACAACAGATAGAAGATTTAGCAGCAAGCTTTCCGGATCGGACATTAGCGCTGCAACTTGATGTCACGAAACCCGAAGAGGTACAGGAAGCAGTGAAACAGGCAATTGCCGAGTTTGGACGCATTGATGTACTTGTTAATAATGCTGGATATAAAATTGGAGGGGTAGTTGAAGAAATTAGTGATGAGGAAGTTCGCTATCAATTTGAAACCAACTTCTTTGGTGTTTTAGAAACGCTTCGAGCAGTACTACCTTATATGCGAAAGCAACGTAGTGGGCATATCCTGAATATTTCATCAACAGCTTGCTTTATGGCAGAACCAACTGGTGGATTTTACGGCAGTAGTAAACTGGCACTAGAAGGTATTTCCGGTTCATTAGCTTACGAAGTTGCACCGTTTGGTATAAAAGTTACAGCAGTTGAACCTGGCAGTTTTAAAACAGATTTTATTAAACGTTCTTTTGTTGCCAATGATAGTCAAATAGATGACTATAAGGAATTGGTTAATAACAGTCGTCAAGAGATGTTAGACGATCATGGTAAACAACCAGGCGATCCCAAAAAAGCTGCTTTAGCAATGATTCAAGTGGTTGATAGTGATAATCCACCACAGAGATTAGCCTTGGGAGCAGATGCAGTAGAGATTATCGATCGTGCATTAGAGTTTATGAAAGGAGAATTAGATGCTTGGAGCGAAGTATCTGTAAATACTGCATTTGATGAGGTTCTAGTAACCAAATAGTACTATTTTTCGCGGTTAATCAGACGGTCAAAAATTTAGATAATAAGTAATACTTTTGACAAGCTAAACGTCTGCGCCAAATAGCGCTTTGACTTCTGACGACAAATAAAGCGTGTTACCGACCGTTGTATAGAAAAGTGGCTTAATACTGAAGCGATCGCAGGCAGTAAATAACGTGAGTTCGACAAGCCCTTTTTTGACCTCTCCCCCAACCCCTCTCCGACACGGAGAGGGGAGCCAAAACCCTAATTTCTCGTTGCTCCTCCCTTTCCCCGTGGGAGAGGGAGGTTGTCCGGGAGAGGTTCATCGAACTCACGTTAAATAAAACCTGCCTCGCTTCATGCCACAAGATAAATGCGAATTCACCCCGCAAATGTTGCAAACATTCGATGCTAAACTTTTCATCAAGATGAAGTACAATTTGGCTGTCAGAATGGGTACTAAGTCGATGACTCAAGTTTTTTAACTGATGCTTTCTAACTTACAACCAGCTGGTATCAGAGGTAATTGGCGATCGCTTTGGGGCATCTTTGGCATTAATAGCGATCGCTTCCTCAATCGATTTTATCCCAGTTCCTGATAGCCAACCCAGTCCAGAAGCTTTGCCTGTTGGTTGTCTATTTAGCGATCGCTGTTCCTTCGTTGAAAATCCAAACGGTATGAGTCAGACAATTTTGGATTTTAGATACTTCGACTTCGCTCAGTACAAGTTTTGGATTTTGGATTGACCTCATAGATAAATCTAGGGGCTTGGGAATTTTAGATTTTAGATTTTAGATTAACTCCATAAATGAATCTAGGGGCTTGTACCATCAAGGAATGTCGGTCATTAAATTTTGAATTTTAGATTTTTCCTTCAATTCAAAGTCTAAAATTCAAAATGATTTTACCGTAAACGCCCCGATCGCAATGTACTAATAATTAACCACAAACCCAATAAACTAGCGACTGCAAACAGGATGGTGCTTAAAAAAGATAGCTGAGTTGTTTGCGCTCTGGTGGAAATAATTGCCGCACCCATAATCAGCGAACCCACTAAAATACTAAAAGATAGTCGGTTAGCGGCATCGTCCATAGTGCGCCGTACACCATCTAAACCCCGCAGTGATAGATTCCACTGTAAGGTTTCTGAGGTAACTCGGTCTAATAATAGTTCGATTTGGCGGGGAGATTGGAGAGATAGACTTTTAATATCTAAGGCTGTCCGTAATAGCGATCGCACTGGATTATCGCCCAGTAATTGCCGACGAAACAAGTCTGTAATTAATGGTTTAACTTCATCAAAAAAATTAAGCTCTGGATTGAATGTCCGCGCTACCCCTTCTAAATTTGCTAGGGTTTTGGCATACAAACCCATATTACTAGGCAACCTAATTTTATTGTTGCGGGCAACTTGTAAAACTTCATAAATTATCTGACTGAAGTTTATTTGCGTGAGGCTGACATTGTGATACTTTCGCAACATGCGATCGTAATCATTTTCTAACCGCGACAAAATCACTGGTTGAGCAGAATCTGATAGCTGTAAAGTTAACTGAGCGCACCTTTGAGCATCTAAATCAACGATCGCTAACAGCATCTCTGTTAATATCTGCTGTGTCCGGGGATCGAGTCTTCCCACCATGCCACAATCTAAAAGAGCGACACGCCCATCTTTGAGATAAAACAAGTTTCCTGGATGGGGATCGGCGTGGAAAAAGCCATCAATATATAGTTGCTGGAAAAATACCCGAAATAACAAAGTAGTTATTTCTTTACGCTTTTCGGCAGAGTCTTTAACATTAGGGTCATTATCCAAATCCGCCGCCAGGAACGGTACTCCATCGAGCCATTCCATTACCAGTAATTTTGCTGTGGTCAATTCCCAGTTAATTTCCGCAACCACTATTTGTGTGGGATCGTACCAGCGACTTTTAGATAAATTGCGCCGCAGTTGGTCTGTAAAACCCGCTTCGCGTGTAAAATCCAATTCAGCTTCTAAGGCTTTGGTAAATTCTTCGGCGATGGATTTGATTTCGTAGGTTTGCCCAAAATCAGTCCGCGCCACTAAATCGGCAATACCTTGAATTAAAGCAATATCTTGAGCAATAGTCAGATCGATTCCCGGACGTTGCACTTTGAGAGCGACTTCTCGACCGTCTGCTAGTGTAGCTCGATGTGTCTGGGCAATCGATCCTGCTGCTACGGGGATCGGGTTAACTGTGCTGAAGGTTTCTGCTAATGGACGTTTTAATTCTTTGCGGAGGATTATTTCTATCTCTGACCAAGGAACTGGCGGTACTTCATCTTGTAGAGTTGACAATTCCTCAATATAGGAGGCACTCAGTAAGTCGGGGCGGGTAGACATTAACTGGCCAAGTTTGACGTAAACTGGCCCCAAGTCTACCAGAATATTTTTTAAAACCGCAGGTGTCGGCAGCTGGGGTTCATCAGCTTTGCCACCAGTAAGTAACCTTCGCATATAGTCCCAGCCATTGCGAAGGAAGACTTCCAGGATTTCTCGTTGACGGGGAACAGTTTGGGTGAGGAACATTTTTGTAAAAAACTGCAAGGATGCAGAGGAGTTAAAGAGGTAGACAGCAGGGGATGACAATACAACCGAAATCAGCTCTAGTTTTGGTGCTTGTTAAAGTTTTGCTAGCTGCAGCACAGTCTTGAAATCTTTTGATGGATGATTGTACGGCTTGGTGGAGCTTCTGTTCGTTCAGCATCCGTTTGACGTAACTAGAGCAAGAATCCCCGCCGTGTAATAAGCGATGGGAACAAGAAAATCCTTTAGACGGAGAAATGTATTTTTGATAGGCAGTAATAGAATCGATTGCCATTGTCTTGGCCAGAGGCTCAAAGCTAATAATGTCCATAACTGTCAGATAAAATAACAGACTGTCAAGTTATAATGGGAAAACAGACTTTTTCGCCTCTGCCAAGGGTTCTAACTTTTATAGCAGGTCGGTAAATCGGGAATCGCTTTGGATAATTTTAAGGATCTGCTTGATTTCCTGGGTACGTTCTTTTTTGACAACGAGGGTGACATTGCGATCGCGCACAATCACCACATCCTCTAAACCAATAGTAACAACTACATCTTCTGGATTTGAGGCGTAAATAATCGCCCCTTGCGTATCTATACCTACGTGAGTAGCAAGTTCCACATTGGGAGTCTCTTCCGTTTTCAGTAAGCGTTCGATCGCATTCCAATCTCCTAAATCATCCCAACCAAAATCAACTGGCAAAACGTATGCTAGAGTTGTCTTTTCCATTAACGCATAGTCTATACTCTTCTTAGGCAACTGGGGATAGATATCAGGGCCATGTTGTTCTAAAGGTTCGATAATTTCTGGAGCATGGGTATGTAGTTCCTTGAGAACAACCCCTGCCCGAAAAACGAACATTCCACTATTCCAGCTAAAACGTCCCGTAGATAAAAAAGTCTCTGCCGTTTCTCGGTCGGGCTTTTCAGTAAAGCGGTTCACGTGATAAGCTGGCAACTCATTAAAGCTACCTATTTTTTCACCTTGTTCAATGTAGCCGTAACCGGTTGATGGAAAAGTAGGCTTGATCCCCAGTGTAACGATCGCTGCTGTGCTTGTTGCCAGTTGCGTAGCTGCATTTAATGTGCGTGCAAACGCCTCTTGGTCAGCAATCCAGTGGTCAGCAGGGAAAAAGCCAATCACAGCGTCTTCACCATAGCGCTGTTTGATTTCTAAACTTGTCCAAGCAACGGCGGCGGCTGTGTCTCTGCCTTCCGACTCAATCAGTAAGTTTTCAACTGGTAGATCGGGTAGTTGTTGTCTTACGCCTTCAGCTATCTGACTAGAAGTGATCACCCACAAGAAATCCCACCCGCCACCGAGTTCAATCAATCGATCGGCGGTTGCTTGTAATAGACTTCTAGAGCTACCATCAAGACTTAAAAATTGCTTGGGTCGGTCTTTGCGGCTTAGGGGCCAAAAACGTTCACCTTTACCACCAGCTAGGATTACGGGGAACAATAAAGTATTCATGTTGTCATACACGCCTACCGAAGAACATTACAAGTTTACAGTGAGCTTTTCCACTGGCAATATTTGTAGCTTGGATTAACATACTTTTAGGGAGTGGTTGAGTGGGGAGATAATTGTGATAAAACAAGTCGAATGGTCGGAAAATCCGGTTACGTCTCAGCAAGTAGTAGAGTTTGAAAGTGACGTGCGATCGTCGCAACTTCAACGGACAGAAAATCAAGTAGCGCCAGCACCTGTAGCCGACTCAGAGGAGGAGCAGGTTGAACTAAACCAGCCAGCGAATCCGAACCGTAGCGTCATCGAATCTGTGGGCGCATTTCCCAATCAGCTTTCTGAGAGACTGGGCTTAACCATGCCTCGATGGCTGTTATGGTTTATGACGGTTGTCATTGGCATCATCTTATCTGGGCTGCTGGTGTCAACATTAGCGCTGTGGACTCCTTTATGGAGCAATCTAGATCGAACAGATGACGATTTAGGAACTGCTGCTAAAGACGAAGTAAAAATCCCATTACCAGGGGAGTTATGGGGCAAACTCTCCCAGTACAAGCTTTCACGTCCGATGAATATTTTAATCATGGGGATTGAACCAGTCAGCGGTACCGTTGATGGCTCACCAGAAAGCTTTGCAGGCAAAAGCGACTCCATGCTGCTGGTACGACTTAACCCTAGTGAAAAATCTGTAAGAGTACTTTCCATTCCCAGAGATACAATGATCGCCATCCCCGAAAAGGGAGAAAAGGGATTAACTAAGGTATCTGATGCCAATGCCAAAGGCGGCCCAGTCTTAGCAGCACGGGTAGTTAGCCGTACCTTAAATAATGCCCCAATCGATCGTTACATCCGTATTTCTACCAGCGGCTTACGGCAGTTAGTCGATCAGTTAGGCGGAGTAGAAGTCTTTGTTCCCCAATCAATGGAATATAAAGACTCCAGCAGTCGGCTGTCGATTAATTTAGTCAGTGGCTGGCAAACCCTTAATGGCGAACAAGCAGAACAGTTTGCCCGATTCCGCGAACCAGGTCTGGGAGATTTACCGAGAGTGCAGCGTCAGCAAGCACTAACAGCTGCCCTGCTGCAACGCTTAAATAGTCCCACCATCTTACCCAGGTTGCCTCAATTGACTCGCCTAATGCGAAAATATTTTGATACCAACCTGAAGATGGAAGAAATGATGGCGTTGGTCAATTTCGGACTTAACCTAGATCGCGATAATTTCCAAATGACTGTGTTGCCTGGTACCTTTAGCCGCTTTAGCAAAGACCCCGATAGCTATTGGCTGAATATGACTGGACAACAGAGCCTGTTGAATGATTATGTTGGGGTCAATGTACCTGGTCTAAAGCCAGATATGCGTCAGGTTCCTAACCTCAAAATTGCTATTCAAAATGCTTCAAATCAACCTCAGCTAACTGAAAAAGTTATTGCTTATCTTAAACAGAAAGGCTTTAATAATATTTACAAAGTGCCTGATTGGCCGGATACCCAACGTCAAACTCAGATTATTGTCCAAAAAGGCAACCGACGAGTTGGGGTTGATTTGCAAAAAGTCTTAGGCTTGGGTCAAATCGAGGTCTCTGCCATTGGTGATTTAGAATCCGATCTGACAATCCGCATTGGTAAAGATTGGAAATAGGCAAGAATCATTAATCATTAGTCATTAGTCATTAGTCATTAGTCATTGTTAACTAACAAAGGACAAAGGACTAATGACAACGGACTACTGAAAAATAATAAAGTTATGAAAAAGATTTTACTGCGCTTTTTGGGTTTGATTGTAATTTTGCTACTAGCCTTTGGGTGGATAATACTTAATCCCAAACCGGCTTTTGCTCAGATAAACACAATCAATTACAACAATATAAATTTAGAAAATCGTGACTTTTCTCATACTGATTTGGCAGGGGTAACTTTTGTCGCAGCAGAAATGCGGGGGACAAATTTTCAAGGAGCGAATTTAACCAACGCAATTCTGACTAAAGGAGTTTTATTAAAGGCAAATTTGGAAGATGCGAACTTGAGCGGTGCTTTAGTAGATCGCGCGACTATGGATGGTGCTAACCTGAAAAATGCCATCTTTACTGAAGCCACTTTGACCCGTAGCCGCTTTTATGATGCTGATGTCACTGGTGCTGATTTTACCGATGCTTTAATTGACCGTTATCAAGTGTCGCTGCTGTGTGAAAGAGCCGATGGGGTAAATCCGGTTACGGGTATGTCAACGCGAGACAGTTTGGGTTGTAGGTAAAGAATCTCGGCGTTGAGCATAAAATAGAGATATTTTATCGGAATATGGAAAATAAAGCTTATTTATTAGATTATGTATTATTAATTACAAATTTGCTTTTATTTTGGTATTTTCACAAAGGTAAAAATCTAAAAATCCATGAGCAAACACAAAATAAACTTAATTTTACTATTCAACCGAAGTTGCTTCGATTTACTGGGTTATTTATTGGACAAGTAGGAATAATTTACTTATTTGCTATTTTTGTGATGATACCAGTTACACAACTTAAATGTGACCGTGTTCCGCAAAATTTAGAAAGTTCCATTATTCAACAAAAATCATCAACAATTATATGTCAACTGACAGAGTTTGATTTTATCGGTCATCAAAAAAGCGAAAAACAAATTTCTGGATTAACTGAAACTCGTTTAGAAAAACAAACTAAAACCGATAAAGAGGGAAAAAATATATATGAATATCAAGTTCAGTTATTGACTAATAAAGAGAGTATTCCATTTAGACGAATTACTTACAGTGATTATTCTTCTGAAGAAGCAGAGTTTATAATATTAAAAATTAAGAATTTTTTAGCACAACCTTTAGAAAAAAGTTTACTAGTTACGCAAGATGACACCATAATCCTTTATGGTGCAATTGGAATAACCCTATTTTGGTTTTTATTAGGTTTACTGATTATAGCAACAGGTTCATTTATCAACTGTAATTTTGATAAAGAATCAAATAGTTTAACTCTCAGTCGCTATCGATGGTTTGGGACATTGGGAAAAGCAGTTTTTCTCTACTCGTTGAATGAAATTGTCGAGATTAAAGTTGAAAGCTCTTCTAGCGAAGATGGCTTTGTTTATCGAGTTAGCTTAACGTTAATATCTGGTGAAAAGGTATCTTTAAGTGGCTGCTATAGTTCTGGGTTTGAAGAGAAACAAGAAATGGTTAAGATGATCAAAAGTTTTCTCGCTGCAAATTAGTACCTATTTATACCAATTCTGCCGCTTTCTCAAGAGCAACTCTGCGATTGCATCCCAAAAAATGATTTTAAACTCTAAAGAAAATAAATTATTATATTGATTCAGGTGTTGGTATATTAGTCTGTTATGATGCCTTCGGGGAACGGAGGACACCTCTACTTATCCTGGCTCCCCTATTTAAAATTGACTGAAACTGTCAAAAATCAGTAGCCTCTAATTATCAATGGGAATTTCAATTAAAAACTCTGTTCCTTCTCCTGATTTAGAGGAACATTTCATCTGACCATGATGTTTCTCGACTACTATTTGATGGCTAATAGACAATCCTAACCCCGTACCTTTACCTGGTGCTTTGGTAGTGAAGAAGGGATCGAATATATGCGATCGCACCTCTTCTGGAATCCCCAGACCATTATCAGCTATTCTGATTACAACCTGGTTATTAATTAATTGCGTATTAATCCAGATAGTCAAAGGTATTCTCGGACACGTTTGTAATAATTTCAAATACCTCTGCTGTATAGTGTTAAACTTTTCCTCTAATGCATCAACACTGTTACTCAAAAGATTCATAAACACTTGATTTAATTGCGCGGGATAGCATTCGAGCAAAGGTAAACTATCATATTGTTTAACAATCTCAATTGCTGGGCGATCGTTATTATTTTTGAGGCGATGCCCTAAAATTAACAAAGTACTATCCAACCCTTCATGAATATCTACTGGCTTTAATTCAGCCTCATCTGTACGAGAGAAGTTTCGCAGTGATAGCACAATATCACAAATCCGCTCTGTTCCTACTTTCATAGACTCAAGGGTTTTCGGTAAATCTTCGATGATAAAGTCCAAATCACTCTTGTTGATTTGCTCTTGGATAGTTGGCAATATTGAAGAGTGTTGACGGTAAAGATTCACTACCTTGAGCAGTTCTTGAGTATATTCACTTAAATGGATAAGATTGCCAAAAATAAAACTGATAGGATTGTTGATTTCATGGGCAACTCCAGCAAGTAGTTGTCCTAATCCTGCCATTTTTTCACCCTGAATTAACCTGGTCTGAGTTTGTTTTAATTCTTGCAGAGTCTGAGTAAGTTCTAAGGTTTGACGTTTAGTTTGTTCGAGTAATTCTGCTTGCTGAATCGCAATTCCTAATTGCACCCCAACTTGAGCCAGTAAATTAATTTCCTCTTCTTTCCAATAACGTGGTTGCGAATTTTGATAAGCAACTAATAATCCCCATAATTTTTCACCTTCGCGAATCGGCACAAAGGTTTCGTTACGCGGAAGTTCGTTATCGTCGTCTGTATCCTCAAAAGTTTCTATAATCGTTGGTTGGGTTTGTGCAACTGGTTTCCAACCATCTTTAAAGGAATCTGCTACAAATTTACCGCTCCAATCCGGGTTGAAACGGTAGATTGCAATTCGCTCAACTTCGAGTAACTCTCGCACAGCGTGAGTAGTAGTTCTAAAAATAGTTTTAATATCGAGTGACTGGCGGATTTTATCAATAGTTGCAGCCAGTAGTTCTTGGCGTTCCATTGCTTTTTCGCGTTCAGTGGCTTCTGCTAACTGGACAACCTGCATTTGAACTTGCTTTAAATAAGAATCCTGTTTTAATGCAACTCCTAATTGCTCGGCGATTTGACTAGCAAATTCAACTTCAGAGGGTTGCCAGTAGCGAGGAGCAGTGCATTGGTGAATACACAGCAATCCCCAAAGTTCACCTTTTTTCAATAGAGGTGCGACCATATTTGCCCGCACTTGAAATTTTTCTAAAATTTGGACGTAGCAACCGGGGAACTTTCCTTGATAAATGTCAGCGATCGCATTTACTCGACCTTGGGCGTAAAGGGGTGCAAAGTTTTCTCCGAAACAATAGTCATAAACTTTTTCTGCCATTACCGAGTTACACTCAGGCACAAAATCTTCAGAAATAAATTCTCCTTCCCAATCTTTTTGCGGGTCAAAACGAAAGACTGCCACTCGGTCTGCTTGCAGCATTTGCCGGGCCTCAGTGACAGTAGTTTGGAAGATTGTATCTAAATCTAGAGACTCTCGAATTCGAGTAATTACACTAGTTAATGTTTTTTGTTGCTCTGCTTGGTACTGAGCGTATGCCAGCAACTTATGATGTCGCACTGCGACACCAATTTGTGTGCCGATTTTGCTCAGTGATTCGACTTCATAAGATTGCCACTCTCTGGGTGAGGCATTTTGATAGGCAGCGATGATTCCCCAAAGTTGATCTCCTTGGAGAATCGGGGCAGTAGCAAAGGCTTTTGCCTGAAATTGCTCCAACAGAGTTACATGACAGTTTGTTAATTCGGCTTGGTAAATATCATTAACTATAAAAGTCTGGTTGTTAACGTAACGCCCGCCTTGCGTCTGTTGTAAATAACTATCAGCGATCGCAGACAGAAGACCAACTAAAGGAGTCCAACCTTCAGCAAATGATTCAGCAACAAAGTTACCACTCCAATCAGGATTGAAGCTAAAGATGGCAACTCGGTCAGCTTGCAACAGCTTGCGTATTTCTTGAGTTGTGGTTTTAAAGATAATTTCAATATCAAGGGGTGAGCGAATTTCATCGACAATTTTAGCTATTACTTGGTCGCGCTGAACTGCTTGAGCCAATTTTGCAGCTTGCAATTTGACTTCATGAAGATGCTTTGCTTGTTGAATCGCAACAATAAGATGGTCAGCAATTTGACGAATAAACTCAATTTCCGATTCTTTCCATTCACGAGTCTCACTGCACTGATGAATGCAAAGCAATCCCCACAGTTCCTTCTTCCGCGATAGAGGGACAACGAGGTTGGCCTGCACCTGAAATTTGCTCAAAATTTCCAGATGACAATCACTCAGTCCCGCATTGTAAATATCTGCTACTGCTTGCACTCTACCTTGTTGATAACTAGAAGCAAATTGTTCTCCAAAGCAGTGGTCATAAACTTTTATTGCCATTGCTGAGTTCCAGCCAGTTGCAACATCTTCAGAAACAAATTCTCCCTGCCAGTTTTGTTCGCGGTCGAACTGGAAGACTGCTACTCGGTCGGCATTTAGTAACTGACGCACTTGTTTAACAGTCGTTTGAAAAATTGTTTCTAAGTCAAGAGATTCCCGAATTCGGACAATGACACTCGCCAGAGCTTTTTGTTGCTCTAGTTGCTCTTGAAGTTGAGCGCTTGATAAAAGAAGTTGATTTTCTGTGAAATTTGAATTGGGTTCCATTGCTCTGGATTATCTCGTTTTTTATACAAGGGTTCCTCACGCCAAAGTTCATGGGTTAAGAAGTGTCAACAATATGACAAACTGCAAAGTTTTACAGTCTTCAACTGGCCGCGTCCAGGATTCACCAATTTCAGATGGATAGCAACTTGTTAGGGTGGGGACGAATGGGCGCTTTGGGACTGAGTACTGGATGGTAGGGAATAAAATATGAGTAAGATTTGTTTGGGATTCCAATCCCCATTCACATCTCGCCCGATATCCAGTCCCTAGTCTCCAATCCCCATTCCCTAGTTCAACTATTTCCCAGAAGATGGTTATTTTTATAGTTCCCCTTTCTCGATCTATCCTTGTAATTGGTTAAAAATAATTTTGGCTTGTACACAACAGAGGAAATGACTAACTACACAATTTGGGAAATTCGTCGTCAATTGAGGGTTTAATTTGAAACACACAGGAGCGCAAAGTTTATTTGGGTATATTCACTACAAACTTAAAGCTTGGCTGTCACTAAGTTAGTGTTGTCAAGGCAAATCAGAAAATCCGTCTGACCCCTTTGGAATCGCGATCTAACTAACTTGTAATTCGCTGTATTATCGCAATTCAGGAATTTAATTTTGAGCGTAGGTGAGCATTTACTGTAGACATCGCTTTGCCTTTGCCGTTGGTGTAGGCATTTAAAATTACTAATTTGTCAAAATTTACCTGACAGACTGCGGAATTTCAGGTTAAATGTTTTAAAGTATGCACTCTGCTAGAGTTGTCGGGTATTATTCGTGACACAACAAGATCAAAAACCCTCTCGTTCCTTCGCTGGAATTGCTGGCATTGTTGCCGCAGCCACATTAATTAGTAAAATCTTCGGTTTAGTGCGGCAGCAAGCGATCGCTGCCGCATTTGGTGTTGGTGCTGCTGCTACCGCCTATAGTTATGCCTATATTATTCCTGGCTTTCTATTGATTTTACTCGGTGGTGTAAATGGGCCATTACACAGTGCGCTCGTCAGCGTTTTAGCCAAGCGGCGGCGAGAAGAAGCCGCTCCCCTTGTGGAAACCGTGACAACGCTGGTAGGTGGAGTGCTGTTGCTGGTGACAGTGGCTCAAGTTCTATTTGCGGATGCAATCGTTGATTTAGTCGGTCATGGTTTGGAAGAAACAACCAGAGCGATCGCCATTCAACAACTCCGCATTATGGCACCAATGGCTTTATTTGCCGGTTTAATTGGCATTGGCTTTGGTACTCTCAATACAGCCAATCAATATTGGTTACTCTCCATTAGTCCTTTATTATCCAGTATTACCGTTGTTGGCGGTCTTGCTATCTTAGCGATGCAACTGGGCAAGGACATTATTAAACCAGAATACGCTTTAATCGGGGGAATGGTCTTAGCTTGGGGAACCTTGGCAGGAGCGATTCTCCAGTGGGTAGTGCAGTTAATTGTCCAGTGGCGGTTAGGATTAGGCACATTACGCCTGCGGTTTGATTTTAAATCCCCAGGCGTTCAAGAAGTAATTAAAATCATGACTCCGGCAACAGTTTCCTCTGGAATGATGCCAATTAATGTTGCCACTGACCTTTATTTTGCTAGTCCTATCCCTGGTGCGGCGGCAGGATTTAACTATGCCAATCTATTAGTCCAAACTCCCTTGGGGATTATTTCTAATATCATTTTACTGCCTCTATTACCGATATTTGCCAGACTATCTGGCCCCGAAAATTGGCAGGATTTAAAATTACGGATTCGCCAAGGACTCCTACTCACTGCTTTTACCATGTTACCGCTAGGGGCGCTGATGGTGGCGCTATCTGTACCCATTGTACAGGTGGTATATGAGCGCGGTGCTTTCAAGCCAGAAGCCACACAGCTAGTTTCATCCTTACTAGTAGCTTATGGAATTGGGATGTTTGTCTATTTGGGGCGTGATGTTTTGGTGCGGGTATTTTATGCTTTAGGCGATGGACAGACACCTTTTCGCATCAGTATTTTTAACATCTTGCTTAATATTTTATTAGATTGGTTTTTCGTTAAACCTTTTGGCGCTCCCGGTTTGGTATTAGCAACAGTGGGTGTAAATTGTAGCTCAATGTTAATGCTGTTATGGTTACTCGATCGCAAACTCAATGGTTTACCTTGGCGCGAGTGGAGTTTGCCGATTTTGGGTTTGGCTGGTGGTAGCGTAGTTGCTGGGGTCGCAAGCTATGGGACTTTGGTTGGTTCCCAGCACTTGCTAGGTAAAACGGGTTTACTGATTCTGGTGTTGCAATTGTGTATATCTGGCTTCGTGGGGATTGCAGTGTTTGCGGCGATCGCTTACTGGCTGAAAATACCAGAAGTAAATATTTTTATCTCTCGTCTACGTCAGCGCTTTTTAAAGAAATAACTGTTATCTAAATAGAATTCAGGAGTCAGGAGTCAGAATTCAGTATGAACTTGGAGCCAGAGAAAGCGGATAGCGCAGCGTAAAGACAAGAGGGTGGTGGATCTGAATCTTCCACTTTCTTGTTCTGAATCCTGAATCCTGAATCCTAAATCCTGAATCCTGAATTCTGACTCCTGACTCCTGAATCCTGAATTCTGACTCCTGAATCCTGAATCCTGAATTCTTCAATCAAATATTTCAGTTGTTACACCCAGGTGGGTGAGAAATAATTCAGCCACCTGGGTGAACCAGGTGCGTGAGGTTACATTTTGTAAAAAAAGAGATTCTAGTACTAGAGAACATTGATTTTACCTAACTCTAGTGAGAATAACTTTATGAAACTGACAAAATTAGCTGCCTCTTTCTTTGCTGCTGCTTCCATTGTCCTCTCAGCCGGCATTGCATCTGCTCAAACAGCAGCTACTAACGGTACTAACGGTAATTACATCGGTGCTGGTGTTGCTGTTGGTGCAACCAGTGGCGGACAAGGAAACGATGAAGCACAAATTGGTGGTAATATTCAAGGACGATACGCCGTACCGAATGCGCCTGTTTCACTGCGGGGTTCTGTGCTGTATGGTGGTGATGCTGCTGCAATTATGCCCATAGTGACTTATGATGCGCCCATCGCCAAAAATACTAACGTTTACTTCGGTGGTGGTTATTCCTTTGTAACTGACGAAGGTCAAAAAACTCCATTGGGCAATCGGAATTCACCTGTAGTCACCCTTGGGATTGAATCAGAAGTTAGCAAAAATGTCATTGCCTACGGCGATACTAAATGGGGTATTGACGCCTACAGAAATAGTGATGCTGATGCTGTCAGCTTCCAAGCCGGATTAGGCTATCGCTTCTAGTAATTACGAGCTAGAAAACGGCCTATTCACAAGCTAAAGCAATGCTGTTTACCAGCCGTAATAGTAATTTATTCTTTCATACCTGAGTATTCTATTCAGGTATGAATAATTTTTATTGATGATTTTGATAAAAAATGATATTGGCTAGTATTGATACTTTCTTTTAAAGTGAAATGAGTAATTGAGAATACACGTATAAGATATTACTCATGAAAAAGATTAATCCCATTCCAGAAATAGTTGGTGAAACAACTGACGTAGAATCTTGGCTGATGCGAGCGGGGCTAAGATTTTCCGACTTAGGTAACGATGCTGCAAGTATTGCAATCCGTAGGCAATGGCGAGAATACCAAGCCGCAGTTCACAGATGTTGTGTAACCCTACATCAACCACCATCACACGTTCAACTAAGCGGCGACTATGCCAGCTTGAGAATACCTGGCTCGGCATTAACTAATTGTGAGATCGATCGCCTGTCGAGTCGTCCCTAGTCCTTAGACTAATAATCCTGTTGTACGCCGTTTACTACTGGCTTAACTTGCGAAAATGGATCGGTGCCGCCACCCCAGTTAAAGTCACTAATTCGGAAGCTGATGCCGCCTAACTCCAACACCGGATTGTAACGTAAGGTGATGCCATAGGTGCGACGGCTATATTCCAAAATGTAGTCGGTGCTAGTTTCCTTACCAGTATCCAAGTTAACAGATGTTTGAAAGCCTAAGCGAAAAGGGCCGTAGATTTGCTGTGATATTCCAGCGGTCAATACTTTGTTATCAACGGAGCGGTCAAACAAAAAGGGTGATAATCCGCTATTTAAGCCTTGAGAGTAACTGATATTAAAGGCGGTATAGTCGAAAAAAGGTCGGGAAAAATGGCCAATTTGCCCTTGTAAGCCAATTGTACTAGTTAGAGTACTTTGGTTATCACCATTGGTGTAATAGCTGGTAGTGCCTGTGAGGCTAGCGATCGCTAGCAAGTAAGGAACTACAGGAGTAGCGGTGTATCGTAACCCCTCACTGGCAGTGGGTGGTAATGGTTTTCCCTGCCACAGCAACAGCCCTCTACTGAGAGTTGCACTGCCTTGTAAACGACCAAGCGAAATACGATTGTTTTCCCGTACTGGTTCTAGCAAGTCTGGGCGATCGGTGTTGGCATCGATATACTGGGCACTTGCCTGGTAGTTGAGGTTGATACCACTTTTTCCTAAAGGAATCACCGGAGAGGTAATAATGCCGCCAAAACTGCTCTGGACAGTTTGAAAACCCAGAGTACCGTTGTAGAGACGATTGCGATAGTTATATTGCACATTCAATGTGTGGGGAAGAGAAGTGCCTAATATCTGACGCAATCCTAAATTCACCCGCAAATTATCTTCCACGTCATTCAAGTTAAAACTAGTTAATTCCCCATTTCCCTGAATTATCGTCCGTGGACTCAAAACAGAATTTATCTTGGTCTTCACAGCAAACAGTGAGCCTAAGTCACCCACGCCTTCTTGCACACCTCTCTGTAATAATAACTGGGGCGTAATTGTCCAGCGTGTCTGCTCTGTATCGATTAGTGGAAAGCCACGCTCAATATATAAACCACCCCGATCTTCTCCATCGTAGCCGGGGGAGACTATTGCAGGTGAAGCGTCCCGCTCTCGGCGGTCAATAGTACGCTCATTCAAAGGAATTGGTAAGGAGACTGTTTGATCCAATACCAAACGCTGTCGCTGTGTCCTGATGCGGTCTACCAAAGGTGATTCTCGCGTCAAAGTTACTTTATCTGCGCGTAATTCTAATTCCGGGGGCGAAAAAGGATCGTTGGTGATGCGGACATTGCTTGCTTGCCAGCCTTGCGGATAAAAATCAATTTGTTCAGCTTCAAACCTCAGCCGATTGACTACACCCCCTGTTTTCGATCGCGGGATGTTGCTAGCATCTGACTGACCACCAAATGTCACATTAATTCCTCCAGGGCTACTCACACCGGAAAGGGGCTGATCGGCTCGAATGCGATCGCTAGGCGGAAGTCTTGAAACTCCACCAGCACTTATAGCTGTGGGTGAAAAAGCAAAATCTGTTTGTGCTGAGGGTACGTAAATTTCTCCTCTACCATTTTCCAGTTCCCCACGATCTTGAACGAAGTTATAGGTAAAGCGTTGTCCGCGCAGTATTTGATCGCCCCGGGTTAAAATGACGTTGCCTTCACCCGCAGCGATCAAGTTGTCCAAATTAACTTGTAAGCGATCGGCATCCACCACTGCCCCATCAAATCGCACAACTACATTACCTACAGCTGTAATAATTCGCTGTTTCTCGTCATACTCTTGCCGATCTGAAGTGACTTCTACAGTTCTTGGCCCGGCTGGCGGTGTGGTAGCTGGCGCAGTTGTACCAGATGGTTGAGCTTGTGGCTGAGTGGTATTTACTTGTGGTGTAGGCGTTGGTACTTGGCTTTGTTGCTGGACTTGAGACTTAAATTCTACAGCGATCGGCGCTGAGAGTTTGTTTGTCGGGTTACGAGACTTAAATGTTATAAGATTTTGTACTGATTGAGAACTCGGTGCAAGATCGGCAGCAGATACAGAGATATTGTCTTTTTTTAGAGACTGTTGTGCAGTAATATCGCGTTGCTGTTTTTGTTGAGTTAACTTCTCAGCTAAAATTTCCGCCTTGGATTTAACTAATTTATTGCTGTTTGTGACAGTTGGGGCAATTTGCAGAGGGCGTGGAGATTGGGCGACAAGTGGGCTTGGAGAAACTTTATAGCTAAAGCTAGAAGAGTCCAAAAAGGTTGGTTTTGCTCCACCACTAGAGTTTGGAGGTAGCGTAGACGCAAAGCAGCTTGTCGTCAGACATCGCTGACCGAGTTTTTGAGAAGCTTCACCCTTTGCGTCTTCGTCTAAAGCCTCCGCTCCAACTTTTCTTTGCATCTCCCGTTTGCGCAGTGCCGACATCAGAAGTTCCGAGTGGCGGGGTTCGACGCTCGGACTTGTCTTTGTGTCTTTTTTAACTTGGCGATTAGAGGTTGTAACCTCTTGCGTGGGATAACCAACAACCAGCGGCTGTCCCAAAAGCCCAGCAGTTGCAGAACCGGGGAGTGGAGAACTTTCTGGTGGAAAGGTTTCTGGTGAATGAGGTGCAGAAGAAGTTTCAGCAACTACCAAGCGATCTTGAGTTGAGTTTATCGGAGTTGACAATAAAAGATCGCTCTTAGTGTTACCCGAAATTGCCAACTGAGCCAAATTCTTGGGCTGCTTGGATTTGTCTGTCTTTTCGTGTGTTCCAGTATCTACACCTGAAAGAAACTTTGTATGACTAGCAGACGAGGCGGGATTTACAGGTTGTAAAGATTCAACGATAGGAGGCGGATTAGGTGGCAGAACTGGATGAAGCATAAGTGAGCAAAATCGGGCTAACAAACAGCCAAATGACAAAGGGAAGGATAAACATACATTTTGCCTTCCGACTGTCGCCTTCTGCTACCTACAGCAAGCTACTTGGAGAAAGAAACTTACTAAATTTTCGCTTAGTAAGTTTCCGTGGCGTTTAGTATTTTCCGCCTTCCAAAGTCGCGGATAATTTATCGCCCTTTTACTCTAAGTCCCGACGGCCGGGGTTACGAGCTGGATCGTTCGACAAAAATCCAAAGATGAAGATAGTTACGAAGAAGGCAACAACAATATAAACAGCGATTTTTAAAGTCAGCATAGAAATATCTCCAACGGGTAAAACAAAGAAAGCTTTTCTTTCAGTATCTGCAATGCAGAAAAGATAGCTACTTTATATTACCCAAATCTCGTCCCTTTTTTAGAGGACTCTGGGGACTCAAGACTAGGAATGTCTACCCTACGGTTATTGATAATGTACAAGATGTCAGTTGTCTGACTTGTAGATGCCCTTAAGAAAGATAACTCAGAGGCGTTTACCCTTGTGACGTTGACTGATGGCAAAGGTTTCCCAAAAAAGGCAACAGGTTACAGGGGATAGTTACTATTCCCCATGCCTTTCAGCAGTGCTGAGTTAGGAGTGCTGAGTTAGGAGTTATTATTTCTCCCCTGCCCCCCTGCCCCTCTGCCTCTTATACCCCATGCCCTATTTCTCAACTTGAAGCTTTGCTATATCTTTGCCAATTCGGTTTTTGATTACTCGTGCAGGTGTGCCGACAGCAACGGAAAAAGCAGGAATATCTTTATTAACAACTGCTCCTGCACCAATAACACTGCCTTTGCCGATAGTAACGCCATCTAATACTGTTACTCCATGTCCTAGCCAACAATCATCTTCAATCACAATTCCCTTGCGAGTAACACCTTGGTATTTAATCAGCTCCATCGGATCGGCAAAATTATGATTATTGGCATATATCCCTGAATGGGCAGCAATCATGCAGTGTTTACCAATTTTAATGTCTCCTGGCCCCTCAATACATACATTAGGAGCAATGAAGGTGTCTTCATCAATATGTATATACGTATCTTCTAAAGACCCGATATCAACGTTACGTTCAATCGCAACTCTATTTCCTAGATGAATTTTATTATTTTTATGTCCTCTCGCATCCATCCGCACACCCTTGAAAATATAGACTCCTGTGCCGATCTCAATACAAGAAGTACCGTTAAATTCAACACCATTTTGAATATATACTGGGCTGTCTATCTGGCCAAAAATACTACGATATCCTAAATTACGCAACTTTGGGCCGAGAAGAAGTGTTGGAATATCTCCTAATACTGTAGTTACTAAAAGTTCTTGCACGCGCTGCAATTTGGAAAAATATTGCTCGTTCTGCATGGCTACATATCTCGTTAATCAATTGTTGTTGACAGTGTTTAAAGTTGTTTTGACTGTATTCTAATCTTCTACCAATACCAATAGACTATGTATGTATTAATACATGAGCTAAGTAGCAATATCACCAAAATTTCCCAAGATTTTTAGATGGTTTTACATTGAAAAACCAAAGTCTGGCTTTGACTATGCGAACAATTCTTGAGGTTAGATATGTAAAATTACTCAAGTAATATGCACAATTGCATTAAGTCGCTAGCAGATTTTGTACTATATGCACGTAAAATTTTGGCTTATGTTTCACAAAATCAATTAACAAAACAATTTCAGTGCATTGCTGTGTCAAAACTTAGACTCTAAATTGTCTGATGGAAAATTTGCTGGTTTAGATAGACTACTGTTTTGGTTCTCTGGCAAATTTGAAAAGCTTGCTACCGCTAACAGCACTCCTAAAGCAAATAGGGATAGTGTTGTTTGTCTTGAGGCTATTTACTCTCAAGCGGTTTTAGTTTTTTGAAACAATTCAGTTTCACAAACTATTTTGCAACAAAAAATACATTTAACTAGACTATATTCAAAGTTTAAATAAAATTTTTGCCTAGCATAACAATGTAATTATTGTTGGATTTTTCTGGGTATTGATGCCCAAATAAAATCCAATTAGGGTGGATTATCTCCCACATCAGCCATCACATTGAAGTTAACCATCGGTGCAAACAAGTAAGCGCTTCCCCGACTACTATGACGGCTTTCTTGCAACGAATTTCTAGAGTATGCTGCTCCAATCATGTTGCACACGGATGATTTACAGACTAGCCAATTCACGTTTGTAATGACATGAATGGTTTTTAATAACAATTGTTTTTAACAATAGCACATTTTATTTTTAGTGGAACACTCTTATTAAATAAGTTGATTTCCAGATTGATTGTTGATGATAATACTGGAAATAAGTTAACTTTTTTACTAGGGCGATTTCTCCGGCAGGCAAAGCCTATGCTACTCTAAAATATTTTTATACACTTAGATAGCATCCATTAAGGAGGGAGATTTAAAAATGCTGTAAGTAGTTATTGGCATTTTGGTCTATATTGTTATCGTTACTATTTTATAATTGGGCGTTAAACTCAGAATGACATTTACTATACTTGTGACACCCTCTTCGTTAAAAAGCCAAAGTAGCTGAAAATTTTTCTCTTCGCTATTACTTGTATCTAAAAATTTATAAATCACCCATTCGGGTGAGCCAAGCGGGTGATGCGTGCTTGGTACTACTCATTATAAATTTTATTAGAAGAAAGCTAAAAGTAGCTTATTTTCGAGGATAAATCTGCAAAAAAACATCTAACTTCCCAAATTGAGGTATCGATTTTAACTCACACACTTGGTTCAAATTATGGCTTTAATTAAAGAAATTGTACAAGAAGCTCTAACTATCGGCTCTTTGAGTGTTGTAGCCGAAGATCAACTGCGATCGCAGCTTCAAGGTAATTATGACTCAGAAGACCTAGATGCCTGGATCATTTTACAGCGAGCGATCGCAGCAGGTGATGTAAAACTTGAGTCGCGCCGAAAAAAAGCTTCCCCATCTCCTAAAGCCAAGGACACTTCATCAAGTATCAAACTTGCTTATCAAATGGCAGCAGAACTCGCTTATGCAGCAGCTGTAGCTTTGACAATGACAAAAAATACTAAAGATCAGCCTTCATTAGGTGCATAAAATAACACCTTTATAAGTTATTTTGCTGCTTTAGTGGAAATATTTAATACCAAGTAGTTAAAATAGGTGTAGCCCGCCCCAGGCATCGCTTTTCTTGATTAACTGCTTGGTAAGGGTTTCATCCGATCATTTATAGGGTTTCCCTTCTGTCTTCTGGCTTGAGAGTGCTAAGTAAAAATCCCAATCTTGAGAAGATTTTCCTGCAAGGCTTTTGAAACTTCTTTCATCGGGATTGCCTTCTTTGACAGCGCGGTTTTATGAAAAAATAATTAAAAAATTTAACTTCACTGGACACAGCTATGGGGAATTTTTACCTTCAGCCCAGACTCTCGATTGATCCCCGGAAGCAATACTAAAATAAATATAAATTATTTATTCAAAAGTAAATTTTTTTAAGTGATACATACCAGTAAATGATTAAATCTTAATATACCAAGTATATGGCTCAGAGTAAGGCACAGAATTAGAAACACCTTGGTGTAAACTTTAGCAACGAGGTTAAAAATAATTCTCAATGCTTAACAAAGTCATCGCTTTTTCACAAACTACAGTATAAAGAATTGGCAACATTGGTAAAGAGAGTAAACAATAACCATAGCTAAACTTGGAGTTTTGCCAACCTATGCAGCCAATTCGCACATTTAACGTATCCCCTTCACTACCGCCGCGACTCGAACCACTGCGGCGGCTAGCATATAACTTGCACTGGGATTGGAACGTTGATACTAAAGATTTATTCCGTCGCTTAGACTCTGACCTGTGGGAGTCTAGCCATCACAACCCAGTGTTAATGCTGGGTACTATCTCTCAATCGCGGCTTCTGGAAGTTGTCGAAGATGAAGGCTTTTTAGCGCAAATGGATCGAGCTGACCGTCAGTTAGACGATTATTTGCAAGAGCGCACTTGGTATCAGAAACAACGGGAACAGAAACCGAAAGAATGCTATGCCTATTTTTCGGCGGAATTTGGACTTGTAGATTGTTTGCCCGTCTATTCTGGAGGCTTGGGCGTTCTGGCAGGGGATCACCTCAAATCTGCCAGTGACTTGGGGCTACCGCTTGTAGGTGTAGGTTTGCTGTATCAGCAAGGCTACTTTGCCCAGTATCTCAATGCTGATGGCTGGCAGCAAGAACGCTATCTGCTCAACGATTTCTATAATATGCCCTTGCATTTAGAGCGCAATGCCGATGGTTCTGAACTGCGGATTGCGGTAGATTATCCAGGACGCAAGGTGTATGCCAGAGTTTGGCGCGTACAGGTGGGAACGGTTCCGTTGTATTTGATGGACACCAACATTGAACCCAACAACACTTACGACCATGACATCACAGATCAGCTGTACGGTGGCGACATCGATATGCGTATCCACCAGGAAATTATGCTGGGGATCGGTGGTGTGCAAATGCTCAAAGCTTTAGGGTTGAAAGTCACCGCTTACCACATGAATGAAGGCCACGCCGCCTTCTCTGCCCTAGAACGCATCCGCTTGCTGATTCAGGAAGAGGGACTGAATTATGCCCAAGCTAAACAGGTGGTGGCTTCCAGTAATATCTTTACTACCCACACGCCAGTACCAGCAGGGATTGACTTGTTTGCTCCCGAAAAAATGTTGTACTACCTGGGGTATTATGCAGAGATATTTGGGTTGCCCAAAGAGCAATTTTTAGGACTGGGGCGCGAGAATACAGGCGATTTATCCGGGCCTTTCAGTATGGCGGTGCTGGCGCTGAAAATGGCAACATTTTCTAACGGTGTCGCCCAACTCCACGGTGTGGTGTCGCGGCAAATGTTCCAGGGCTTGTGGCAGAAAGTGCCAGTGGAGGAAGTGCCGATCGCTGCAATTACCAACGGTGTCCATGCTCGGAGTTGTGTGGCGAAATCGACTCAAGAATTGTACGATCGCTACCTCGGCCCAAATTGGTCATCAGCACCACCAGATAGCCCATTGTGGGATCGGATGGACGCCATACCCGATGAGGAATTGTGGCGCAATCACGAACGCTGCCGTTTAGATATGATTTTGTATGTGCGGGATCATTTGGTGAAACATTTGACCGATCGCGGCGCTTCTGCCTCTGAAATTTCCCAGGCACAAGAAGTTTTAGATCCTTACGCTTTCACCATTGGTTTTGCTCGTCGCTTTGCCACCTACAAACGCGCCACCCTCTGGATGCGCGATCTGGATCGGATTAAGCGGCTTCTGCTGGCTAATAAAGACCGGAAAGTGCAATTCGTGATTGCTGGTAAGGCACATCCTAAAGATATCCCCGGTAAAGAACTGATCCGCGAGATCAATCACTTTATCCGCGAACAGCATTTAGAAAAACAGGTAGTGTTTGTTCCCAATTACGACATTCACATCTCCCGGTTGATGGTTGCGGGTTGCGATATTTGGTTAAATACACCGCGTCGTCCACGGGAAGCCTCTGGTACTAGTGGCATGAAAGCGGCAATGAATGGCTTGCCAAATTTAAGTGTGCTAGATGGCTGGTGGGATGAAGCTGATTACGTCCGCACAGGCTGGGCGATTGGACATGGAGAAAATTATGACGATCCTAACTACCAAGATGAAGTAGAAGCAAATGCTCTCTACGAATTGTTAGAGAAGGAAGTTGTACCGTTATTTTATGAACATCGGGATACTGATGGTTTGCCCCGTCCGTGGGTTGCCAAAATGAAGGATGCAATTCGGTTGAATTGTCCCTTCTTTAATACAGCGCGGATGGTCGGAGAATATGCTCTTAGGGCTTATTTCCCAGCTAGCGATCGCTATCATACCCTGACTGTTGATAACTATGCTCCAGCGAAAGAACTTGCCGCTTGGAAAGAAAAACTCAGCGAACACTGGTTCAACATCAGAATCAAAGATGTTGACGTATCGGCAGCTTCAGACATTGAAGTTAACCAAACCGTTGCTGTCAAAGCCAAGGTTGACTTGGCAACTTTGACGAATAATGATGTGCAAGTGGAGTTATATCAAGGTGCGATCGATGCCAATGGTGAGATTGTCAACGCTGTGCCAGTGGTGATGGATTACCAAGGCGAAGATGGACAGCAATTGAGTATTTACACTGGTAATATCATCTATACCGCTTCTGGTTTACAAGGTTTGTCTTTGCGTGTATTGCCCAAAAATAAAAATCTGGCTAATCCTTATGAGCCAAGGTTGATTGCTTGGGCAGAGTAAGAGTGCTGAGTAGTTCTTAAATACTCAAGATTAGGCGTTGCTGATTCAAGTTTAGCAACGCCTTTTATTATGCTACGCAGTCACGCCCAAAAAATAACTACTGCTAGAATTATTCCAGTCTCAGCTTTTTTTTCAACCCGTCGAACTCACGTCATCTTAGGGGTTTCAAAGGCTATTTTTATGTCTCGCTCAAGTTTTCTAGTTACCCAAAACACACCACAGATTCAGCAAGGCATCCTCGACTTCTACCTGAAAAAGGCTGACAGGTTTCGGACGTACTTTCCAGGAGGAGAGGAGTTAAGTGGCAGCAGACCAGATTTTTTAGCGCTTGAGGAAGTGTCTGTACAACCTTGGTCAGGAATGGTGGGCTGTATAGTTGTTGAAGGCACTTTAACGTCAGCAGCAAGAGCGCTCATCCGAGAACGCGGAAAATTTGAGAAAGATGGCTGCTATCATCCTTTGCAACTATGGAGCTATGAGTTAATCAATGACACTGAGGTGTTACTGCGGATCGAAGACTTTTCGGTGGCGTTGCATAAATGCGGGATGAATCATGGAAACACGGGTATTTCTCTATACT
>NZ_JAVRCD010000024.1:0-111333 GCF_034530895.1 Nostoc sp. DedQUE08
TGGGGACTGGGAAGAAGGAATAAAGCTGTACTGAGTTTTTTTCAAAAATCAAATAGGAGTCCTATATTATTCGATAATTTTTGTTATAAATTAGCTAGTATTTGGATTTAGTATTTTAAATTAGCCAAATAGTGTTATTTATCTTGATGGTTCGAGCTAAATTTTCACCCCGCATATCAGACAACTAAAACATTGACCTCTAGCAAAAGAAACTTTTAGAACTCAACAAAAATCTATCTGTAGATAAGTTACTAAAAATCAAAAACTAGCTTAGGGTATGTACAGCCTCTGCAATGAGTATTGGTTTTTCCAAAAACTTTTCATGCCCCATATTCATTATTCTCAGTTACTACGTTATGGTCTTGTTGTATTAATTGTCGCACTAGCATTAGTGCTAATGTTGATGCTAGACCCTTGGTTAAGCATGAATAATACTCCTTTTCTACTATTTTTTAGCGCTGTAATGTTGAGTGCTTGGTATGGGGGTTTGAAATCAGGGTTGTTAGCAACTTTATTGTCTGCATTACTGAGCAATTACTTCTTTCTACCTCCAGCTTATGAGCTGAGTTTTGATTTATCTAATTCTGTGCGAATTGGGTTATTTGCATTGCAAGGATTGCTCTTTAGTATCTTATGTGAGGCATTAAAAAATGCTAAAACAGGGGCGGATGAAAATCTCCAAAAGCTAAGAGTTAGTGAAGAAAGATTTCGATTAGCGTTAAGTAGTTCAGATATCGTCGTCTTTCAGCAGGATCGCAATTTGCGATATCAGTGGATTCATAATCCTCAAGGTCTAGAAACTGCTGAAGAAATGCTGGGTAAGTCTGATGATGAATTATTTACCGCCTCAGTAGCAGCGCAATTAACGGCAATTAAGCAGAAGGTACTAAAAACTGGTGTTTCAACCCGTGAAGAGATTTATCTGACAATTGGTGAAAAAAACCTTTACTACGATTTGCTCGTTGAACCATTAAGGGATGTAGACAATAGCATTCAGGGTCTTACCTGTGCAGGTGTGAATATTACTGAGCGCAAGCAGGCAGAACTAGAAAAAGTCAGGTTGCACCAGGAACTTCAACAAGCTATTGGGCAAAAAGATGAATCTCTGGCTTTACTCAATGCTTGGCTTACTAGTTCGCCAGTGGCGCTGGCTTTTCTCGATCCCGAACTGCGCTACATTCATGCGAATGAAGCGCTAGCTGCTATTAACGGTGTACCACAAACTCAACATATTGGTCGCACCTTTAGGGAAGTACTACCAGAATGGGCAGCGCAAATTGAGCCTATTTTTCAGCAAGTGATGAAAACTAGGCAGCCCTTACTCAACCAAGAAGTAAGCGGTGAAACCTATCCTCCGGGGGTATATCGTTATGGTCTTGTCAGCTATTATCCGGTGTGTTTGCCGGATGGGCAATTATTAGGAGTAGGCATTAGTTCAATTGATATTACTCAACTCAAACAAACTGAACAAGCATTGCAAGAAAGCGAAGCGAAGTTTCGCAGCGTAGTTGAGTCAAACATGATTGGTATTGGCTTCTGGCATAGAGACGGCAGGATTACAGATGCTAACGATGCCTTGCTGAATATGGTGGGTTATACCCGTGAAGAATTACTTTCTGGAAAACTTAACTGGCAAAACTTGACTCCTACAGAATACCTGCCACTCGATAAGCAAGCACTAGCTCAATTTCAAGACAGCCCCTTTTGCACACCATATCAAAAAGAATATATCCGTAAAGACGGCTCACGCTTGCCGATTTTGGCAGGTGGTAGCCATTTTGAAGGGACTGTAGATCGAGGAGCTTTTTTTGTTCTCGATATTACAGAGCGCAAGCAAGCTGAGGAAAGGCTGCGCTATATCGCCCAAATTAGTAGTGTACTCTCTACTTCGTTAGATTATGAACAAACCTTACAACAAATCGCTAAAATCTCAGTTCCTCAGCTAGCTGATTGGTGTAGCGTTGATATTTTAAATGAAGATGGTTCCATTCGCCGCCTACCCATTGCCCATGCAGACCCATCGAAAGCGGAGTTGGCGCGTAAACTTCAGGAGTATGTGACAGATTACAAGGGTGCAAGTGCAATTACTAGAGTACTGCAAACTGGACAAAGCGAATTGATCTCAGAGGTATCTGACTCGCTATTAGTAGCAACTACTCAGAATCAGGAACACTTAGAACTTGTTCGGCAATTGGGGATGAAGTCTGTAATGATTGTGCCGTTAATCGCAAAAGGGCGGATACTCGGCTGTATTACCTTTATCAACACCCGATCGGATCGTCGCTACGATCGCACTGACCTAACTTTAGCAACAGAGATTACTCATCGTGCTGCCTTAGCAGTGGAAAATGCCCAACTTTATCGAGACATCCACCAAGCTTTAGTCCATTATGCCGAATCTCTATCTCTTCTAGATGCGCTGCTAGAAGCAGCTCCTATTGCTGTATGCTTTTTGGATCGAGAACTGCGATATATCCGCATTAATCAAGTTTTCGCTGACATTAACGGTTTAACTATAGAAGAACATCTAGGATGCAAATTTAGGGAAGTTTTGCCAGCGATGGCGGCTGAGTTAGAGCCACAGTTACAGCGCGTGTTAGATACTGGAGAACCCCTACTGAATATGGAAATCAGTGGTGAGACAAGAGGACAACTAGGACGTTACGGTTACTGGCTCGGCAACTATTACCCAGTTGATAACGCAATGGGTGAAACGGTAGGAATTGGCATTATTTTGGCAGAGGTGACAGCAGCCAAGCAAACAGAAGTTGCTTTGCGAGAAAGCGAAGAAAGGTTTCGGGCAATGTTCAATCAAGCAGCTGTCGGTATTACTCTAGTAGGGTTGGATGGACGATTTCTGCAAGTTAATCCTGCCCTATGCGAAATTACTGGGTATAGCCATGAAGAGTTAATGCAAATGAACTTTCAGGAAATTACCCACCCTGACGACTTAGAAGTTGATTTGGAAAATGCTCGGCGAGTTTTAGCAAAAGAAATTAGTGGATATTCCTTAGAGAAGCGCTACATCCGCAAAGATGGTTCTATCGTTTGGGCAAACTTAACTTCATCAGCAGTTTGGAATGCGAAGGGACAACCAATGTATGCATTAGGGATTATTGAGGATATTAGCCACCGCAAACGAATTGAAGCCACACAAAACTTTTTAGTCGAAGCCAGCACCTTACTAGCTGCCTCATTGGATTATGAAGTAACTTTAGAAAATGTGGCAAATCTAGCAGTTCCAACTTTAGCCGACTTGTGTATTGTAGATGTCTTCCAGGAAGATTGGTCAAGTAAACAAATTGCGATCGCAATTGCCGATTCCACAAAACTAAACATTTTAGACCAAATCCGTCGGCGTTATCGACCCAGAACCAAAGCCAAACAGCTTGTACGGCAGCTACACTTAGGTATATCTGTCTTTTATCCCGAATTATCTGACTCACATCTTTTACAGATGTCTGAAGACAACGAACATCTGCAATTACTGCAAAGTTTGGGTATTCGTTCTCTAATGGTGATTCCAGTTCGTTCCCGCGGGCAATTATTTGGAGCAATCTCTTTTTTTACCGCCGAGTCAGGTAGATACTACCAACAAACAGACTTGGCTTTAGCAGAAGATATCGCTCGGCGGGCGGCGACAGCCATCGACAACGCCAGACTCTACCAGGAAACTCAACGGTCTGTCAATCGCACCATACTTTTACAAAGAATAACTGCTGCCTTCTCAGAAGCCTTAACTCCCCAACAGGTAGCTGATGTAGTGGTAAACCAAGGCATTGCCGCCTTGAAAGCTACTGGTGGTTCCGTTGTCTTACTTACTGAGGCAAATACTACCCTAAATGTTGTGCAAGCAATTGGCTATCCGCAAACGCTGATAAATACTTTGACAACTTTTCCGATTACAGCACCTAACCAAATAGCAGAAACAGTCAGAACTGGGCAGCCGATTTTTTTAGAAAATTTAGCAGCCATGATTGCTAGATATCCCAACTTAGCAGATGTTGTGACTGTTATGGCGAATAATGCCTGGGCTTCCATTCCCTTGGTAGTAGAAGGAAAAGTAATTGGCGCACTGGGATTAAGCTTTACTACTGGACAAATATTTAATGAAGAAGACCGGGGATTTATGTTGACACTGGGACAACAGTGTGCGCAAGCGATCGCCCGCGCTCAACTTTACGAAGCTGAAAAGACTGCCAGGGCAGAAGCCGAGACAGCCAACCGGATTAAGGATGAATTTCTCGCTGTGCTTTCCCACGAACTCCGAACTCCCTTGAATCCAATTTTAGGGTGGGCAAAGTTACTCAGAACCCGCAAGTTCGACGAAGCTACTAAAATCCGGGCATTGGAAACAATCGAGCGGAATGCCAAGTTACAAACCCAATTGATTGGAGATTTACTTGATGTTTCCCGGATTTTGCAAGGTAAGGTTAGGTTAAATCTCCATGCAGTGGATTTGAAAATAGCGATCGCATCTGCATTAGAAACAGTGCGTTTAGCAGCAGAAGCCAAATCGATTCAAATTCAAATCATCTTAAGTAATGATATCGGCAAAGTTCTCGGCGATGGCGATCGCTTGCAACAAGTGATCTGGAATCTCCTCTCCAATGCCGTTAAATTCACACCTACGAATGGACTTGTAGAAGTGCGTCTAGAGCAAGTTGGTTTAGATGCCCAAATCCAGGTAATTGATACAGGTAAAGGAATTAACCCAGAATTTTTGCCCTACGTCTTTGATTACTTCCGGCAAGCAGATGCTAAGACAACCAGAGTATTTGGCGGATTGGGATTGGGACTGGCAATTGTGCGTCATCTGGTAGAACTTCACGGTGGCACAGTTCAGGCAGAGAGTCCAGGAGAAGGACAAGGAGCTACCTTCACAGTTAAACTACCTTTGCTCAAAAATTCTCAGTTGCGAGTTAGAAATAGTGAGGCTTCTCAAACAGAACTCAGTACTGACGAGACATTACTGGCTGGAGTACAAATCCTGCTTGTGGACGATCAAGCCGATGTGCGAGAGTTTTTTAGCTTTGTGCTGGAACAATATGGCGCGACAGTGACAGCAGTTGAATCAGCAGATGAAGCGCTGCAAACATTAGTGCAATCCCAGCCAGATATCCTCTTAAGCGATATTGGAATGCCCTTCATGGATGGCTATATGTTGCTGGGCGAAGTGAGAAAATTACCACCAGAGCAAGGCGGACAAATTCCGGCGATCGCTTTGACTGCTTATGCAGGAGAAATTAACTACAACCAAGCAATGGCAGCAGGATTTCAAAAACATCTACCTAAACCCGTCGATCCAGCAGATTTAGCCGCAGCGATCGTTAGTCTCATTGGGCGCACTTCACCTTCAGAGTAAATAAACTCTTCAATTTCTCTTCTTTCCTTTAGAAATTAAATATATATTTTTTATTTTTCTTTAGAAATTTGCCATTTGCAAATTGATGTTATAAATTAATGCTCAGGTTTTAATCAGAGATTTATTTACCAATGAAAACCCAACAGTTCAGTTCAACAACCCTAGAAAATAGACCTACCAAGACGAAAAAGCAGTCTTTTCCTGGTAGGAGTATTGGTACTCCCAAAGTACCATTTCGTAAATCCTATAAAATAGTCCAACAACATGAGTTACTTAGTGACTGGGAACACGCGAGTTAATTGAGTAACGTACTTACGATCTAAATTCATGTACTACTCTCGGTATCCAGTCAGACATTAAATGATACCAATTTCTGTGAAGTTGCACTTAATAACGAGGTGATGATATAATCCCATCCACAAATAGAAGCGTAGTTTACCACCGTAGGCATCGCTTTTGCTGAGATGGAACCCTTGAACCTGTTTTAACTTCCGTCTTAATTCATCTTTAGGCCCCTCGTTTATTCACCATCAAATTTTCTTAACACCTTGGTATCAAGAAATGGAAAAGTATTTAGTCACCAAAGAAGAGATTGAGTCTTATGAAGGACTAGAAAAAACACATTTTCTCAACTCCAATGCTCGCAGACTAAATAAGTCTTTAGGGGATTTGACAGGTTTAAAAAATATCGGTTTCCACATCATTGAAGTAGAGCCTGGACGTGAATCAACGGAACTTCATATGCACTATCACGAAGAAGAGTGCGTATACATTCTTGAGGGAAAAGCTGAGGCAACAATTGGAGAAAGTGTTTATCCAGTTAAAGCAGGAGATTTTATTGGATATCGTGCTGGTGGTAAGCCGCACAAGCTGAAAAACACGGGCAATTCTATATTCAAATGCATAGTAGTTGGTCAAAGGCTAGAGCATGATATCGGTGATTATCCAAATTTGCAGAAGCGTATATATAGGAGCAAAGGTTTAAAGTGGAATCTGGTCGATATGGAAAATATAGCTGAACCAGTAGCAGGTAAGAAGGCATAACAGGTAGAATGCATTTCCTCATGATTTCTTTGGCTCTATTGCCATGAGCCAACAATCTGAGTATTCTCCTTCATGCAGTTCATGTGTTGGCAATAGCTTTACTTTCACAAAACCACATTTTTCATAACAGCGAATAGCACGATAATTGTCAACGTGCGGATCTATGACAATTTTCTGAGCTTGACACTGTTCAAAAAGATAGTTGATAAATACTGATAGCATTTTTGTACCAATTCCCTTGTTCCAATAGTCGGTTTCGCCGATGAACAAGTCAATCGCATAGACACGATCGGTTTGATCAAGATGATACAATTGTCTATCAGTTTCCGATAAATCATTGAGTGTACAATACTGCAAATAACCAATGGGAATATTTTGATAGTAGAGGAGGCAAGCAATAACCGCCTCATCTCCCCTAACCATCGGTTTGTACGTTTCTATAATTCTTTCTAAAGGGAAAAAATTATCTCTTCCTTCATAAAATTCTAAAACTTTTGCATTAGTTAACCATTTTGCCATCAACTCATAATCATACATTTCATCTTGCATGAGACGAATAGATATTTCGTCTTTTTGAATCAGCATATCTTGTATAAATAGAATATTTTTTATAGCACCTATTAATATATAGCAATCCTATTTGATTCCTGATTACTCGTAAGGATCGGGGACTAGGGACTGGGGATGGTGGGGCCCCCTCTGGGGATAAGGGGTAATGGGGACTGGGAAGATAGGAATAAAGGTGTACTGAGTTTTTTCAGAAATCAAATATGAGTCCTATAAGTCATTAAAAATATCTATATTTTGACATAAGTTTTGAAAAAAAGAGGAATTTTATCTCTGTTTTCTAAGAATAAAATTCCCCTTAAACCCTTATAAGACCCTTGAGATTAGATAGTTATCCACAGGTGAGATTTATTTAGTTCCCACCAGATACAACAGCTTTATTATGTATCGCAGTGTCTTCAGGCTTTCTCTGCCATTTACCATCATTGCCTGGTTCGTATTCATTTTTTACACTATTCCAGGCAATATCACGCGCACCCTCTTCACTCGAACCATCACTTTCAGCAGCATTAAATGCCGCAATAAAAATCTGTTGTGCGTGTTCAGGCAGTTGTCCTTTGATTTCTTCCGTTAATTCATCTATTTTGTTATAAGGCATGAACTTACTCCGAATTATCTCAACTTGAGTCCATGCTAAAGAACAGGTAATCTAATTTCCTCCTTCTCTAAGTAGAGAAGCAAATAATCATACTTTTGGCTGAGTCAAACAATTTTTAAATCAGCGATGCAATAATGTTAATACTCATAGCTAAAATTGTGGTATTGAAAAAGAAAGATAATATGCCATGTAACAGAGTCAAGCGTCTCATACCGGGTGATGTTGTCTGCACATCTGAAACTTGACTGGTCATGCCGACTACAAATGAATAATATAAAAATTCCCAGTAGTCTGGATAGTCGTTATGAGGAAAATCTAAACCTCTAGTGATTTCTTCACTATGATTATGATTAATATATTTATAATAACTGTGCGCATATTGCACTGCAAACATCGTATGCACTAATAACCAGGAACCGATAATGGTCATAATTGAAAGTACAACGTGTAGGGTAAGCTGAATTATTGACAATCCTTTTTTATCAAGTAAAAACCCAATAGCTAAAACACTCGCACAAGCCGCAGCAATTACCAGCATAAATATAGCCAAATGTCCTTCATATTCACTCTCAGCATAACGGCGAATTTTTTCTGGGTTAGCCTTAATCATTTTCCACCACGTTATTGCTAAGAAAAAGTCAATACCGGAGTTCCAAGCACAGAGAATGCGAGTAGGTAAGTGCAGAGAATGCGGCAAGATTACTGAAACTAATACAGCGAGTCCGGTAGCAATAATTAATCGGGGTCGAGAATCAAAGTTTTTAAATAAATTAAGTTTCACAAATATTGCGATCGCAGAGTTTAACTAATTCGTAATTCATAACTTGTGGTGAAACACTACACCACATTACACAATCGTCATTCCAGATTTTACTAGGGTTTGAATCCACATAAGTAGATGGACAAAAATATTTACAACCATTGCAAACTCAGTGAATCAATCCAATACTCTGCAAATGTCTCACTTGCAATGACATTGTGTAATTAATTTTGTCCAACTACTTTTTTATCTTCCCAGTCTTTAATCTCCAGCCCTTAGTTCAATTAAAAATTATTGGAACTTGGCTCTAATCGTCTCTATGCGTTTACGATTAACACCCAAATCGCTTTGACCTAAACGTGAAGCTGAACGCACATGGATAAGATTTGCAGTCCGGTCTAGATAGAATTCTACATCATCGACAAATCCCAGTAAAGCACTTTTAAATTCTGCATATAAATAATCTTTACTTTCAGTAATGATTTTGGTTCTTGGTAAAGACTCAATAATCTGTTTAAGATTAGTAATCGCTTGTTCTGGAGTAGATGTAAAAGTCAGTGGTGCAATTTGATGAGATGCATCTGTACTCTGACTAGAAACGCAATTGGGGGAATTAGGACAGGGTGTTAATTTCCCGTTGCTAATACCTAAATTATTTGGTCGTTTGCCAGCAAAAACCATAATTATGTCTCCGGGTGAGTGAATAAATATACTCTCACACATTTGTTTGAATCACTGTAATATTTTGGCGTAATCGCATCTTCTAGCAAATGACAGATTCACTAAAACATCGGTGATGCGATCGCTCTTTATGATTCAATACGCTTGGGTTAGCGCCAAAAACCCAACATTTTCATAACTTTGTTAGGTTGCGCCTTGCTTTACCCAACCTACAATTTTTCATAAAAAAAACCTGTATTCTTTGCTCAATAAAGCTTACAGGCTATATTACACCTATACCAAGTTACTTCAGACTAGGCGATACTCAAATTAACTCGGACAATCAAATCGTTGTAATCTCGATCGCCGCCATTAGCCAAATCCTCAAAGCCAAAAGCGTTATTCCCTAATAGGCGAATATGATCTGCTTTGTCAGTGTTAGCACCCAAGAAGGAGAAGTAAACTGCCGGATCGTTATTGGTATTGCTATCAAGAATTGCATCAGTCCCGGCATTAACGATGATAAATGGGACGAAAATAGCACCAGGTTGGAAATTACCTGTGAAAGTTGCTGTACCTTCGTTAGCTACACTCAAATCAATACCAGCGACACGGTGACTAATAGCTGCCTGAGTATAACCCGCCTGTCCAACCAGCACATCTGCTGTACCATCGCCATTGGTATCGATGCCACCATTCTCATCAGTTATCTGATAAAAGCCGACAAAGTTGTTAAAAGCTGCTTCTCTATGAACTACAAATTCGGCTTTCACCAATTGTTTCACATCCCGTAAATCAATTAGTTCGGGTTCATATTTTCCTTGAAGACCAGTACCTAGAGGTGGATCTTGCTCTGTTGCTGCAATCTTGACAACCAAATTCTGGAAGTTGAGAGAGAACCCTGTATCGTCCACATTCGTATCTGAGGAAAAAAGCACCTGAGAAAACGGGGTTTGTCCAGATAGCACCGCCTGAGTAGTGCTGCTACGGATTAAATAAAATCTTAGGTTGCTCTCAGAATTGAATTCCAGTAGCCTGCTGAGGTCAGTGGGATTAAAACCATTCGGTAGTTTGGCAAGAGATGAAAGAAGCACTGTTGCCCGTTGGAGAGCTAGTTCGGTGTAATTTGCAGCACCAGGGGCTACGCCATTAATCCTACCTTCTGCATCGTCAACGACAAATACACCCAGTTCATTGACTTCTTCAGAGGTGTTGCTTTTTATCTTGACTGAGAGTTTGGCTTTTTCACCGTTAACTTGATTTCTTATAGTAAAGATATCACCTGTAATTCTTGTAAGTAGGCTGGTTGATTCAGTCTCAGCAGTAATCCCTTGAGCAACGGTAAGTGCAAACACATCACTAATTTCAGCCCCAACCGAATCCTTGGCGGTAACTTTGATGTTTAAGCTACCCAAGTTATTATTCGTAGGGACGCCGCTGAAAGTATGCTTATTAGGATTGAAGCTTAACCAACTGGGTAGTGGGTCGCCGTTGTCTAAGGTAGCAGTATAGGTTAGCGTATCTTCAATATCTACATCGCTAAAGGTGTTTTCAGGGATGGTGAAGTTAAAGGTAGTTTCTGCCGTAACTTTTTGGTCAGCGATCGCCTGCTCTACAATTGGTGGATTGTTAGCTTTAGCAATTGTGAGTGCAAATACATCACTAATTTCAGCAAGAGCTGGATCTGTGGCGGTGACTTTAATGTTTAAGCTACCCACATTATCATTCGTAGGAGTGCCGCTGAAGGTAAGCTCGTTAGCATTGAAGCTTAACCAACTAGGTAGTGGATCGCCATTGTCTAAGGTAGCAGTGTAGGTTAGGGTATCTTCAAGATCCACATCGCTAAAAGTGTTTTCAGGAATGGTGAAGTTAAAAGTAGTTTTTGCTGTGGCCTTTTGGTCAGCGATCGCCCGATCTACAATTGGCGCACTATTGAACTTAGCAACTGTCAATACAAACACATCACTGACTTCATCCCCAGAAATATCCTTGACAGTGACTTTGATATTCTGATTACCCAAATTCTCCATCGTTGGAGTACCACTAAAGTTCCGGGTAGCAGAATTAAAAGTTAGCCAACTGGGCAGTAAATCGCCGTTTTCGAGAGTAGCAGTGTAGGTGAGGCTATCGCCAGCATCAATATCAATGAAGGTATTTTCTGGGATCGTAAAATTGAACTGCGTATTTATGAGTACCTTTCGATTAGCGATCGCCTTAACTAACTCTGGTGCATCGTTAACGTTCTTAACAGTAAGTGCAAAATCATCACTGACTTCAACCCCAAAAATATCCCTAGCAGTAACTTTAATGTTGAAGTTACTCACATCTGCATTTAAGGGAGTGCCATTAAAGGTTTTGGTAGCAGCATTGAAGGTTAACCAACTCGGTAGAGAGTCGCCGTTTTCGAGAGTGGCAGTGTAGGTGAGAGTGTCGCCAGCATCAACATCCTTAAAGGTGTTGTCTGGGATAATGAAGGTGAAAACTGTATCTTCTGTTGCTTGTTGGTTAGCAATTTCATTCGCCACCTCTGGCGCATCGTTGGTGTTGTTAACAGTGAGTGTAAACACATCACTGATTTGAGCAAGATAAGTATCTGTGGCAGTAACTTTAATGTTTAAGCTACCCACGTTTGCATTTAAGGGAGTGCCACTGAAGGTTTTGGTTGCAGCATTGAAGGTTAACCAACTCGGTAGAGAGTCGCCGTTTTCGAGAGTGGCAGTGTAGGTGAGAGTGTCGCCAGCATCAACATCCTTAAAGGTGTTGTCTGGGATAATGAAGGTGAAAACTGTATCTTCTGTTGCTTGTTGGTTAGCAATTTCATTCGCCACCTCTGGCGCATCGTTGGTGTTGTTAACAGTGAGTGTAAACACATCACTGATTTGAGCAAGATAAGTATCTGTGGCAGTAACTTTAATGTTTAAGCTACCCACGTTTGCATTTAAGGGAGTGCCACTGAAGGTTTTGGTTGCAGCATTGAAGGTTAACCAACTCGGTAGAGAGTCGCCGTTTTCGAGAGTGGCAGTGTAGGTGAGAGTGTCGCCAGCATCAACATCCTTAAAGGTGTTGTCTGGGATAATGAAGGTGAAAACTGTATCTTCTGTTGCTTGTTGGTTAGCAATTTCATTCGCCACCTCTGGCGCATCGTTGGTGTTGTTAACAGTGAGTGTAAACACATCACTGATTTGAGCAAGATAAGTATCTGTGGCAGTAACTTTAATGTTTAAGCTACCCACGTTTGCATTTAAGGGAGTGCCACTGAAGGTTTTGGTTGCAGCATTGAAGGTTAACCAACTCGGTAGAGAGTCGCCGTTTTCGAGAGTGGCAGTGTAGGTGAGAGTGTCGCCAGCATCAACATCCTTAAAGGTGTTGTCTGGGATAATGAAGGTGAAAACTGTATCTTCTGTTGCTTGTTGGTTAGCAATTTCATTCGCCACCTCTGGCGCATCGTTGGTGTTGTTAACAGTGAGTGTAAACACATCACTGATTTGAGCAAGATAAGTATCTGTGGCAGTAACTTTAATGTTTAAGCTACCCACGTTTGCATTTAAGGGAGTGCCACTGAAGGTTTTGGTTGCAGCATTAAAACTCAACCAACTCGGTAGAGAGTCACCATTTTCGAGAGTGGCAGTGTAGGTGAGAGTGTCGCCAGCATCAACATCCTTAAAGGTGTTGTCTGGGATAATGAAGGTGAAAACTGTATCTTCTGTTGCTTGTTGGTTAGCAATTTCATTCGCCACCTCTGGCGCATCGTTGGTGTTGTTAACAGTGAGTGTAAACACATCACTGATTTGAGCAAGATAAGTATCTGTGGCAGTAACTTTAATGTTTAAGCTACCCACGTTTGCATTTAAGGGAGTGCCATTAAAGGTTTTGGTAGCAGCATTGAAGGTTAACCAACTCGGTAGAGAGTCGCCGTTTTCGAGAGTGGCAGTGTAGGTGAGAGTGTCGCCAGCATCAACATCCTTAAAGGTGTTGTCTGGGATAATGAAGGTGAAAACTGTATCTTCTGTTGCTTGTTGGTTAGCAATTTCATTCGCCACCTCTGGCGCATCGTTGGTGTTGTTAACAGTGAGTGTAAACACATCACTGATTTGAGCAAGATAAGTATCTGTGGCAGTAACTTTAATGTTTAAGCTACCCACGTTTGCATTTAAGGGAGTGCCACTGAAGGTTTTGGTTGCAGCATTGAAGGTTAACCAACTCGGTAGAGAGTCGCCGTTTTCGAGAGTGGCAGTGTAGGTGAGAGTGTCGCCAGCATCAACATCCTTAAAGGTGTTGTCTGGGATAATGAAGGTGAAAACTGTATCTTCTGTTGCTTGTTGGTTAGCAATTTCATTCGCCACCTCTGGCGCATCGTTGGTGTTGTTAACAGTGAGTGTAAACACATCACTGATTTGAGCAAGATAAGTATCTGTGGCAGTAACTTTAATGTTTAAGCTACCCACGTTTGCATTTAAGGGAGTGCCACTGAAGGTTTTGGTTGCAGCATTGAAGGTTAACCAACTCGGTAGAGAGTCGCCGTTTTCGAGAGTGGCAGTGTAGGTGAGAGTGTCGCCAGCATCAACATCCTTAAAGGTGTTGTCTGGGATAATGAAGGTGAAAACTGTATCTTCTGTTGCTTGTTGGTTAGCAATTTCATTCGCCACCTCTGGCGCATCGTTGGTGTTGTTAACAGTGAGTGTAAACACATCACTGATTTGAGCAAGATAAGTATCTGTGGCAGTAACTTTAATGTTTAAGCTACCCACGTTTGCATTTAAGGGAGTGCCACTGAAGGTTTTGGTTGCAGCATTGAAGGTTAACCAACTCGGTAGAGAGTCGCCGTTTTCGAGAGTGGCAGTGTAGGTGAGAGTGTCGCCAGCATCAACATCCTTAAAGGTGTTGTCTGGGATAATGAAGGTGAAAACTGTATCTTCTGTTGCTTGTTGGTTAGCAATTTCATTCGCCACCTCTGGCGCATCGTTGGTGTTGTTAACAGTGAGTGTAAACACATCACTGATTTGAGCAAGATAAGTATCTGTGGCAGTAACTTTAATGTTTAAGCTACCCACGTTTGCATTTAAGGGAGTGCCATTAAAGGTTTTGGTAGCAGCATTGAAGGTTAACCAACTCGGTAGAGAGTCGCCGTTTTCGAGAGTGGCAGTGTAGGTGAGAGTGTCGCCAGCATCAACATCCTTAAAGGTGTTGTCTGGGATAATGAAGGTGAAAACTGTATCTTCTGTTGCTTGTTGGTTAGCAATTTCATTCGCCACCTCTGGCGCATCGTTGGTGTTGTTAACAGTGAGTGTAAACACATCACTGATTTGAGCAAGATAAGTATCTGTGGCAGTAACTTTAATGTTTAAGCTACCCACGTTTGCATTTAAGGGAGTGCCACTGAAGGTTTTGGTTGCAGCATTAAAACTCAACCAACTCGGTAGAGAGTCACCATTTTCGAGAGTGGCAGTGTAGGTGAGAGTGTCGCCAGCATCAACATCCTTAAAGGTGTTGTCTGGGATAATGAAGGTGAAAACTGTATCTTCTGTTGCTTGTTGGTTAGCAATTTCATTCGCCACCTCTGGCGCATCGTTGGTGTTGTTAACAGTGAGTGTAAACACATCACTGATTTGAGCAAGATAAGTATCTGTGGCAGTAACTTTAATGTTTAAGCTACCCACGTTTGCATTTAAGGGAGTGCCACTGAAGGTTTTGGTTGCAGCATTAAAACTCAACCAACTCGGTAGAGAGTCACCATTTTCGAGAGTGGCAGTGTAAGCGAGAGTGTCTTCAGGATCTTGATCTTGGAAGCTATCTGAGATTGTGAAGTTGAAATTTATGTCTTCTGGAGTCTCTTTGTCTGCGATTTCCTTCACTAGTACTGGATTTTGGTTAACCCTGTAACGTGCCACAGCAAAGTTATTGGCGCTTATTCCCGCGACTATTATCGTACCATCGTGTTGGGTGAGAGCATAGGCATTATCAGTAGTCTTTGTGCCGATATCAGTAGTGATAATGCCAGTAGTGTTGAAATCAGTGTCAAGAGTACCATTGCTGTTGTAACGTACTAAAGCAAAGTTATTGTTACTCGAACCCGCCACAATAATTTTGCCATTAGCTTGCACGCTAACGCTGTAAGCTATGTCAGTACCGCCCAAGTTAGTAATGACCTTGCCAGCAGTACCAAAGCTGGTGTCGAGACTTCCATTGCTGTCGTAACGTACTACAGCAAAGTTATTAGTACTCACTCCCGCTAACAGAATCTTGCCATCATCTTGCAGGGCAATGCTGTAGGCGGTGTCTGTGGTATTAGTACCAATATCAGTAATGACCTTGCCAGCAGTACCAAAGCTGGTGTCAAGACTTCCATTGCTGTCGTAACGTACTACAGCAAAGTTACTACTACTCACTCCCGCTAACAGAATCTTGCCATCGTCTTGCAGGGCAATGCTGTAGGCTATGTCAGTACCGCCCAAGTTAGTAATTACCTTGCCAGCAGTACCAAAGCTGGTGTCGAGACTACCATTGCTGTTGTAACGTACCACAGCAAAGTTACTACTACTCGCTCCCGCTACCAGAATCTTGCCATCGTCTTGCAGGGCAATGCTGTAGGCTATGTCAGTACCGCCCAAGTTAGTAATTACCTTGCCAGCAGTACCAAAGCTGGTGTCGAGACTACCATTGCTGTTGTAACGTACCACAGCAAAGTTACTACTACTCGCTCCCGCTACCAGAATCTTGCCATCGTCTTGCAGGGCAATGCTGTAGGCTATGTCAGTATTGCCGAAGTCAGTAGTGACTTTGCCATCACTATCAAAGTTAGTGTCGAGACTACCATTGCTGTTGTAACGTACTACAGCAAAGTTATTATTACTCACTCCCGCTACCAGAATCTTGCCATCGTCTTGTATGACAATGCTTCTAGCAATGTCACTGGTATTAGTACCAATATCAGTAGTGACCTTGCCATCACTATCAAAGCTGGGATCGAGAACTACAGATAGAATTGAAGCGTACGCTGTTATTACTTCATGCCGAAACGCTAAACGAGGAACAATAGGTGCTGTAGAAACCTCCAGTTCCCAATCACCACCTAATGCAGCACTCCCTGTCAAGTCATCAGAGGCAGCTACTACTGCACCTGTCAATTCGCTCAGACAGCGTATAAACAATACACCTGGCTCGGTTTGAGCGACTTTGCAACCATATAGCAGTAGTTGTGCGTCTTCACCCAAAGCATTTGCCCAACCCATAAGTTGGGCTGCGTAACGATTGAGTGTTTCGTTGTTGAGTTGACTGTTGCCCAAATAGATGTACCCAGGTGCGCCGTGGGAAACAATGTGCAGACTATTGACTTTCTGATGAGACTCTAGCACTTGACTAATTTGCTCAATGCCATCTTGGTTGGCATCTAAGACTACAACTGAGGTATCTGGTAATACACCCATCACCAGACTTTGGTAGTCATCAACCTGTGGGTCAATAAAAACTAGGCGAGTAGGATACAAGTCTAAAGTTGGTTTAATATTAATGCTGTTAGATATTTTGTGTATAGTAAAATTTTTATTGCTACTATGCTTTATCATAATTTTCCAAGAGTAAATCCCTGATATTCAGCTAAAATGAAACTTTTTGCAGATCGTTTCTTGTAGTTGCTTTCACTTTCAATTTAGGAATAAAATAAATCCTTTCCCTCGGTAAATCCACTAGTTTAATTAATGAAGATTTAGAAATTTTGGGCATAGAAAGTAGCTGAAACTTTTGATAAAAAAACTCAGTAAACATCTATATACCGACGTTGCATATTTGCGAGATGATTTAGCAACGTCCAAATTTTCCCTTAGTTTCCCCTGCTTGCCTCAATTCATACCACTGTTCTGCAATGCCCTATTCCCAGATTTCCTGTTCCCTCCCTACACAAGTAAGTTCAGGAATCAAATCGGATTCCTATATGATCCGGTAAGTATCGTCTAAATGAAAAGAGATTTATGACGCAAACAATTTCAATTAACGACTCTGGGCGCTTGCAACTCACGCCGCTAGAAATCCCATCCCGTCTGCTGTTGGGGCCAGGGCCATCTAATGCCCATCCCACAGTTCTCCAAGCGATGAATACTTCACCCGTTGGGCATCTTGACCCAACTTTTCTCGCACTCATGGATGAAATTCAGTCGTTGCTACGCTACGTATGGCAAACAGAAAACTCACTTACCATTGCAGTCAGCGGTACGGGAACAGCTGCAATGGAAGCAACCATTGCCAATGCTGTAGAACCCGGTGATGTAGTTTTAATCGGTGTAGCTGGTTACTTTGGTAATCGCCTTGTGGATATGGCTGGACGTTATGGCGCTGATGTGCGAACCATTACCAAACCTTGGGGACAAGTCTTCAACTTGGAGGAACTTCAAACTGCCTTAAAAACTCATCGTCCAACTATCTTAGCTTTAGTTCATGCTGAAACTTCCACCGGCGCACGTCAACCCTTGGAAGGGGTCGCTGATTTGTGTCGTGAATTTGGCACTTTATTATTAGTGGATACGGTGACAAGTTTGGGCGGCGTCCCCTTGTTTTTGGATGCTTGGGGAGTTGACTTAGCCTATAGTTGTAGCCAAAAAGGGTTAGGTTGCCCGCCTGGTGCTTCTCCTTTTACAATGAGTGCGCGTGCAGTTGAGAAATTGCAACAGCGGCAAACGAAAGTTGCAAACTGGTATTTAGATATGTTGTTGCTGGGTAAGTATTGGGGTGCTGAACGCACCTATCACCACACAGCACCGATTAATTTATACTATGCATTACGGGAAGCACTACGTTTGCTTGCAGAAGAGGGATTAGCAAATTCCTGGCAGCGGCATCAAAAGAACGTAGAATATCTCTGGGAAGGTTTAGAGAATTTAGGACTGAGTATGCACGTTGAGCAAGAGTATAGATTACCAACGCTTACCACTGTCCGCATTCCAGCCGGGGTAGATGGTAAAGCGATCGCACAGCAGTTACTCAATGAACATAATATTGAAATTGGCGGTGGTCTTGGCGAACTCGCAGGTAAAGTTTGGCGCGTGGGATTGATGGGCTTTAATAGTCGAAAGGAAAGTGTTGACCAACTTTTAGCCGCACTGCGGCAGGTTTTGCCTAAGTAGTTTTGATATATGGTGCGTTAACAGTAGCTTAACGCACCTGAGAAAAAGAGCATCGGGCTAACTTCACTGCGAGAAAAAACCAACAACCAGCAGAGGCAAAAGTATTAAAACAGATACAATCAAAACCAGAGTTGCCGGCTCGACTTTAATCTGGTTCTTCTCTGGATCGCGCATTTGGCACTCCTCGAACAATCAATATATTACCTAAGCCTAAATGATGGTTACTTTTTTTTCCAAGCCCAATAAGGTTTAAAAGTGTAAACTTTTTAGCCCATCAGCTTATTTCTTCCAAGGCAATTTAGTCCCCATTTCAGTTAAAGCTGAGAAGATAAGATATACAATGAGTAACCCAGCCGCCGCAAAGAAAGCGAGTAAATCGTTATCCATAAATGCCCGACGCTAAAACTTCGCTAATCATAGCGGAATTATCTAATCTTTAGCATTTTTCTGAGTCTGCAATCTTTGATCTTCTGGGTGCAAACTGTACCAGCCATACCAGTGACGAACTGCTAGCCAAATCGCTGAAAGCAAACCCGCCAAACTAAGGGTTAGTCCGCTAAACGGTATTAATAATCCAAAAATCGGTAGCACTGCTCCAGCAATAGTGGCGACGATCGCAGCCAGGGAAGCACTGCGGCTAGCTCCCAATCCCCATGTTAAAATTAGTAAAATGATGGAAATTAAAGTCCAAGCCAACTGAGCATTGATAATGCGAGCTAGATAGGTCAAAGTTAACAGACAAGCAAAGAAAATACTAGCAGCGATCGCAATATTTCTAAAACTCATTGGCAGTGACAAATATAACAATAATATCCACCACAAAAATATTGCCGGGGCTAGCAATAAAAGCCGGGGAATGATGCCAGTATGACGAATGGGTTCGGTGTTGGTAAAGACTCCAAAGGGATTTTTGACTGAAACATTATCGTCAAATATCCAAGTAAACTGAGTACTGCGTCCGTTAACTTTAATCTCATTCGGTACAACACCACTAGCAAAATCAGCCGGAGCAAAGTTGGCAATTGCTGTGAGGCGAAAATTAGAAAGCAACTGTCCCGTTGCACTATAAACCCAACGCGGCCCGCCTTGAGCCTGATAAGTAACTCGAAAGGTGGTTTCTTCTTCCGGTTGCAGCTGGAAGGGAAAGCCATAGTCTCCCGGATTGGTTTGTTGTAACCTAGTACCGTCACGCTCAACTTTGTAGCTAGCAAGCAGTGTGTAGCCGTTAGGTGGCGGTGTTTCAAAGAAAAAATTATTAATATCCTTGAGTTGGTTAACTACTTTATAATCAGCAGTGTAATTTACCTGATAAATTGAACTGCGGCCTGGAACATCTACACTTTGGTCAAGCTTGACTTGTATTTGCGAACCAGCCAACGTTAAGAAGCGGTTGATTTGTCGTGTCTCATTTACCTTGACAATTTTGCCATTAACTTGAGTGTTATAGGAGTATGGCTCCTGGATAGAGTAGCGAACTTGAGGTGCAAATTGTTCGAGCTTTTCACCTGCGACACTTTGGGCCACTTGAGCCACCTTTGTTTGTTCCCAGTAGTGATAGCGATTGCTCAAAGTCGAACAGAGAAAAAATCCCGGTACTAACAAGACTAATACTAGAGTTAAATGCTGTAATCCTCGCAGTAGTTGGGAATAACGCACAGCCCATTCGCCAATGAATATAAATTGTTCCGGCTGGCTGCGACGCAGAGAAAAACTGATGAGTGCGATCGCAACTCCCAAAGCTACAATCAAAAATACTAATAACAGTGAAGCTTTGAGCGCCTGGGTTCCAAATTGAACAAGCTCAACTGGATGCGTCAAATCGGGTAATCCGGGAATACCTTGAGCAGAAGATGACATTGGTTGATTTTTGCAGAATTTGGAGAACCAGACCAATAAAATCTCTTAAAAGTTTCTTGACAATAGTTTTATTTGATACCCAGGCAATTGAGAGAAGTGCTGCGTTGGCGTAGCCAGCTGTAGGCATCGTGTCCCTAACTTGCTCGACTGTAACTTAACGTGAGTTCGATGAATCTTTCCCGAACAACCTACCTCTCCCACGGGGAAAGGGAGGAGCAACGAGAAATTAGGGTTTTGGCTCCCCTCTCCGTGTCCAAGAGAGGTTGGGAGAGAGGTTAAAAAAGGGCTTGTCGAACTCACGTTAACTTGGTATAAACACCAAAAACCCGATCGTTAAGACCGGGTTCTTGAGGGAAAACAATGGGGATATATTCCCCGAAGGTTAGTTATAGAGGTTCAGTATAATATCGATGCTCTGATATTTACTACCACGCCATTGTTACCCATTCCGGAAAATTAGCTAAGAATTTTTGACTAGTCTTCTTTGATCTCCTAACATACAGCAACCTACTGGTAGCATCAGCGTGTAGGATTGATAAATATTAATTTTCCGGCTTTTGCTAATGAACAATGCATTTGGTAGCTGGCAAGAATGGTTAACAGTATTCACCTATCTAGGTTTTACCGTCTTCATTATCTGGCGAGTGTTTACCGCCGAGAAGAATTAAAAAAGCTGCATATCATCTCACCAGGGCCTTTTTGCTCAAAGGGCAAAATAGTCCCAGCTTGTTGAACCTTGACTCGTTCGCGACAATTGTAAACCTCTGTAGGTCTTTTTATGCCATCTACGCTAACAATTGCCTTGTATTCCCAATAATTTTTGGCACTTCGGCTGATACTGAGAATGCAAATCTGGTGGCGTAGACCGTCGTAGACAGCGTAATTACGGCATACAGATGCAAAAGCTGGATATACCACGGAGAAAGGTAGTATTAATAGCAATATAAATATTATGTATTTAATCCTGCTCATAAAAAATTGTTTAACATTATTTGGAAATATTATTAAATTTTTCGACCCTTTGAGTTGATTCAATTACTTTTCCTAGTTTGACAGACCAGAGATTACAACTCCATAGCACACAAAGCATGAGTTAATTGAGAAAGTCAGATTACATCTGGCTGGGTTCCCACCATTTGTATCTGTAGTCTGATTTTGGAAAATTGATATAACAACAAATGTGCAAAAAAAGTCAGTCGTAAGGACGATAAAATTGCAACCAAAAACAAAATTTGAGCAATCTGGGATTACACGCTGTTTTGCAGCAATACTGCTCTTTGGTCAAGTGTGGCTACATTTACTCCAAGGGAAAACCTACTATCGCAAGATTTTGCAACATCTTGTTACCGCTGGGCCAGGTTCTATCTCTCCAGTTCTCCTTGTCAGCGGTTTTGCCGGAATGATTTTTACTATTCAAACAGCGAGAGAATTAGTGCGATTTGGCGCTGTTGATGCAGTGGGAGGTGCTTTTGCCTTAGCTTTTTGTAGAGAATTAGCTCCAATTTTGACCGCTAGTATTATGGCGGGACAAGTAGGTTCTGCTTTTGCAGCGGAAATAGGTGCAATGCGAGTCACCGAACAAATTGATGCACTTTATATGCTCAAAACCGATCCAATTGATTATTTAGTACTTCCTAGAGTAATTGCTTGTTGTTTGATGGTGCCTTTGATGACGATTTTGGCTTTAGTTACAGGCATCACTGGTGGAGTTTTTGCCGCATCAAAGTTTTACCAAATTATTCCCGAAACATTTTTAGAATCAGTCAGAAATTTTTTAGAACCGTCAGATTTGTTTATTATTTTGCTAAAAGGGTTTATTTTTGGAGTGCTGGTTGCTGTCATTGGCTGTAGTTGGGGTTTAACTACGAAAGGGGGAGCAAAGGAAGTAGGGGAATCGGCAACAAAAGCAGTTGTTACTAGTTGGGTATCCATTTTTATTATGGATTTTTTCCTATCTCTACTGCTGTTTGAACAGCCTGCATTTTGAACCCAACTAAGTATTGAACAAAACAAAATTCCCAACTTATTAAAAAGTCGGGAATTTGAGCTACAAAGGAAATTGTAGGGAAATAATACTGCTTCTAAAGGATTGGCGTAACCCAACCCAGGCATAGCTTGCTTTTTCGGGTATACTTCATCACGTTAACAGAATTTGGGAATATATGAACTTGTAAATTAGCGCACCCAAAGCTAAACCTCCCAATGAAAAGATCGAGGCAGTCGAAAAAGCTAACCCTTCCTTAAGACCAGCTCTTTGAAAGTCTATCCTGACTAATATAGTCGCTGAAATGATGAGTAAAGTATCAAGAAATATCCGAAACCAGGCAATCATAATAAAGAATAAGAACGCTGCTAAGACGGCAACAGCAAAAGCCCTGGTATTTGATTGCAGGAAAATACTGTAGTAATATGTCATCCTTGGCCAAGGAGCGGTCAACGTTATGATTAAAAGCAAGATAGCAATTACAGTTGCCACCCACACAAATATAGGAGCACGTGTTTCTGATATTACCCAGCCCAAAGTACTGTAACTCAGCAGTACTAGTGCTAGGGACACCCAAGGAACTCTTTTCAAAATTGACATGGGTTTATATTTTTAGTACAGGGTTAAGGTCTTATCGCATAAATAAGTTTACTAACTCAAGACTTTATTTTGCTTGAGGATTTGCTTAGTTTATGATAATTGTCCTTCCTTAAGCATATCCCAGTATCAAAGGAGTTTTTTCCGATACGGGTATTAGTGAGATAAGAAACCAGAAGTTCTTACAGATAAAATTATGTAGATTTTGAATATATGGCTTAAACTAGTAGGTTTAGCATCATATTTTATAACTTCAATCAATAGACTTTTATGCTATTCACAAGAAAGCTAAACAAGTTTGTCGAGAATTGCGGTACAAAGTAGTTAAAGATTTGTAAACTGTTAGCAGCCGAGTAGCCGCGTGTCACATCTTGTTAAGGAATTATCATGAAACAACTTATTATTGCTGAACGCGTATGCCTCATTGGTCATATCGCGTCAAAAGCCTTTGGACTGGTAGGGATGCTACTGGTAGTACCTAATGCTGAGATAATTTTCAACTTATCACAGGTAGGAGAAACTGCCGTACAGTTAAGTATGGCTGGCGGCGGTGTAGTTGATATCATCTTAGGGACAGTAGCTGTCTCTATTTATGCCTACCGGACTTTGGGATTAGGAACTTGGCTAGCATTTATGCTACCAGCTATGTTTATCTCTTTGGGGAGTGAACTACTGGGAACTAGTACAGGGTTTCCATTTGGTGATTATAGCTACTTGAGTGGTTTGGGTTATAAGATTGCGGGGCTAGTTCCTTTCACAATTCCTTTATCTTGGTTTTATGTTGGGCTGTCGTCTTACTTAATTGCGAGAACTGGTTTGAAAGTGGCTCAAAAACCCAGTTGGGGTCGCCATATTGCTGCGATAGCCGTTGGTGCTTTGCTCTTCACTTGCTGGGACTTTGCCCTTGAACCGGCTATGAGTCAAACTTCTCTGCCTTTCTGGTATTGGGAACAACCAGGAGCTTTCTTTGGAACACCTTACCAGAACTATGTAGGTTGGTTTGGTACTAGCGCCCTGTTTATGAGTGTGGCAGGATTATTGTGGCGAAATACCTCGATTAAATTAGAGCGATCGCAACTAAATCTGCCTTTAGTCGTTTATTTAACTAACTTTGCATTCGCCGCTGGACTCAGTTTGGCCGCTGGATTCTTTATCCCTGTGTTACTTGGCTTATTGCTAGGTATAATTCCGGCTATGGTGCTGTGGTCAAGGAGTTCAACCACACCTGCTCAAGTTACTGTTGAACCAGTAACCAAAGAAGTATCAGTAGCAAAGGTTGAAGTTGCCTTGAAATAAGTCTAGAAGTTAGGGAGTGGGGAGTAGAGGGGCAGGGGGGCAGGGGAAGCAGGGGAAGCAAGGGGACAAGGGGACAAGGTGACAAGGTGACAAAAGTTTAGAACTTACAACAAGTCTTTCCCCTTGTCCCCAATTCTCCTTGTCTCCAAGTCCTCTTTCCAATGCCCAATGACTAATGACTGGTGACAAGGTGACAAAAGTTTAGAACTTACAACAAGTCTTTCCCCTTGTCCCCAATTCTCCTTGTCTCCAAGTCCTCTTTCCAATGCCCAATGACTAATGACTAATGACTAATGACTAATGACTAATGACTAATGACAACGCTTTGATAGCAGAAAGCGCTATCTCTCTTTTATTGCTACTTATCCAAGTACCAGCAACGGCGATTCTGTTTTCGCGCCTATTAAAAGGGCCAAGACGCCATCCTCCAATAAAACCCCAACAACCGACACCTGAGCTTTTGGGTAAGGTTAGCGTCGTTGTTCCCACACTGAACGAGGCGCTTCGCATTAGCCCTCTGTTGGCTGGTTTAAGTCAGCAAAGCTATGAAGTTCGGGAAATTATGGTTGTAGACAGTAAATCCAGTGATGGCACCCCCGATTTAGTTAAAGCCTCACAGCAGAAAGATCCGCGCTTTCGCCTGATGACAGATGATCCCTTACCCTCTGGTTGGGTGGGGCGTCCTTGGGCGTTACATAACGGTTTTCTATATAGTTCAGAGGCTAGTCAGTGGTTCTTGGGGCTGGATGCTGATATCCAACCGCATCCTGGTTTAGTTGCTGGGTTGTTAAAGACGGCCGAAGCACAGGGCTACGATTTGGTTTCTCTTTCACCCCAATTCATCCTCAAATATCCTGGGGAGTGCTGGCTACAACCGGCTTTGTTGATGACTTTGCTTTACCGATTTGATCCAGCGGGGATCAATACAGACCAACCAGAACGGGTAATGGCAAATGGGCAGTGTTTTTTGTGTCGTCGTTCCGTTTTAGCTGCTGTAGGTGGTTATAGCAGTGCGAAGAGTTCTTTTTGTGATGATGTCACGTTGGCACGCAATATTGCTATCCAAGGTTATAAGGTCGGCTTTTTAGATGGCGCAAAGGTATTAAAGGTACGTATGTATGAAGGGGCGATGGAGACGTGGAAAGAATGGGGGCGGAGTCTCGATCTCAAAGATGCAACTTCTCGCTCTCAGTTGTGGGGAGATTTATGGCTACTCGCATCTGTTCAAGGTCTACCCTTTTTAATTGTCCTGACTTTTTTGTTGATTTCTCCCACAGTCTCATATTCGCCCATCCCCCCATTCCTACTGCTGGGACTGAATTCATTCCTGTTGGTGATTCGCTTTGCGATGCTAATAGCGATCGCACCTTCTTACGATCGCACCAACGCTAAAGGTAGCTGGTTATTCTGGCTTTCCCCTTTGGCCGATCCCTTAGCTGTGCTACGAATCTTTTTATCTGCATTCCATACCCCGCGCGAGTGGCGAGGACGCAAGTATATATAGTGGGGCATTGGGCATTGGGCGTTGGGCATTGGAAAGAGGACTTGGAGACAAGGAGAATTGGGGACAAGGGGAAAGACTTGTTGTAAGTTCTAAACTTTTGTCACCTTGTCACCTTGTCCCCTTGTCCCCTTGTCCCCTTGCTTCCCCTGCTTCCCCTGCTCACTCCCTACTCCTCTTCACCTCCTACTTGATCCCCGCGTTCCAATTCCCAAAGAATTTGATTTCCTTCACGGCGTACCCGTGACACTATCCAATTTCGCCAGCGCCATTGATCTCCACGACTGGTGACAGCGCTGGCGTGGACATCCATCAAGTCTGCTAACTCAGAACTGGTGATTAAGTAGCCTTTTTCAGAAATTTCGTCAGCTATACGCAGAGTTTCGACCAAGCTGCGGAGTTGCGAAACCCTCATTTCTGGCGGTTTTTCATTGGTCACGGCCGCAGTTGGCCCAGTTAATGGTTCCATAAAGGTTATTTCTGGTGCAAAAGTACTGATTTGTTGGGGATTTTGGTTAATTATTCGAGAGTTTTTTTCATAATCAGCTACTTTTGCTACATTTAGTTGATTTTGGGAAGGTAAAGATTTATGAAAATTTGTGAAAGATAATTGTTGTAGCGAAGGGATTTTGCCACTGGCATAACTGCGAGCGATCGCATCACAACGTTCGTTACCTATGTTACCAGAATGTCCCCGAACGTATTGCCATTTTACTTGTTGGGTATTGAGTTCATCTAAGGTTTCTAAAAGGTCTTGGTTTTGGACGGGTTTACCATCTGACTTTTTCCAGCCTTTGTTTTTCCAGCCTTTCACCCACTTGGTAACACAGTTAATCAGGTATTCGCTATCGGTATGAAGGGTGATGGGTTGGGCTTGTTGAGATGTTTGCAGAAATTGAAGGGCGGCGATCGCAGCTTGCATCTCCATTTTATTATTAGTGGTATGAGGGGATGCATCGCCCATTTCGTGGATTGAGCCATCGCTGAAGTAGACGACAACACCCCAACCGCCAGGGCCAGGATTACCGGTGCAAGCACCATCAGTGTATATACTTTGAATTATGGGTTGGGTGGACATGTTTAGAGTCTCGAACCGCGAAGGCAAAAGTTATTAGCGGCGAATTTTTTAACAATATCCAGGCTATTATACTGATAAAAACTCTTAATTCTGACTCCTAACTTCGGAATTCTTCTTTAATCCTCATCATCAGGCAAATTTTCCATTTCTTCAGTAATTAGCGTCTGAAAATCTTCGTCACAATGATTATACAGATGAACCGCAGCAGCTAGGAGTTCTGCTAGAATTTCAGCTTGTTGGTTAGCAGTTAAACTAGTTAACTGTAACTGGTTAATCAAGGCTTGTACTTTTAGGCATTCTGTACCTAATTCAGCAATTAAGGTACTGAAGGTTGAATTGGTGACTGCAAGAGGGCGATCGCTAATCTGCATATTTTAGTTATTGTCCCAATCTTTTACGTGCTTGTTGGATTGCCTTGTCAAAAGCACGAATCTCTTTTTCCAAATGCTTAATTAGACCTTCGTCAGCAAAACTCTTTTCTGATTCCAGTCTAATATGTTCTTGATGTTCGGTAATTCTTTGAGTTAAAGATTCAATCGCCTTTTGATGGTGCTTCTAACTCGTTACTCCGAACGATAAGCAACGCGGAGACTTTGGATTAAAATCACCAGAGATGCGATCGCCATTAACCCGCCCCAAAACCAGTAAGGTAAAAGCAAATATCGCTGCATTTGCCCTGTATCAGAAATTCCAAGGGGGCCAGCAGAACTACTAAATAGATAATCAAGTTGATGGTACGTACTTACACAAGCTTGTACGCCCAGAAATTGAATGACAAACCCTTGCGCCCAGCGAGGTGCTTTCAGGGAAATACCCAAGATTATTAAACCTAGTAAGGGAATTGCAACCAATCCAAACCAGGAACGCACCCAAATTAATGTGGACAACAGCAAAAAACTGCCTAAAATTTTTAAACACAGGGTTGCTGCTGTAAAACTGCGGGAAGCCAGAATCAAAGCTGCACCGGCAAGAGGCGGCCCCATTGGCCCAGCTGCGGCGATGATTGCTGGGCCAATTGGCCCCAATGACGACCGGAGACCATAAGTTGCGACACCAGAACCATTGCTAAAAATCTGCAACTTCTGAAACTGTCCCCCTAATAGCAGTGCCATTAAGCCGTGACCCATTTCATGAAACCAAGTTGCCAAAATTGTAAATGGGTATAAGATATAATCTCCTCCTGGTACTTGCCACAACAAAGCAGTTGCGATCGCTGCTGCAACTAGCCAGGTTAGCCCCATACGCTCAACAACTAACGGGGCTTCTTTAGTCAGCAAGGGTTCAAAATTTTTATTTGATTTGCTCATAAGTTACTCAATTTTAGATTTTAGATTTTAGATTTTGGAATTAAGATTATCCCGATTAATTCATGGGGCATTCAATTTGGGGTTTTAGATTATAGATTATTCCTTCAATTTAATATTGACAGTATATTTTCATCTATCCTAATGTAATTATTGAGGTATTAGGGTTACTGAGGAATGCAACAATTCGCACTTCAAAGCGACGGCTGTAAACTATGGCGCTATCAAGAACAACATAGCCATCCGTCGCTTGTATGATACGGTTCAAGTGTTTATCCTCCAAAATAGATATCGGAGGATGGGCAGAAAATACTTAGACCGGATGTCACAATTGAGTGCTAATCAGTTAAGCAAGTTGAAACAGGAATGTCATTAAGTCTCCTTTACCCAAGCTGATGCGATCGCCTGGTCGCAAGCGATGACGGTTCCCTGGTAAAAGTGGCAAATTATTAATGTAAGTGCCATTAGAACTTCCCACATCCTCTACATAATGGGCATCTCCTTCGACACGAATATCTGCATGAATCCGCGAGACAATTTCGGAATTAGGAAATCCTGAAACATCTATATCTGGAGGAATCCGGTCATTAGGCTTGCCGATATGAATCACAGAGAAATTTTGCGGCAATTCAATTAAGCGATCGCTTTGAACGTGGAGTAACCGCGCTGTAACCTGCTGCAATTGCGTTCTGGCAGCAGTTGCAGTTGGTGCTGGTGCTGCTGGCGGGGGTACTTCGGCTTGGGAGGCTGGTACTGGTTCCACTGGTGGTGGAGTCGGAATACTACTTTGTCCAGAGACTACGGGTTGAGCTACAACGGATGACGCTGGCTCTGGAGGACTGCTTTTTGCAACAGGTATCTGTGGCACAGGTTCTGGGGGAACTGCCATCTCTGTTGGTGGTAAAGATGATTCGGGAGGATGAGAGTTAGTCGAACCACCCACTCCCAAGGCATCTGGTTGTAAAAGTTCTAACAGTGGATCGGGTGGAACTAACGGTGGTACTTCCACGGGAATATCGGGAGTAACTGTTGTAGCTACTGCGGGATGAACGTGTGGAACACCTGTGGAGTGAAGGTTATAGCCACATTGACCACAGAATGCAGCATCTGCCTGCACAGTTGCCCCACAACTGGGACAATTAGTAGTCGCAGGTAATGGTGTATAACAAGCTTCACATTGGACAGCGCCATCAGGGTTGGGATGATTGCAATTAGGGCAGACGATCATCGATATTTAGCCTTTGTTCAAGATCATCATAAATATAGTTAGGACTGGCAAGCAGAGGGCGGCCCTAGCTTTAGATTCTAGCAATTACTGCTTATTGAACAATAAATTGGACACTCTTACACGGGGAAGGGGAGCAGGGGAAGCAAGGGGACAAGGGGACAAGGGGACAAGGTGACAAGGTGACAAAAGTTTAGAACTTACAACAAGTCTTTCCCCTTGTCCCCAATTCTCCTTGTCTCCAAGTCCTCTTTCCAATGCCCAATGCCCCATGCCCAATTCCCAAGTTTAGTGTTGAAGTTCCAAACCTGCTGCCGCATCCAGCAGCCACCAAAGTTCTCCTTGGGGCTGAATTAAACGGGATGGGTAAGTGAAGTCATCGGCTACAGGTGCAAAGACTTGCGCTAAAGCTGGTCGTTTATTAGCACCAGCAACCAGAAAAATCACGCTACGAGCAGAGTTAATGAAGGGGTATGTGAAACTTATCCTGGGGTTTCCGTCTTTGTTACCCACAGTCACAAGGCGATCGCGTACTTTAAGAGCCTCGGTATGGGGAAACAAAGACGCAGTATGTGCATCATCACCCATTCCTAGTAATACTACATCCAAGGGGGGAAACTCGACCCCAGAAGAATCGAAAAATTTTTTGAGATGTTGTTCATACTTGGCAGCAGCCAGTTCTGGATTGGCTTCTAAAGTTGGTACGGGGTGAATGTTAGCCGCTGGGATGTCAACACGATCTAGCCACGCACGACGCGTCATCAGTTCATTGCTATCGGGGTGATCTGGTGGTACGTAACGCTCATCTCCCCAGAATATATGAATTTTATCCCAAGGCAGTTTTTGAGTAGCGATCGCTTCGTATAACGGTTTAGGTGTACTGCCGCCAGATAAGGCGATAGTAAACTGCCCCCGTTGCTCAATGGCAGTTTCTAACTTGGACAGAATTAATTCTAGCGCTCGTGTAACCAGCGCCGGCTGATCCGGTAGAACTTCAACAGTTTTGTTCATGGCTTCATCATCATATTGCTGGCTTCTGGCAATACAATACCGAACTTATTACAATCCCCCTTTTTAACTTTTGAAACATTTAACATCATGGATTGAGTAAGCTTGAAAAATTTAGACCCTCCTTATCAGCTTCAACGGTAAGTCGTCAGTAGTGAGTCGTACTAACTACTAACCACTCTCATGATTATTTTTATTTACATCCAGTTACTTGATACTTTGTTGATTTACGCCACAAAGGATACGTTTATTAATTCTTATTAAAAATTAATAAAACTAATTAATCTTAAACAATGTTTCCCAATCAGCGATCGCTTCACGTTGGGCAATTAACAATTCCTGAATTCCTTTTTGGGCAGCATCTAGCAGTTGGTTCAACTGAGTACGGCTAAAGCTGCCTTCTTCGGCTGTTCCTTGGACTTCAATAATTCCCAGATGTTGATTCATCACCACATTAAAATCTACTGTTGCAGCCACATCTTCGATATAATTTAGATCCAAAAATGGCTCTTTATCCAGTAATCCTACGGAAACTGCCGCTACCTGTCCACACAAAGGCGATCGCTCCAACACGCCTTCTTGCAACAATTTAGAAATTGCATGAGCCAACGCCACAAACGAGCCTGTAATAGCTGTTGTTCGAGTTCCGGCATCTGCTTGCAACACATCAGCATCTACAGTTAGCGTGCGTTCTCCCAGTGCCTCAAAATCTACTGCTGCGCGTAAGCTACGTCCAATTAAACGTTGAATTTCTTGCGTCCGTCCAGATAATTTCAATAATTCCCTTTCTTGGCGTTTTTGGGTAGCAGATGGTAACATTCGGTACTCAGCAGTTAACCAGCCTTTACCAGTTCCTTCAAGAAACTTCGGAACTCCCTTATTAACGCTAACGGTACAAAGTACCTGAGTATCACCGCATCTTGCGAGAACAGAACCGGGGGCAAAGCGGGTGAAACTGGGGTGAAAGCTAATCGGACGTAGTTCGTAAGCAAGACGACCGTCAGGACGCTGCCAAGCCATTGGAGTTGCCTCAAGTTTTACAATACTGCCTTAAGATTACCTTAGTGTCATTGGGCATTGGAAAGAGGACTTGGAGACAAGGAGAATTGGGGACAAGGGGAAAGACTTGTTGTAAGTTCTAAACTTTTGTCACCTTGTCCCCTTGTCCCCTTGTCCCCTTGTCCCCTTGCTTCCCCTGCTCCCCTGCCTGCCCCCTGCCCCCTTCCTCTTCTAAGGAACTGAAAGCAGAGTTAAAATATTTTGCTGTACCATCTCTGGTGACTGGTCGCCGTTGATGGTCAACAGGCAACGACGACGGTCGTAATATTCTAGGATGGGAATGGTGCGATCGTAGAATAATTCTACACGGCGCTGCACGATTTCTGGTTGGTCATCTGGTAGCGATCGCCCCAAGGATCGACTAACCATAACTGCTTCCGGGACTTGGAGATAAATTGCCCAATCTAGCTTTTGCCCTAAATCATCCAATAAAAAATCTAATTCTTCAGCTTGGAAGGCAGTACGGGGATAGCCTTCTAACACCCAATCGCAATTAATATCCGGTTGTCTGAGGCGAATTCGGATCAATTCAACGATCGTTTCGTCTGGAACTAACTCCCCTTTTTGCATGTAGGGCCGTGCGTGGTAGCCAAGTTCGCTCAAGCTAGCGTAAACCGAAAGAGAAGTCCGGGGATCGGCTTCCAACCATCGAAATTCCGGCAGGGGCTGATTGCCAGATATTGCTTCTCGTAAAATCTCACCTGTGGAAATCAGAGGAATATCAAAGTATCTGCAAAGCCTCTGTGCTTGAGTGCTTTTCCCCGATCCTGAACCTCCCAGAATCACCAATCTCACAACGATTTACTCCTCATCCTGTCAAATTCCCTACTAGCTAAGTCTGTTTTGCCCAAACAACCGACAAATTTAACATTTAGCGATTTTTAGGCGTTGTGCCTAGCTTTTTTAAATAATTGGAACTAAAAATTTTATGTTTTCATTTTTACAACTCATTTCCGAGAAAAAACGAAAATTTAAATCAAAATAACTCTTGACTTCAATACAAACGTAGTGTTTGACTAAGAATGCAATTTGCCAAATTCACCATACCTGTGAAAAACAGATAGATTATACAGGCAGAGTTGTAATAAGTACCGCCAGCACAAACATTTAATTTATTGTAATTTTTTGAACTTTACCCTATGGTTGCCCAGCTAGAAACTCCAAGTATAAATTCACCCCTTACCTTACCATATCCAGTAGAAGGACTAGTGCAAGTTTTCACTAGCTCTCATCGCAACTTTTTTACGAGCGTGATGGCTCAATCACTGAGAATAGCTGGACAAGGAACGCCAGTATTAATAGTGCAGTTTCTCAAAGGAGGTATCCGCCAAGGACAAGATCGACCTATACAATTAGGACAAAATTTAGATTGGATTCGGTGTGATTTGCCTCGTTGTATCGATACACCACATTTAGACGATACAGAAAATCAAGCCTTACAAAAGCTGTGGCAGTATACACAACAAGTTGTGTGTGAGAGTAAGTATTCTCTCGTGGTGTTAGATGAGTTAAGTTTAGCGATTAACTTTGGTTTAATTTCTGAAACAGAAGTTTTAGCGTTTTTGGCAAAACGCCCTCCCCACGTCGATATTATTCTCACAGGGCCAGAGATGCCGAAATCCCTTCTCGATGTGGCAGATCAAATTACAGAAATCCGTCAGAGTTATCGACCTTAAACAAAATACTCAATTCAGGATATCCTAGTAATTCCGTTTGAATTAGCTGTGAAGTTGTGATTAAAAACGATATCTGGATTACTGAAATGGCTCAACAGGGTCTAATTTCCCCCTTTGAGCCAAGTTTAATCCGAAAAGTGCAAAAAGATGAATCAGTAGTAGTTAAACATGTAATCAGCTACGGTTTATCTTCTTATGGCTACGATATACGCCTTTCTTCGGCCGAGTTCCGTATTTTTCGTCACATTCCCGGAACTGTAGTCGATCCCAAAAACTTTAATCCTCAAAATCTGGAGCCAACAGCACTGCATACCGATGCTAATGGCAGTTATTTTATTTTACCTGCTCATTCCTATGGACTTGGGGTTGCTCTAGAAAAACTGGAGGTTCCTGAGAATATTACTGTAATTTGTATTGGAAAATCTACGTATGCACGTTGTGGCATAATAGCGAACCTAACGCCTGCTGAAGCTGCATGGCGAGGTCATTTAACTTTAGAATTTTCCAACTCTTCCAGCGCTGACTGTCGCATTTACGCTCATGAAGGAGTGGTGCAATTGCTATTTTTAGAAGGCGAACCCTGCGCTATTAGTTATGAAGCTAGACAGGGTAAATATCAAGATCAGTTAGAGATTGTAACTCTAGCTAAAGTTTAAGTAACAAGGAACTAATCTTGCCTTACTTAGATCCTGTTTTGCTTACTATTGTGCGATCGCTCTAAATCATACCCAAAAATCAAAGTGCGATCGCTTGCTTTATCCCACTGCAAATTCTGTCAGCTTTCGCATATAAGGAGGCTGATAAGCCAGCACTATATCTTGCTTAGGAATACCATACTCTATTAATTCATTAGCCACGCCAATCTCAGTCCCATCATACTGAATCCAAATCTTACCATCTCGAATATCTAGATGAATTAAACAGCCATAAACTCGACGACGATTTTCCCACCCCGTATTCACAACTTGATAATGATTTTGTTGCACATCAAAAATAGTTTGTCGTTCGATTTCACCATAGGCAGGTTTAATCTGAGCATGAATTGTCAAAACTTGCTGGATGATTTGTCTATACTTTGCTAGTTTATCCATTGTACAATTACCTCATTTTCCGGGTCAAATACTAGCAATTTCAATTGATATTCATGAATACTCAGTTGTGGCAATTGCCGTGAGAAAAAATTTTCATAAGTTGCTAGCGGAACTGCTAAATAGAGAACTCGCTCTGGTTCTTTTAGTCGATAATTTAAACATTGTCCTAAAGCTGTATGAAATTCGGAAATTGCAGAAGGAGCAACAAAACTCTTGATTTCTACAGCAATTCTTTCGTCTTGTTTTTGGGCGGCGATTAACCGTTCTGCACCCAGATCAATTTGCAATTGTCCATCTGCTAAATCAATAGACAGTGAATCGTGTGTAATTGTCCAGCCATCTTTTTGCAAAGCCAATCTAACTAAATTATGGAAAATATCTCTTGCAGACATTCATGAAAATTTTAAGTGTAATAACTCGAAAATTTTATAGTTTAAACTTTCATCATAATTCTAGCTCTCAGGCAGGAGTTGGTGCGATCGCTTGCTTTATCCTACAAAACATTCCGTAACTCTTGAATTGTATTTGCTACAACAATTCTGCGTAAAATCTCTTTCAATTGCCCTAAGTCAGAAATTTGCGAAATCTGCGACATCAACTCCAAACCATCGCTGCCAAATTTCGCCTCTAAACTTGTTTCGATGCTAGAGATTATTCCACGTACTTCTCCTCTTGCTTCTCCTCTTGCTTCTCCTCTTGCTTCTCCTCTGGCTTCTCCTTCTGCTTGTCCTCGTGCTAGTCCCTCACGTAAAATTTCTTGATACCAAGGTGACTCTCTTAAGACTGTCATATCCCACCTCATGATTTCCTGAACTAAAGTACTTTCTAATACAAAGGTTGCAAAAAATGCCAGAACTGTCTCAAGTTGATTTAATTGCTCGTCAGCACGCAACATTCGCAATGCTTCCCTAATTGTAGACTCGTTTTCTCCGCCTTTGAGAATTGGTACAAAGGGAAGCAACGACGGTAACGGTGTCTCAAAAGCAATATTTACATCAACTTCCCAAAGGTTGATTACACGGTAATCTTGAATTGCTCTTAACCCGATAAAATTTGATGCAAAGCTTGTAGGTATTTCACTGTTGCTGATTTTGAGAATGTTAATCAGTACAGGGTAGGTTTGTAGTTTATATTTCTCTTCCGCAAGAGCCGCATAAGCACGCATCCGACGCGGCATTTCTGATGTGTGGCGTAATTGTAACTCATTGAGGATGAGAAATTTCCCGTATTGGGGACTTTCAGCCGGAATTACAACATCGCTTTGTCGGCTAATCCATTGGAATTCTGTATTTAAGATTTCGCCTGTAACAATGTCGGGAATTCCTGTTACCCATTTTGCCCAATTATTTGGTGCAAGGCTGATTAATTTTTTAGTGCTAATATCGACAGCTTTGTTCATCAAAAAATAAATTGTGTCAACTTTCAGCCATTATCTAAGGTGCTAACCTGGCTTTACCTAGACGCTGTTTTTCATACCATTGTGCGATCGCAGGTGCCCAATCTTCAAAATGAGGCCACATCATTTCACACAACTTTTGAATTTCTAGTTGAGCATCTTTCTTATTTCTCAGGTCACAAAAATGCAAGAAAGACCTTAAATTAAAACTAACTACAAAATGCTGGCGATAATCAAAAGGCACTTTGCCTCTAGCGTGTTCTTCAGACATTCCCGCTTCAAAATCAGCTTTATATCGTTTAGCTGCGTCTTTACACCACTCTAAATCTGCTGTTCGTTGTTCTGGCGAATAGTGATACTTTTTACCTTGTCTATCAGTGTAATAACCAACGGGTCGTAGATAAAAAACATCTTCTATGTCTTTCTTGCCTTCTACTACGTCAATAAATTGGTTGCCTGTGTACCTAAAAGATTGTACATCAAATGATACAGAAACGCGATGAGTCCGCGCCTGCTGCATCACACTGTGGGGAAAGTAGCCACAGTTGAAAACAATCTGGGGATGCTCTAAAGGCCCATAATGTCCCCTCTCTCCTGCTAAAAGACGCTTAACAATTACTTCGCCGCTTTGTGACTCCGAGGGCCAGGAGTCGCGCTCATCAAACACAAACCCATCAGTATAATCCTGGTGCATTGCAGCATAAATCACCTGCTGCGGGTTTGGTGTTTTGGCAATAACTTCTACTCGAAATCGATGCATTAGCTGTTGGGGAATGGATTGGTGACTGGGATTGCTTAGATAGAGTACTTAGACATGGCTTTGAACTCGATTCATCATCATATCTCTTCTCTGGCTTGGACTTCTACTCGATTAGATGAAGATACTTTACAAATGTTAATAACTTTGTTACAGTTATTTACATAAACAGAAGACAGGGAAAAACCCATGCGTACAAGCACTGCTATAATTGACGACCAAGGCAAACTGAACAACTTTGCGATCGAGCCAAAAGTATATATAGATGAACAAGGCGATCGCACTGGTTTCACTCCTTATGCAGAAATGCTCAACGGTCGTTTAGCAATGATTGGTTTTGTCTCTCTGATAGCATTAGAAGTATTCACAGGACACGGTATTGTTGGTGTTTTGGCAAGTCTGTAAAAACTAATTTATTTAACATAACTCTCAAAAAATGCAAGAGACGGTAAATTTACCGTCTCTTATTTTATGGAAAACTTAGTGCTAGATTGAAAATATACTGATAACAAAAACCGTTAATTATCAGCGTAAAAATATTGGGTGAACTATGGCTTTAGTTACTTCAACTATGTTGCCGCTAGGCACTAAAGCGCCAGATTTTAATCTACCGGAAGTAGTATCTGGAAAGGCAACTTCACTTTCTACCTTTGCAGATAAAAAAGCATTGTTGGTAATGTTTATTTGTCGGCATTGCCCGTTTGTAAAACACGTCCAACAACAATTAGTGCAGTTAGGCAGAGATTATTTTACAAGTGATTTAGCGATCGTTGCTATTAGTGCTAACGATGCAAAGAATTACCCAGATGATGCGCCAGAGTCGTTACAAGCATTTGCAACAGAACAAGGGTTTAATTTTACCTTATGCTACGACGAGAGTCAGGAAACGGCGAAAGCTTACACAGCAGCTTGCACGCCAGATTTTTTTGTATTTGATGAGCAACGCCAACTTGTGTATCGGGGACAATTAGATGATAGCCGCCCCAGTAATGGTAAACCTGTAACAGGTGCAGATTTACGCGCAGCCATTGAAGCAGTGCTAGCGGGTAAACCTGTTACGAGCGAGCAAAAGCCGAGTGTTGGTTGCAATATTAAATGGAAACCAGGAAACCAACCCAGTTATTTTGGTTAAGAGGGATTGGGGATTGGGGATTGGGGATTGGGCATGGGGCATTGGGGATTGGGGATTGGGGATTGGGCATTGTAAAAACTTTTCCCTACTCCCTACTCCCTAGTGCCCACACCTATTAATGTTTAATTTCTAAATTTAATATGTAGTATCCTAATTGGACTTTTTCTGCCCACAATTCATATTCCAGCCGCAAATTTTCTGGCAAAGGATGTCCGTTGAGAGTTAGGCTACGAGTAAAATTTCGTAAACGAATCGGATCGTTAGGTTGCAATGACTCAGTTGGCAACCAATAGCGACTAATGCCATAAACACCTTGTTCCCAAAAGTGACGATAACTCACTTGAGCGTTACCTTGCATAGTCATGATGACTCGGTAAGGGGAAATCTCCAGCCACAAAATTCTGGGACTGTTAGGGGCGTAAGCTTTGCTCTTGCTTTGAGGAAGTGTGTCTTCTGGACTTATGACACTCTCTACTTCGCAGCTAATTAAAGGCGGTGCGGTCATCAGTAAATGAAACCGATCGGTATCCTTTTGATACAATGTTGCGGCAGTTTCGACAACAGACCAGATCGGTAGGTCAGTGGAAATAAGTGATAAGCACACGGGCTTGCGGTGATGGGTCAGCATGGGAGCGATAAGGGCTAAAAGCTATTGAACAAAGTGAAATGAACACTCTAGCTGTCTAATAGGTCGGGCTAAGAAACTAAATAGTAAAGCAGGCTAAATATTAATGAATCCGTTGATTTGTTAATAAGCTACACAAATCTGGATGAAACAGGTAGAATGTCAGCTTACACAGTAAAAATGGTACTTTTATCTAGAGAGAGCTAATTCGTAAGTAAAGCTTGTAAATATTCTAAGGCTATAGCCTCAAAACAGTGGCAGTCGTTTAGATGCTAAAAACCTTCTTCAGGGAGACTTACCGTAGATTGGAGTAAGTTTCATACAGCCAAAAGCAATAGGATACTAGGAAGGAAGTCACCAGAAGCGACAAACTAAGTCGCTGATGAACTTCCAGTGTATTCAAATGCCAGTGTATCCTAATGTCGGCTTCTGTTATATCCGTAAAAACTCACGAAAACCTTTCTCACCAAAATATTGCTGAGTAAAAAGTAAAATTCATTGAGTCAGCAATACTTTGGTCTGCCCATTGCGCGTCTGGCAGAGAAGAAAAAGCAAAGATTTCCATTTCAAAGCAGCAAAATATGAGTAACCGTGTGAAGTGAAAGTTGCATCTACGGTTTCACTTCAGGAGGTAGGAGGCAGAAGGAACCCACATTTACAACATGGGATTGTGGCAATGACACTTTGTCTCTCGCGCTATGCGTCTTGATACAATTCTTTTTTTGATTGGGCAATGACTCAGAAGTAAAGTTTTGACTTCTGCCTCCTGCCTGGTTGTTGAGCGTAGTCGAAACACCGCCCCCTGCCTTTATTTGTGAAATATCTTACTTCAACTGGTCAAATTTTGAATATCCGATCGAGTCGATTTCAATAAGCAAAAAGGCATATTGCTTTCTCATTTCAGTAGATTCAGCAAGCAAAAAGGCATATTGCTTTCTCAAAATGCTTGATTGCTTTCTCATTTCGGTATATCGCGCATTCATTTCGGTAGATTCAGCAAGCAAAAAGACATATTGCTTTCTCAAAATGCTTGATTGCTTTCTCATTTCGGTAGATTTAGCAAGCAAAAAGACATATTGCTTTCTCAAAAGCTTGATTGCTTTCTCATTTCGGTATATCGCGCATTGATTACGACATCGCTATGTAACAAAAAGCATTAGAGAATTGCCGGAGTTCTCTCAAGCCGATCGATACGGAAGTTTTTTAAAGTAAAGAATATTAACCGTACTGTATTACAAGGTTCATATCATGGCTCGGAGAAAAAGAACCTCTCAGGTGTTAGAAAAAGCAGTGCGTCGTGCTGCTAGCATCAACTCAATCGATCCGAATTTAAATCTAGGCAATGGACTTACCCTACCGTCCTTCTCAACCCTAATTGAGACGATGCGAACTAGAGAAAATTTATACAACACTGCTCTTTCCAACCTGGATAAGTTGTACCATGAAATGCTCCAAACAGAGCGCGAGTTGGCAGATATGGCAGAGCATATGCTCTTAGGAGTTGCTACTCAGTATGGTAAAAGTAGTGTGGAGTACGGTATGGCAGGAGGTGTTCCGAAAAACCAGCGCCGCAAGGGACTGCGAGGGGAGTCACCAGTTTCTAATTTAGAGCAACCGTCATTTATTGCTGGTGTGAACGGCAACGGCAGCAAAAATGGCAACCAGAATGGAAACAAAGCAACAACAGCAAGTTAACTTGTATTCGCTAGCAACGACAAAAAAAGTGGCTCTGCAACCAGCAGAACCACCAAAGTTTTCACAAACCTTTTATAAATTAACGAACTGCCCCTTGAGCAGAAACAGTATCAATCGGTTTCATCAGGTACAGCCGCAATAACTGCCAGCCGTTGGAGATGTAAAGCGGCAGTTTTTGGAAGAATTGCAGGAATTTGGGAGTGCTGGAGTTAGCGATCGCACCCAACTTCTCATTATTGCTTATACAAACATCCAAGCGATCGTAAAACTCTGGATTCTCTACATCCAGCATCAGTGGGAATACCCTACCTGCGTTTTCGTTGGTCTTCTTAATTACATGGATATCGTATTCTCGTGCATCCAATCCCAGGGTGGCATAAAAGTCCTTACGTTGGATGTCATTGAGATACATTGTCGCAAATACCGACAACAGGAAGAACCGACTCCACAGCCGTGCTTTCCAATCATTCAACATTTGCGGCTGAGATTTCATCACCGCATCAAAGAAATCACCGTGACGGTTTTCATCTTGACACCAGTTTTCAAAAAACCGGAAGATTGGATAAACCCGATCTTCAGGATGTGCTTCTAAATGGCGATAAATGGTGATGTAGCGCCAATAACCGATCTTCTCAGAAAGATAAGTAGCGTAGAAGATGAATTTCGGTTTAAAGAAGGTATAACTGCGACTCTTAGTCAAAAACCCTAAATCTAGGGACAGATTAAAGTCCGACAAAGCTTTGTTCAAAAAGCCAGCGTGACGCGCTTCATCCCGTGACATCAGGTTAAAACACTCTGCCAAAACAGGGCTTTTTCCTTTCAAGCGACGACCAAGTTCTTTATACAGCAAAAAGCCAGAAAACTCTGCCGTACAAGAACGTTCTAGAAATTCAACGAACAACTTGCGAGTTTCCCCGTCAATATGATCCCAGGATTGTTCAAACTCGGCATCCCGAACAAAGTGGTGGCGGTTGTAGTCAGTGCGGAACTCTTCGAGAATGGCTTGTAACTCGTCTTCATTGACGGAGATATCCATCCGGGCCATTTCATCAAAATCGGTAGTATAAAACCGAGGTGTTAACAGGGTTTCTTTTGCCGGGACTTTAATCCCTGGCCGGATTTCTTCAAAGCCTGGTTTTTTGAGGGAATCTACCATGTCTTGATTTCTCTTTCGTCTTTATTATCTTAAGTAGACCTTTCGGGTGACGTTCCTACGTCTCTACCGCCACGGTAACGGCAGTTCCTCATGGGGAAACCCCGTTGGCGCTAGCCTCTCCCTTTGGGAGAAGACCGGACTGCCTCACCAGAAATCCTCTGGCAAACCGTAACAGCCCACAATAATCCAATTGTATAAAGTTCAGTCTACCAAGGTGCGGGTGAGAAATTTCTAAGCAAAACATTAAGAGTTGCAACAATCATTCCATATTTGCGGAATCAAAAATCGCGGATTGGTAGTCAAATAAATATACTTCAGCAAGCAGCATTATCTCGTTGAAGTGGAGTAGCACTTACCTCTTGATTTTCAAAGCACTACTATCTCAGTAATTTTCTCTGGTTGTTACTACAATAAATTTATGGGGTTCTATTAATACATTAGATAGCTTAAAATTAACAATTCATGAGTAGTATAATTACTGAAAAATCTAAGTACTTTAGTTATTTTTTGCACCTTGTTCAATAATTCTAGATTAGACAATGCCCACAACTTCAAATCAGAATAGCAGTGTCTATGATGAAAATTGTTAGAAAGCAACTGGTGCAAGATGTAAGTCTAGCTATTAGCACTTGGTATAAAAAACAGTCCGAAAAACCATCTTAAACAATAGAGTAAATCCAAAGGGTTGAAAACAAGATGAATCTTGAAAACAATCAGCAGCATAAAGACCGACTTCTTGTCTCTTATATCTTGTGTGCAGTCGGATTTATTGGGGTAGGAGGATTGCAGCGTTTCTACAATGGCAAGATCGGAACTGGTTTGTTATGGCTGTTGACTGGTGGTGTGTTTGGTATAGGGCAGTTCGTGGATTTGTTCTTTATCCCCAACATAGTTGACGAATACGAACATAACTTGAGATTAAAAGCGGGTGTATCTCCCTTTGGTGTGCCGTTGAATCAAGTAGTAGTTGCTTCTCAAGTCCACCAACCAACAGGCAACCAACTCATGATGAAACTGATTGAAGCGGCGGAAAACAAAGGTGGTATTTTAACTGTCACTCAAGGCGTAAAGTTTACAGGAGCCAGCTTTGCTGAAGTGGAAGCTACTCTCAAAGAGATGTACAAATCAGGTTATGTAAAAATTGATAACGACCCCAATACTGGAGCCGTTACCTACCATTTCCACGAGCTTTAATTGTTATTAGTCATTTGTCATTTGTCATTTGTCCTTTGTTATTTGTCATTTGTTAAAAACCAATGACCAATGACCAATGACCAACAACTAATGACCAATGACCAATGACTAATTTCTACCTAACCACTTTTGACCGTCCAAGCGCTGAACTAAGCCATATACCAACAAATCGAGGGTAATTTTGCGCTCATCGATTAAGAATGACTCAAGAGTGCTAGGTTTTTTGCCTTCATTACAAGAAAATCCTTTTTTGCCTTGAATATCTTCATCGGGGAAGTACAGGTTAAACTGACGCTTACCGATTTCTGACCAACTGCCAATAATTTGCCAGCATTCTTCGGCGGATTCAAAGCCAGTGATTGGCATCTTCTGCTTGGCAAAAGACACCTGTAAATCTTTCACACCTTTTTGAGCGATCGCTTTTTGTAAAGCTGGCAAGTAGTCTTGCTCAATGAACTCTACAAATGGCTTATTTTCAACAGCTGGGGCTTTTTCCTTTTTAGGGGCTTTAGCGGCGGGTTTTTCTTCTGTTGCGTCGTCGTCGGCGGGTTTTTCTGCTTTTGCGGCTTTAGCTGCGGCGGCGGGTTTTTCTCGCTTGGGCGATGCAGCAGCTGGTTTGGCAGCATTGGGATTATCTTCGGGGTTTGCGGCTTTAGGATCTGGCGCGTTGGCAGTAGGAATATCTGTGGCTTCGGGTGAATCTGTACTAGGAGCGTGTTCTTCAGCTACACTGGGAGCTTGCTTGTCAACAGTGCTGGGAGCTACTTCTCCCGCTTGATTGTGATTGGTTGGGTCTGCCATTGCTCAGGTCAATCCTTTAATCTAGCTTTGGGAGCGATCGCTCACCTTGATGTATCGGGTATTTTTATTTTGACATACTAGTACCTCTGTGCAGAATTCGTAATTTGTATTTGTAATTTGTAATTTATATACCGCCAGAGTTTCATTTATTTGGGATGGGTGGTTTACTTGCAATACTGTTCGGTTAAGGTAAGAGACGCGATGCGCCGTCTCTACAATATTCAGACGCGATGAATCGCCGTCAAGACAATATTCAGTCTTTTGTCTTGACGGCGATAAATCACGTCTTTAGCGATCTAGAATTTTCATCCTTCAAATCCCTTTGAATCCCATACCAGTTTCTACCTGTTGCTTTGCTGGAGTAGAATTTACCTTGCCGCTAGCAGTCTGACGCCTAGTGCCAACTTGGCTCAAGAATATACCTCCTAAAATCAAGCTACCGCCAATATATTGAGGTCGGGTAGGGACTTCACCCAAAATTAAATAGGCTGCTATAATTCCTACGATTGGGCCAAATGAGCTAATTAAGGAAGCTGTAGATACAGTGGAAGTTTTCAAGCCTTTAACCCAAAAAGACTGGCCTACCACCACAATCAACCCGCCATAGAGAAACATCCACTGCCACAAGAATGGTGAGAGAACATCAGCGAAATGATCCTTGCCATAGAGGACTAAAGCAATAAAGAAAAAGATTACAGTTCCTAGTGCAGTCCGAAAGATGCTATAGATTCCCAAAGGAATCTGCGAAAGGTGTTTCTTGCTAATAATCGTAGAAGCGGCTATGGCCACAGATGCAGCTGCGGCTAAAAGTTCCCCTATACCTAAACTGAAACCTCCCATGTTTATCATGGTTTCTGTTGGAGGTTGAAGGATAATAGTTAGGATAACGCCAACAAAAGCTGCGATCGCACCAATAAATTCCCAAATATTTACTCGTTCTTTCAATAACCAGACTGATAAAGCCAAAGTTAGAGGCGGTTCCAAACGTCCCACCAAGATGACATTGTTCACCCCTGTGAGTGCCAATGCCTGGAAAATTAAGCCAGGGGCTAACGCTCCTGATAAAATAGCTACTGCTGTTAGACTGACCCAATCTTTCCTTGAGAGTTGTTTCAAATTAGCTTTGTTCCACTGCCGCCCATAGATTAGGATCAGAAGTATCAAAGCGCAAAGGTTTCCCACGAATAAAACATTACATAAAGAAATCGGATTGCGGTTGCCGATCAAATGTTGAACGCCAATTTCTGTTAGCTTCCGAGTAACAGCACTAGATGCTCCAAAAATTAGCATTGCTAGCCAGAGATATGTTTGTCCCGAAATTCTATGGATTTGGCGATGTAGTCTTTTGGCTCTAGTCACAATAACATCACTGCAATGAAAGCATTGCTCATCATATTAAGTTATCCTTACGCACTTCAAAATGAGGTTTTGTTGAGAAAATACTTAAATTCTCCTGTGACTTTGAGCAGCCATGATTAGCTGAGAAAATGCTGAGAATTGACTAAATTTTCTCAAAGGATAAATTCATGAAAATAGTGGCTTAGTTTCAATAAGCTCTCACTGCCACCTGAGATGCTTGGGATGTTCAGGATAAAACAAAGAAGAGAAGTAATAAATGAAACTCGCACCCTTACTTACAAGTGTAGCCTTGGTTGGTTTTTTCACAGTTTGGGACGTACCATTAAAGGCGATCGATCCGTCATTAGTGCAAGCATCAGCAGCCGAAGAAATGTCTGTAGCACAAAAATTAGATTTGCTTACTAAAAGTAAGGGTCAAATTGGTAGTGGCGATCAACTACGTCGTTTCTTTTTTGGTGACTTGGAACCAATCGGTATCCAGGTAGGTGGTGCAGGTCATGTAGTTAACCTTTATAACAAAGCTAATGATGTCACATTCGCTTACTGTTCGCATTACGATGTGATTGTAGCGATTAAGAAAGGTAAGGTAACTAAATTTGAACCCAGCGAAGTGAAATAATAATAAATCCACTTTCAGGGTAACTGAAACTAGAGCAGCAATTGAATTGTATCTAGGTTGCAATATATGAAGAAAAGTCCGGAGTAGTGGAAACGTCTCCGGCTTTATGCTATGCGTTCGCGCTTTAGCAAAAGTTTGATTTAGTTCTGGCAAAAAAATATGAGGTTTTTGGAATAATCAGGATAAAGGGAAAAGGTAAAACATGAAACTTTATTTTTTGTATTGCCTTTAAACTATTATTTATTATTGTTCTCAGCCAAAATTCCGTATAAAAATAAACTTGCGCATTTGAGATGCTCCCATCTAAAAAGCAGATTGTCGAGTGAAACTACTCAGCAACTACTAAATCTTAACCAAGGTGCTATTAAACCTTAATGATTAGAAAAAATTTTCTTAACATTAGTCAAATATACTGTTACTAAGAGAACTTCAAATAAAGGTTATAACCTAAGTTTTTGACTTTAAATCGCAAATTAAAGATACTTAACTTTTGATTAATTGTAATTAAATTTGGAAATAATGTGTTCCAAAAAAATGTGTGTAAGTGTGTGTAAATAAATGTAGTTTTGAGATTTATACCTCCGACATAAAGTTCTCACACTTCCTACTTTTACAGATTGAGCAAATAGTAATTACAACAATCTTGAGTTAAGTTGTCCTAACCTGTTTACAGTCAAAAATTTAGTATTATTTCAGTTTTGCAAACTTCTCGGCTATATAAGCAAAGTAAGATAACGCAGACTAATCTAAATTTTCAGCCTGGGAAAGTTAGCTTTGTTTGTATCGTACTGGCTTTTAGTCAGATAGCAGTTTGCATATTTGGAGTGTTCCCAAACGTTTTACAGTTTGAATAAGGGGAAAATTCTCATGGCTCTTTACGGCTATACCATTGGAGAAGACCGCGACGGCAACGCTAGTAATGGCAAGCAGCTTGACGTTTACCGCTTTTCGATCCCTTCTGGGCCTGGAGGTTCTATTACTCCTACAAGAGTAGGTACAGTCAATCTTCCAGCTACTGCTACTACCGCCGATTTAGAAGGTTTGGGAACTAACCCTCGTACCGGAAGGGTAGGTGCGGTTAACGAAGCACGCGTTACTGGTGCTACAACACCAATCGATCCAACTGTTACTGTCGTTAATAATGTAGATCAGCCTTTTGCTCCAGCCACGACCTCAGCAACCCGTACACCATCTGACCTACGTCGTTTTGGATTTGAGTCAGGTGCTGACTTTGGACGTGACTATTCAGTAGCTGCTCAACCAATTGTTCTGTACAACATTTCAGGGAATCCGAATCCCGCAAATGGGCCAGTAGGAAGCTCTCTTTATAAAATTACTACAGCTACCCCTGGAACTGTTAGCCTTGTAGACGGCTTTGGCGCACCTACTACTACTGCACAAAGACAAGGAACTCAACCTACCAATCCTGGAAAATTTGCCGATGGATTAGCTATCGACAATCTCAATCCTGGTAGAACTCGCGCTCTTGCTAGCGATTTCAGGACTAATGATGGAGATGGAAACCAGCTTTACAAAGTCGATCTACTCACTGGTGAACTATCTGCACCGATTACTCTAAGAACTCCTTCAGGACAAGCTCTGAATGTCAACGCAGATTCTGGGTTGTCATTTACTAACTTCGGTTCTCAAAGATTGCTGGGTTGGCTGGAAACTGGCGCTGTCTATGAGATCACAGGCTACCAAGATGAACTTGCTGCATCAGGTCTAGGTTTAGGTAGTGCCACAGGTACTAATGGCGCTGGCTTTGCAACCGCCACCTTACTTGGTAACGTTAATTTACCAAATGCTGTGAGCGGAGTCGTTGATTATGAAGGCTTTACGATTGTTAATGAATAACAGTCGTCAATAGCATACTCTTTCTTCAACTCTTGTAAAAAGTACTTTTGCAAGAGTTGAAGAACGGAGCTAAGGATAAAAAAGTGCCAAGCGGGATTATGACTGATTAACTGAGTTTGTAGTAAGCACTTTAGTCATTAAATAAGAGCTATCACTATTCAAAGTTTTATTTGATGAGCCATTAGAGCCTATAGTTAACGTTTCTCTCAAAATTAATTTATTGTTCTCAATCGATAAACAAATATTTGTTCCTTCAATAATTTTTTTCAAAAAAGTTGTCAGTTTTTCAACATGCTTTTCTCTTTTTTGGTCAAAGGCTGGAATTTTCTCTCTCAATATTTTGTGAATTTGAGATATAGGAATACCACCTTGTTTCAACTGACTTAATTGCTCAATATTCTGCTTCAATTCCTCTAAAGCTTTCTTCGTTACTACTAAAATATCATCATCATTTAATGAACTCTCGCTAATTACTTCATTAGTTGGAATATCCTCTATTTTTACCTGGGGAGCAGGTATAGGTATAAAGCGATCGCAAACAGACTTGAGAATACGATTAATTTGTCCTTCGTAAGCACATCCAATTACAGTTTTTCCATACTCATGGAGCTTTTTAGCTAAAGCGGCAAATGCACCATCGCCTGATACAATAACGAAAACTTGCAACGTAGGACGACTCTGGGCTAATTCCATAACATCAATGGCTAGTTGCATATCTGCTGCATTCCGTTTATGGCTGTAATCAAAAATTTGAATTGCTTCGATACCAAGTTCTTGAATTTCATTCTTGAGTAGTCTTAATCGAGAATCACTCCAGTCGGCATAAGCACATTGGATAGCAATTTTATTAACTAAGTTAGTATTTTCTAGATTTGTTTGAATTTGTTTCAGAGAAAAATTTAGATTAGGGTTGCTTCTACCCATTGTTAAATTTTCAATATCATAAAAAATAGCTGTATTGAACTGCCCAATATTAGGTGAAGTATGAGCCGTGGAAGTAAACTGCTCTACACGAATCTGACGCTGCTTTAACTCTTTTAACTCAGCAATTAAAGATGTTATTTCTGGCGCTGACTCTGAACTACTCGTTTCCTGTTTTAACTCCGTAATTGTTGTTGTTAAGTCATTAACTTGTAATTTTGCTTGTTGTAATTCTTCTTGTAACTGCTCAGTTAATGTATTAATCTGACTCTGGGTTTGGACAGTCTGCTCCCGAAGTTCCCCAATGGTTCTGGAGAGAATATACTGGCGTTGCTGATAAGCTATTACTAAAGCTTGTTGAACGATATCACATTCTTTGGGAAAAGCTTCACGGCTACACACTTGTAAAACTGTTTCATAACCTGCGATCGCAATTTCTAAATTACTAGCAATGTTCCCTTGTTCAAACTCTTGAATAATGGTACTCAGTTTGATAATGACTCTAGCTAAATTAATAGCAATGGCAGGTTCTTTAGCAAAGCGATCGCTTACCCATTTTCGCAACTTTAAAGCTAAATCCTCGTTGAGTTTACTTAAGTTATGTTGCAGAATTGGATATACTTCCTGATTTTGATAAGTTGCTCTCAATAAATCAATTAGAAAGTCTTGCTCCTGGTTAGCAGCTTCATTTGGCATAGCTAAATCCCTGACAATACACATTTAAGTTTAGTATTCCCAAGTTTTCATGCTATTGAACAATTAAAGCGGCGTAATCCAATAAGTAATGCCTCTAATAGCTTGTTTTTTAAAACCATACAAAGATAAATTATCTTCAGATAAACCCACATAAGTCCAATGTGGAACATCGTTTTCTACAGTTTGAAACCAACCATTTTGATTAAGAGCTTTTCTTTGCTCTTTACTACCTACGCGTAAATCAATGGCTAATCCCCAGAGATGTTGTGAAGTTCCCGGAGGTGCAACTAAACCGAGAATTTTTGTTTCTTTACCTTGTTGAACTTTTGCTAAAACTCGATCGTTAGCATACTTGTGCCAAAATCTTAAATTCGTGTTGAAAGTGCGAGTGCAATCACCAGAGCCATAACCAGATTTTAGCGGAATTTGTTGTTGTACTCGCGCTTTATTTAAAGCATCAGCCGCCGATTTTTGTAAATAACAGTCGTTAGTGCCATCAACATGACCCATTGTTAAAGTAGCTTGAAACTCTTGGGTTTCTTGTTCATTAACAAAGATATTTTTTGGCGGTAGTTTAATTCCAATATCGGGATTTACGAATACTGCACCATAGCTTCGTAGCAAAGTATATTCATAAGTACCAAGCTGAGGAATTGTAGGTAATTTTCTAGCGATCGCAGATAAAAAACGCTGTTTATCATCTAATTTGGGATCGGGAGTAAATGGTTGCGAGCTTGTATTTTTAGAGGTGTCTATACAAGGTAACGAATTATTAATCAAGCATTCTTGTAATGGTTGAGCAGTTATAGCAACTTTGTGGTGGGTAATCTCATTGCTAGCGACTAATACAAAAATCATCAATATAACGATACTGATGAAACTTGTCTTTCTAATAAATCTAGTAATATTCCTTTGATTTCTGAGTGTAAGTTTCATTCTAAATAATTAATTAGCGATCGAGAATAAAGTTAATACTTTTTTTGGCGATATTGATTATTGATGAATTAAAGTCGCAGATAGTTTATCGACACTGAACTATCGTTAAATTCAAATTCGATAAAACATCTAATATATACCAGTTGTAAATTAATTTGTGCTGGGTTAACGCTCTGAACAATAACTGCGAACGAAAAACCGGAATATTGTCACAAATTTTAAAAAGATGAGATTTTTCACTTATTACTAAACTTAAAAAATGGAACCTTGCTTTTAATTGAGTACTAGTAAGTTTGATAACTTTTTTATCAGAAAGTTACATCCATGAAACCACTGGAACAGTTAAAATTGAAAAGAACTCTAAGCTTGCCGATCCTGTAAGTATGACCATGCACAATTCCGTTGAATTCCAAGACGCTTTTGATGTCATAGTCGTCGGTGCAGGTCACTCCGGTTGCGAAGCAGCTCTCGCCTCTGCACGCCTCGGTTGTCGTACCCTGCTATTGACGCTCAACTTGGATAAAATCGCTTGGCAACCTTGTAACCCAGCAGTAGGTGGCCCGGCTAAATCTCAGTTGACTCATGAGGTAGATGCACTCGGCGGGGAAATTGGTAAAGTAGCAGACCGCACCTACTTGCAAAAACGTATCCTCAACTCTTCACGGGGGCCTGCTGTTTGGGCATTACGCGCCCAGACAGACAAGCGCGAATATGCAGCAGTGATGAAAAATGTTGTTGAGAATCAAGAAAACTTGACAATCCGCGAAAGTATGGCAACAGATTTGGTGCTGGGCGCTAATGATGAAGTCATCGGCGTTGAAACATATTTTGGTGTCGGGTTCCAATGTAAAGCAGTCATCTTGACAACCGGCACCTTCCTGGGAGGCAAAATTTGGGTTGGTAACAAATCAATGCCAGCCGGACGTGCTGGGGAATTTGCGGCTGAAGGATTGACACAAACCCTAAATCGCCTGGGATTTGAAACCGGCAGACTTAAAACTGGAACTCCGGCGCGGGTAGATAAGCGATCGGTAGATTATAGTAAAATGCTCATCCAGCCAGGAGATGAAGATGTGCGCTGGTTTAGCTTTGACCCAGATGTGTGGATAGAACGAGAACAGATGCCTTGCTACATCACCCGCACAACCGCCGAAACCCATCGCCTGATTCAAGAAAATTTGCACCTGTCGCCAGTTTATGGTGGTTGGGTGGAAGCCAAAGGGCCGCGCTATTGTCCCAGTATCGAAGATAAGATTGTCCGGTTTGCCGATAAAGAAAGCCACCAAATCTTTATTGAACCAGAAGGAAGGGATATACCCGAACTGTATATCCAAGGGTTTTCTACAGGGTTGCCAGAAAATTTGCAACTGCAAATGTTGCGGACTCTCCCCGGTTTGGAAAAATGTGTGATGCTGCGTCCCGCTTATGCAGTGGAATATGACTATTTACCAGCAACTCAGTGTTACCCCACACTAATGACCAAAAAGATTGCCGGACTGTTTTGTGCTGGGCAAATTAACGGCACCACAGGTTATGAAGAAGCTGCTGCTCAAGGGCTGGTGGCGGGAATTAATGCCGCTCGATTCGTTCGCTCTCAAGAAATGATTGTCTTTGCCCGCGAGCAAAGTTACATTGGGACGCTAGTTGATGACCTGTGTACAAAAGACCTACGGGAACCTTACCGGATGCTTACAAGTAGGTCAGAGTACCGATTGCTATTGCGTTCTGACAATGCCGACCAACGTCTGACACCCTTGGGAAGGGAGATTGGTTTAATTGACGATCGCCGCTGGGATATGTTTACCCAAAAACAGGGTAATATCACCACAGAAAAACAAAGACTGCAAGCCACACGAGTTAAAGAACATGATGAAATTGGAATAGCGATCGCATCTGATACCCAACAAGCAATTAAAGGTTCGATTACCCTCAACGACTTGTTGCGGCGTCCAGGATTACATTACGTCGATCTCGACAGGTTCGGACTGGGAAACCCCAACCTCAACCGGGCCGAGAAAGAAGGCGCAGAAATTGACATCAAGTATTCTGGCTATCTCGCAAGGCAACAAAATCAAATTGACCAAATTGCCCGCCAAGCGCACCGCCAGTTACCTGGGGATTTAGACTACACAACAATTGATACTCTTTCTAAAGAGGCACGGGAAAAGCTGACTCACATAAAACCACTTACCCTTGGTCAAGCTGCACGTATAGGTGGTGTAAACCCAGCGGATATTAACGCCTTATTATTATATCTAGAATTGCGTAGAAGCAAGAGCCAGTCAGAGTTTCCAGCGTTAGCTTAACACAAGCTTGATAAAGACTGAGTATAGTAGTAGGGAGAGAGATTGGTATGATAGATGACATAAAGATTAGTAGTGGCATCATCAACAATCCCCAGATGCAAGTTGAGTTTAATACCAACACTCAATCAACTTATCTCAATTAGATGGGGGATTGGATGTTTCATTATTCAGGAGGCAGTGTTTCGACTACGCTCAACAACCACGCAGGAGTAACCCACGCACAACTGCATAGGATTGGCGAAAGACCGGAGGCAAAGCGGCTCCTCTGTTTGTTTATCGCCCGATACATCTCAATACAATTCTTCTTTTTAAACAGGGTAATTACCCAAATCTGAAGTTTTTATTCATACTTATTTACTTCAGTAATAACTGCCCTCAACCTACTGCCTCCTCTGATAATCATAATTTTCAGGCAGTCTCAATGAAACAAGTTTCACCACCAAGTATGAAAGAGGGACTGGGGACTGGAAACTGGGAACTGGTATTTTTACTCAGCACTCAGCACTCAGCACTCAGCACTTTCAAGTCAGTAGAAGTGGCGTTTCCTCGTCCAAGCAACAACCCAGAACGTCTATGTTACAAGAAGCCAGCACCCGTCTCATAGTACCAGAACCATCAGAAGACTTAATCACCAACGAGCCTTGGTCGATAGAAAACTATGCTGATGGCTTAATGGATGAACTCTTTGCCGATATCGACTACATTCTGGATGCTAGTGGTAATCTGCCTTCTCAAACTGTTAGGCACAGTAGTCAGAACAGATCGAGCCACTCTGTTGCTGGAGTTTCCGCCCAAGCTCAACGCCAATCGCCTCCAGAATACGTGCCTCTGCAAACAGTTATGATACCACAGATTACTCTGAACCAAGGAGTACAGTCAGTTGCTCAAGATCGGCACAAGCAATTGAGTACCGTTGTATTTGACACCTCTACTGTTAAACCAGTTAGTAGAAAGCGTCAAAAAACTAGTTCGGTTTTGGGCAAACTGCTGATTGTCGGAACAACTTTAGGCGTGGCGATCGCTAGTACGATCTACTTGGTGCAGTCTGGAGTCGTATATCTTTTAAATAACAAATTGCCTGAGTCAGCGCTTCTATTGCCGCAATCGCAGTCACGGTTGCCCGTAAAAACAGAAATTGAGGCAGAGTTAGTTGACTATATGCTCCAATCGCTGGCTGTTATAGATAAGCAAGGAGCAAAAAGCAATCAAAAATCTTTCAATCCAGGATTCTCCAGTCAGGCAAATACTAACCAAATAGCCTTTGGTCGCCAGCAAGCAACTGGTAATCTACCAGCACTTCCACTTCTAGCTAATAATACACCACCAGCCCCTAATCGTTCTGGAAGCGTTGTTGAGCGCATCTATGTCCCCGTTTATCAAGCGCCGTCACCAATGCGCTACGCCCTTCCAGCCATTCCGGGGACTCCCACACTTTTACCACAAGTTGCCAGCGCGTTACGGGTATCTCAACCTAATGTTGTCAAAACTGCCCTGAATACAGTGCGACAAGCTGCCAAGCCTGTAACTGTCAATATGTTAGCTGCGGCTGTACGAGCCGAACTAAAACCGGTGGCAGCCAAAACTGCACCCATTACCGTGCGCCAAACACCCAAACCTCTGCCTGCATTACCAGTAGTTCCATTGCGTGCTGCACTGGCACCAGAGTCAGAACCAACTATTACCCAAGAACAAGTATATCCGGCAACGGCGATCGCAGTTGCTCCGAGTAATACCTTAGAGGGATTGCTAGAGTTGGGCAACAAATCTGCCGCTTTGTTTAAAATTGATGGCGTGACTCGCCGCATCAATATGGGTGAAAGTATCGGCTCCAGCGGTTGGACACTAGTAGATGTCAGTAATGGCGAAGCAGTCGTCCGACGTAACGGCGAAGTACGATCGATTTATGCAGGACAGAAACTATAAATTTTTTAACTCACTATCTGATTGAGGGGAGTTTAAAGATTAAACTCATCTATTACCATTAACAGTACTGCGACCTGCAATAATTGATTGAAATAATTCGATCGCGTCAAATATTCCTCTGTCTCTATCTGCACTGTTAGGATTGCCTGCTGATATGTAGCCTGACTAATGCGATCGCGCCTTAATAGTTTTAATATTATCAGCTTTATTGATAGCAAGATCGCTTTTACCTCCAACAGACTCTAGTAACTATTGAGCGAAGATTAATTTTTTGAGAATTTGCCGATTGATTTCAGTAACTTTGATACTTTCAATGCCAAGTTGTGTAAATACTGTTGATAAATCTTTATTAAAATAAGTTTCAACTAAATCATCTAGTAATCATATAGTTTTGTCCTTTTAAAAAGGATTTGCATAACTCTTCACCCAATAATGGTTTTCCTCAAAATGGACATCTAAAATTGGGTAACTTCCTGGCTTAATATCAAATTTAATTGGGTTTATTTCCTTTGATAGCTTAAGAGTTACACATTCGCTACACTGCTATTAACCCAAGATGTTTAGGCGTAGTCTGTCGTAGACATCGCTCTGTCGGTAAGAAAAATTAAATATTTATTATAAATAGCTGAAAATTTTGTCTAATTATCTCATAAAGCAGCGAAATACCACAACCTTTAATCAATATAAGCAGAAAATCAGGTTTGTGGTGAAAAATTGGAAGACAGTATTGAATTTCCCTACCTAAAGATAGTTCACAGAAATAAATTTCAATGTTAAAACTACTATAATTTATGTTTATTATAGTTCCATTACGGTGACTATATGAAAACCTACATCGTGTATACATCTTCCTTAAGCAAGATATATTTAGCTAAAAAAGTTAGTTTGCTAATTGATGTAATCCTCAAACCTTAACAACATGAAACAACCTAACTATTTTCAAAATAATTCTAAAAACTCTTTAAGAGAAAAGTATCATCTTTACAAAGGCGAAAAGCTGAACTGGCTTCAAGTAACTCTTCGCCTTGAAAGGTCAATTATCTCTATTATTCTTCCTTGGGTAATTTTTTGTACTATATATGGTACTTTCATATCATTTTTAGCTCATTTAGGATTACCAATAGCATTTTCAGATTCTAGCAATATTCTTACCAATGCTGTTTTAAGCTTTAATATTGGCTTTACATTACTATTAGTCTTTCGGACGAATACAGCCCATGATAGATTTTGGGAAGGTCGTCAACTATGGGGAGCTTTAGTTAATACATCGCGTAACTTAACTCGTGGAATTGCGATAATAGTTAAAGAGAAGACACCACAAGATAAATTAGAAAAAGAAGCAATGCTTCGGTTAGTGACTGCTTTTGCAGTTGCAATGAAGTTACATCTTAGATCGGGGCCTTTAGACACTCAGTTGGCATCATTAATGTCTGAAAAACAATATTTATACCTCCAAGATAGCGATCATCCTCCACTACAAATTGCTTATTGGATAGGAGATTACTTGCAGTATCAGCATGACCGAAATTGCCTAAATGTCTATCAACTAACTACTTTACATAATTGTGTAAATGAGTTAGTAGATATTTTAGGCGGTTGCGAACGTATTTTAAAAACGCCATTGCCTTTGATATATACTATTAAATTAAGACAACTGTTATTAATTTTTTGTCTTATATTACCTTTGGAAATTGTGAGCTTTTTAAATTGGTGGACTGGGATAGTAATGGCTTTTGTCAGTTTTACATTATTAAGTATTGAACAAATTGGTTCAGAAATTGAAGAACCTTTTGGCTTTGATCCTAATGACTTACCTTTAAATACTATTTGCAATACAATCTCAAACAATGTTGAAGAATTAATCAGGCTTACTTCTAACAATGTTCGTTCTTATTAAATCCATAAATAAGTTTTATCAGTCAAGTTTTGATGAGAACGGAGAGGTTTTTCCTTTATTAAACATAGAAAATACTTGGTTGAAAAATATGAACCTATCCCACTAATAATATTTGTGCTACAAAGCTTAAGTTAATTGAGAACTGAAAACGAAAAATCAAGGTTTTCAAGCACATTTTACGAAAAGAAGTAGGGATTTTTAGAATAGTGGGATAGGTTCATAATAGTTTAATAAATGCTTCGCCAAGCTTTTACCGTCCCTTTACCAATTTCGCTATCAACAGTTTGACCTCCTTCCAAGACTAGTCTGATATCTAAATTCTCATCTGGAGCATTTTTCAAAGCAGTGGCTAGTTCTTGACTGATAGCAAATGTGCCATTTGAACCGTCTAATTGAAAAACTTTTTCTCTGACCTTAAGCAAAAGCTTATCGACTTTTTTAGTCGTGACAAATCTAAGATAGTCAGGTCTGGGATACACACGACCTGCGGTGTAGAAAGAAGACATTGCTTGACCCGAATTTACTGTTACGAGTACTCGAATGCTGGAAGGTGTCCACAAACTAATAACTTGCGTTGAACCCCCACGGTACAAATAGCCACCTAAAGAATTGCGGTCGAAAACTCCAACCAACTCCCCTTCAAAAGGGTCAACAATTCTTACGGCTTTCGACCAAGGCACATCCATATCGGGGGACAGTCCAGCCGATTTGACCATTGGCAAATCCCTTGATGCTTGAGCAAGAATAGCTATTTCTTGAACGGTGAAAGCAGCACAATGTTGAGGGGAAATTACAGCCAAGCTAGCCCCAAAAAGAAGAACTGGAATCGTTTGCGGTAACTTCATCATAAGTCAGGGGTATAATCTTCAAATACTTCTTAGTGCAAAACAGTTTGCCTCACTTCAACTGGTTCGCCGGTTAAGCTAAAAGGTCGAACTTCGGTAATTTTTACCTTTACTAACTGCCCTTTGAGTTCTTTGATGTTGCCGCTAAAAAAGGTCAAACGATTACCGCCAGTGCGTCCCATTACCTGGGTTGGATCTTTAGGATTTTGGTCTTCTACTAAAACTTCTTCAATGCGTCCAAAGTAACGTTGCGATCGCTCTGCTACTTTTAAGTTTCCCAGATGATTGAGCCGTTGCAGGCGATCGCTTTTAATTTCTTCACTCAGTTGATTGTCCCACAAAGCGGCTGGTGTCCCCGGACGCGGCGAATATGCTGCTGTATTCAACATATCAAAGCCAATATCTTCCACCAGTTTCAGGGTATTTTCAAACTGTGCTTCTGTTTCCCCAGGAAAACCGACAATTACATCGGCACTAATCGAGGCATCTGGCATATACCGCCGAATGGTATCGATAATCCGGCGATATTTCTCATGGGTATAACCCCGCGCCATCGCCTTTAAAAGTTCGTTATCCCCAGATTGAAAGGGAATGTGGAAGTGTTCGCACACCTTGGGTAACTCAGCACAAGCCTGAATTAATCTCTCAGTAAAATAACGGGGATGGCTAGTAGCAAATCTTAACCTTTCAATTCCCGGCACATCATGTACGTAATAAAGCAAATCTGTAAAGTTGTGCAGATGCCGACCTTCTGGTGTGACTCCAGGTAAATCTCTGCCGTAAGCATCAATATTTTGACCGAGTAGAGTAATTTCTTTGTAACCTTGCCGTCCTAATTCTGCCATTTCAGACCGGATAGCTGACGGCGTGCGAGATTGTTCGACACCGCGCACATTGGGAACTACGCAATAAGTGCAGCGTTCGTTACAGCCGTAAATCACATTTACCCAAGCGGTCACTGTACTATCTCGTCGCGGCTGGGTGATATCTTCAATAATGTGAACTGCTTCGGTTGCGACAACTTGGTTGCCTTCAAATACTGACTCCAGCAAATCTTTCAGGCGGTTGGCGTGTTGTGGCCCCATTACCAAGTCTAATTCTGGGACTCGCCGCAACAGCGCTTCTCCTTCTTGCTGGGCAACACAACCAGCGACAATGAGGGTTAAATCAGGTTGCTCGTGTTTACGCTTTGCTTGTCTGCCGAGGTAGGAATATACCTTTTGTTCAGCATTATCGCGAATAGTGCAGGTATTATAGAGAATCACATCTGCATGATTCGGATCTTCACACCATTCAAAGCCCATGTCTTCCAAAACGCCAGCCATGCGCTCTGAGTCAGCTTTATTCATCTGACAACCGAAAGTAGTAATGTGGTATTGGCGTTTAGAAGTGGTCATGGGCAATTATGCTGAATCAGCGTAATGTATGTCAGGTTTATTTCTATTCTATAACGCTCTTAACCGGCTTCAGGAATGCTGAGTACCTTGACTTAAATTTAAATACAAAAACCTCAAAAAGTTACAAGCTGCAAGCATTAGCGGTGATGAAATTCAACTTCTGTTTCCAGAATTTTAATATCATAGTTGCCAAAGAAATCGTGCCCTAGTAGCCCGATGCTTGCTTTTGGTGCGATCGCTACTTGAAGATTATTGGCTGTAACTCCACCTACTGCAATAGATTTTACCTTACTGGTTGAGAATTTTACTTCACTACCATCAGCAATTTGGGCTTGCATTGTACCTGTAGCCTGGAGGTTAAGTGTATTCGCCATATCTTGAGTGATAATGGTTCCACTAGCACCTGTATCTACAATCATTTCAAAGGTTTTTTTGTCGTTGAAGGTGACATCAATCACAGGAGTTCCACCAAAACGGCGTTTGATTGAGACTCGAAAAACTTTATTGTCTGAAGGTGCGGCGATGATATTGCCACAAATTCTTCCCAATCCAACGGTTTTACCAGAGGAAGTTATCATGTAACACGCTCCTGGATCGTCTGCTGTTGCCCGATGAGAGAATGCTAAAAATATCAGCGTCGGCATTAGTGCAATTGCAGCTAGATTAACGGTTGTAATCCAACGCCTCCAAGCATTCTTCATGTTATACCGCGCTCCATTTTTTTCTGACTACTCTTAATATCTAAACTCATCATGGTGGCTGTAAAACATGGTGTTAAAAGAACAGGCTTTTAATATAAAAACTCAAATTATATCTATCTAAAATAGACATTTATAACCACTTTTTTAGTTTTCAATTAGCTAATTTTTTATATATCTATCTCAAAAATATGAAATCGCATCTTACTCAATACATCTTACATAGAATTACTGATTGGTAAATTAAAGATTAGGTAAAGACATGATGAAACTACTTAGAGCAGATTCAATCTGACATACTAATAAGTTGGATAAGATAAATTTGTAGCTTACTCAAAGCTTGCTGCTGCATTTACAGCAGTTGCGATCGCATTTTTAACGGCGATATCTTTTTGTTCTAAAATGATATTTTCACTATCAGTACGCGAAGCAACTACACCGCAAATAGCAGCAGCAGCAAAATTATACACACCTGCCATTTTAAATAGCGTGCCGCATTCCATCTCGTAATTCAAGATATTCAAGCGCCGATATTCTTCTGTGATGCCATGCAGCGATCGCATTAAATTTGGATTGGCTGAATCAGTGCGTTCTTGTCCTTCGTAAAAAGTATCAACTGATGCCGTAATTCCGATGTAATGTTCAATCTTTAATTCTCGCGCGGCTTTAACTAAAGCAACTGTGAGAAAAGGATCGGCTGCGGCTGGATATTCCACAGGCGCAATGTCATTTGCTGCACCTTGGCGACATAATGCTGCACTGCTAATAACAACGCTACCGACTGGTATATAAGATTGAATCGATCCGCAAGTTCCAATGCGAATAATTTGCCGGATTCCTACTTGTATCAACTCATTGACAACAATACTTAATGAAGGCGCACCCATACCACTAGTAGCAGATAAGATGCTGCGACCATTTGGTAAGTATCCTACGTAGCTATTGAGTCCGCGATTTTCTGACAAGACGCGTACATCTTGTAAATAAGTTTGAGCAATTAGGTGCGATCGCTCTGGATCGCCAGATAATAGAGCAATACTGGGAGGCGATGAACCTAAATCGTCTAGTCCAAAGCCAATGTGATAGAAACGTTTACCTGTCATATAGTTGAGATTAGCGATCGCCCTACATATTTACCTAAATACTTTTACTGAGGTTTTTCCGTATAAATTACGTTAATTTGAGACGTTGATACCAAACTGACTCAGTGATTCTGTGTTTGCTAAAGCCTTAAAGTCCCAACAAAATCAAAATGTACAAAGCTTATCCGAAGTTTCGCCTATAGGTAAAATCTGGGACAAACATAGAGCTAATACTGATAAAGTTTTCCATTATTACGCTAAAGCAGACGAACATTGCTTTCAGCAGTATGCTTGGCGAGTGAGAATGTGTTCTGAGTTGCTGAAGTTTCAATTAGTGCCAGACGAATCAGAAGGTATTCTCAAGTTAAAGCTATCAGATGCCCGATTCTGTAGGGTTCGTCACTGTCCGGTTTGTCAGTGGCGGCGATCGCTCATGTGGAAAGCAAGAGCTTATAAAATTCTCCCACAGGTTGTTACTGATTACCCCAAGTACCGTTGGCTATTTGTTACTTTGACTGTAAGGAATTGCCAGATTGAGGAACTCAGGGAAAACTTGGATTCGATGAATAAAGCTTTTAAGCGATTCACTGAATTGAAAGCATGGCCTGCGAAAGGTTGGGTGAAGTCCATAGAAGTAACTAAAGGTAGAGATGGAGTCTCAGCACACCCGCATTTACATATTTTGGCAATGGTGCCGCCTTCGTATTTCAGTCACGGCTATCTTTCTCATGCCAAATGGGTAGCGTTCTGGCAGCAGTGCTTACGAATTGATTACCAGCCAATTATTCATACTAGCGCGATCGCTAAACATCATAACCCATCACTACTTATCCCAGAAATTCTCAAGTATCAGGTGAAAGAGTCAGATTTGGTGGGTGATAGAGAATGGTTTTTAGAGTTAACCCGTCAGCTACATAAAAGTAGAGCGATCGCTGTTGGGGGTATACTCAGGCAATATATGCGCGAATTAGAGGAGAAAAACCAAGACCTCATTAATGAAAGTGAAGAGACAGATGAGGTGGATGGAGAAAGTTTGTATTTCCGATGGGAGCCCAAGTTACAAAGATTTAATATAGAGTGATAACTCAGATTAGTCAATATACTCACTATCAAGCAGGTGCGGTGGTTTCAGCCCCTTAAAGAATGTAGAAGCAGAGTTCAAAAGATAGTGAGTATAAGCTGCATGACGATGGTGTGGATAACAAGATGCAAGACGATGATATTCAGAAACAGGAGCAATAAACCAAATCACTTTCCCACTAACATAAAAAGTGACACGGCGAATTTCCACAGATTGATACCAACGAAGAAAGTTAGGCTTAGTTGTGAAAGAGTAAGGAACAAAGATACGTCCAACAGGAATACCGGGAATTTCACAAAGATTAATCAAGAATTCTGGCATATTAAAACCTCATAAGTTGTCAAAAAAAAGAAACCTCTATCAGCCAAAGAGTGACTCAATGGAAAATACGGTTACAATTAGTTAATTCATTCTCCTCTCAGCGCGAAGCGTTTAAGAAAAAATATTTAAAGTCATGTTTACACCACAACTATTGGAGTAAAAATCTTTATTTTTTCTCATTAATTTTAGGCGTTAGCCGATGTTTTATCTAACCAAAAAGCACAAAAAATAAATACCAGTCATCCAAAAAACAGATGACTGATATTTATAAATTGCCTTTACTTGAAGCTAGTAAATAGCTTCGATAATTAAGTTATTTACTAGCTTGTTTTGAATAATTTAGGATTTCTCTAGAAGTGTTTACCTGTCATCTAGTTGGAGTAGCGATCGCCCCAGTAATATAATCCACTAGGGCATTTTTTAAACTTTATCTAAAATCTCCTCCTTCCCATATCTGAAGTTGTCTTTTAGCCGCAACTATGCAATTGAGATGCTTGGGTGGATACAGAAAATGGTCGTAAGCTAATGCCATCTGTCTAGCAGCTTCAGTATATGGCACTCGTCCTATTCCCGTACCCAATCCAGGACAGGCAATGGTGTTAATTTTTTGCCTAACGTGTTGATTATGGTGTCGAACTGACAGCAGCATCGCCCACATCGCAATATAAGGAATATCTGTCCCAGCAATAATCATGGGAACTCGCATCGTAGGGGTATGAGCCAAAAAAGGATGTTTGTGATGGCCTGTTTCCACAATCATTGATGTTCCCACAGGCTGTTCGCCCAAATAATCCTCAAGAATGCGCTGCTGGACTCTTGCCATTAAGGAAGGGCCGAAAAAACGGATAATTGCCGCATCTATGCCACCATCCATCATTCCAAAAGAGTTAGCAGGGCTGACCATACAATCAAAATCTGGCAACCACTCGAAATAGTTATTCACTATTTCTACATTGGGTAAGTAATTAAAATGTTCTTCAAAGGCTGCACACAACAAAGAGTCGGGAGCTACCAATATCAATTTCAAGCTTTCATTTCCTCCGCTTGAATATCTATTTTAAACGTCAGCTAGGGCAAATATCAACTGTCTGACTTTTCGCGTCAGCTAGAAAGGCCCACGAAAAACCTAACCCCCTAACCCCCAACTCGTCGCGGGAAGGGGGAAAATTCAAAGTCTCTCTCCTTTTAGGAGAGAGAAATAGAAGTGAGGTTTTTCAGATACCGTAAAAAGTCAGAACTGTTTGTCTGTATTATCAGCCTTGTCTTTTGTTTATACTACATATATAATACACAATATATCACCACTCAGTTGGTGACTGTTTGTCGCTTGAACAAAAGGAAATTTTATGATTCCCCGAACACGCATCCGAAATATTGGTATCTCTGCCCACATCGACTCTGGTAAAACTACGCTGTCAGAGCGAATTCTCTTCTACACGGGCAGAATCCACGCTATTGAGGAAGTGCGGGGAGGCGGTAAGGGTGCAACGATGGATTTTATGCCAGAGGAAAAACTACATGGTATAACCATCACTTCTGCTGCTACCACCTGCCAGTGGCACGATACGCAAATCAACCTGATTGATACACCTGGACACGTAGATTTCACAATTGAAGTGGAACGCGCCCTGCGGGTATTAGATGGGGCGGTCATGGTGCTGTGTGCTGTGGCGGGCGTGCAGTCCCAGTCCATTACGGTGGATCGGCAAATGAAGCGCTACCGAGTGCCGCGTTTGGCGTTCATCAACAAAATGGATCGGACGGGAGCAGATCCATTTCGTGTAGTACAGGGAATACGCGATCGCTTGCAACTAAATGCGGTATTACTCCAGTACCCGATTGGCAGTGAAGACCAATTCCAGGGAGTGATTGACCTGGTAGAAATGACTGCTGACTACTTTGAGGGTGAAAACGGGGAAAATCACGTCAAAAAGTCGATTCCCGAAGCTCTTAGGGATGAGGCGCAACAGGCACGCGAGAAGCTGCTAGATACTTTGTCACTGTTCTCAGAACCGATGACCGAGATGCTACTGGCGGGTGAGGAGATTCCCAAAGAATTAATTTGGCAAACCATCCGACAGGCAACCTTGAGCCTAGAATTCACGCCTGTACTGCTGGGTTCGGCATTCAAAAATAAAGGAGTGCAAAACTTATTGGATGCAGTTGCGCTCTATCTACCATCTCCCGTGGATAGAGAAGTGGTCAAAACCGCAGAGTTGGTGAGTGTCTACCCTAACCCCGATGCTTCTTTGGTGGCATTGGCATTTAAACTCACTGTCGAATCCTTTGGGCAGTTGACCTATACCCGGATTTACTCTGGGACGCTCAAACCAGGCGATACCGTCTACAACTCGCGGACTGAACAACGGGTGCAAATCGGTCGCTTGGTGAGAATGCACGCCAATAAGCGAGAAGAGGTAAAAGTTGCCGTTGCTGGGGATATTGTGGCTCTGTTGGGTGTGGATTGTGCTTCTGGTGATACATTCTGTACTGGGGAACCACTGCTATCTCTAGAGAAGATGTTTGTGCCGGAACCAGTAATTACGCTGGCAATTACGCCCAAGAAACAGGAAGATAGCGATCGCCTTTCCAAAGCACTCAATCGCTTTCAAAGGGAAGACCCCACCTTCCGGTTGAGTATCGACCCCGAATCAGGCGCAACTCTGATTTCTGGGATGGGCGAACTCCACTTGGAAATCTACCTCGAACGCATTCAACGAGAATATAATGCCGAGGTTTACGTTGGTAATCCTGCCGTGGCGTATCGAGAAACCATTGGACAACAAGCTACTTTTGACTACCGATTCAAGAAGCAGTCAGGCGGCCCCGGTCAGTACGCCCATATTACTGGGTGGATTGAACCCACAGATGAACCGTTTGTCTTTGAGAATCGGGTGGCTGGGGGTGCGATTCCCAAAGAATATATCCCGGCGTGTGAGAAAGGTTTCCGTGAGGCGATGCAATCAGGACAGCTGGAAGGCTATCCGGTAACTGGGGTGAAAGTCGTTCTGGATGGTGGTTCTTATCACCCAATTGACTCTTCAGAATTGGCTTTCCGGTCAGCATCTCATCAAGCAATTGAAGATGCGATCGCTAATGCAAAACCCTACATCCTGGAACCCATCATGCTTGTTGAGGTGGAAACACCCAACGAGTTTATGGGAAGGGTTCAGGGTGATTTATCCTCTCGTCGAGGTTTGTTGTTGGGTTCCGAGACAATGCAGGGATACACGGTGATTCGAGCAGAAGTACCGCTAGCGCGAATGTTTGGGTATTCTACAGAATTGCGATCGCTCACTTCTGGCATGGCTACTTTTTCAATGGAGTTTGCCTGCTATCGGCAGTCCTGAACCAAAATTAGCAATTAGTATCTCCAGCTTGTCCGATCAAAAAGACAAGCTGGAGCTTAATTAAATCATTTAATCAGAGAAAGCCGTAGGGCCCAGCAGTAAATACCGTTCGGTTAAGGAATTTCTTTGTTGAAGCAGGCTGTTCTTGAGCAAGGGAAGAAAAGAAGCTGTTCTTGAGAGAAGAATTACTGAACAATGACCCTCTTTTCTCCCCTACCTCTCATCTACCCCCTGCTTACCTCAACGCAGAAATTCCTTAACAAAACGGTATTGCCCCAACTGGGGAGAGCATCAACAACGCCGTTGCTCCCAGGTCTAATTATTCAGTCACGTCTTTATCATCAGTTTTTAGCGCCTTAAGAAGGTGTTTGAAAAGTTTTGAGGGGTCAAATTTTATGCTAATCGCTTCACCACTATCCTGCATAATCTTCTTGTGGAGTCGGGTCTTAATGCTTAATTTTATAGACTTAAATTTCTGCCAATAGAGAGATGTTTATTTAATACTAAATTCTTCTTTACTAGGTATCCTTGCAATAAAGGGATTTTTGCAATTGTATAAAAATTTGTACTTCGCTAAGTCCTCAGTAATTTATCATAATCCAAATAAGTATATCCAAGGGAAGAAATAATCTTAATGCAGATTTTTAGCAATTGATTTTTATCATAAATACTGTTAGCCTTATGATTTACAACTTATAACAATTTTGTGCAGATTAATTAGAAAATAATATATATGAGACAAAATTTATTGTTTTATAAAAAAGTCTATGGTATTAGCCTTAATTTTATAGTACAAAAAAATAATTAAAATGGTAAAATCAGAAATAGTTGAGCGTGTAGTAAAAGAAAGAATTGAATGGATTGATTGTTGGAAAGGTCTTGCCATAATTACAGTTGTTGTAGGACATATAGTCAACCCAATATCGAAATATATTTACTGGTTTCATATGCCGCTTTTTTTCTTTATCAGTGGATATCTTTATAAAGAAAAAACTGACTACTCTACTTTTTTGAAGAAAAAAATACTTCATCTTCTAGTACCCTACTTTTCGTTTCTTTTTTTATTTACTCTACTCCAGTATTTACCATTGATAATTGACAGTTGGCAGCAAAAAAAGTTATTGCCGATAGATCAAATTATCATATATACATTGATGATAATTTGGAAACAATTATATGGTGGGGCAAATCTGGTACTTTGGTTTGGTGTATTTTGGTTTGTAACTTGTTTATTTCTTACGCAGCAGTTATATAACCCGATCTATATAAAGTTTGGCTCTAATAATTGGCTGATGATAAAAATTATTCTTGGCTGTTATTGTTTAGCAATGATTAATTATTACTTCTTTAAAAATATTATTTTCCCTTGGAATATTAATGTAGTTGCAATGGCACTTCCGTTTTACTGGTTAGGACACATGGCAGCTAAATCATTATTAATTAATTCGAGAATATTGATATTAGTAATAATAATAATATTTTTGGCTGCATTTTTACTAGATACTGGGTCTTTGCTGTATTTCAATTATAATATGAAAAATGCCACTTATGGTGTATTAATTTTTAATGTAATCATAGCTTTGTCTGGTATTATTATTACACAGCAATTAGCGGTACTACTTCATAATAAATCTTACATAGGAAATGCCCTACGCGAACTTGGTAGTGCTTCTATGCTCATTATGTATTTGCATCAACCAATACAAATAACTATTAAAAATTACCCAATATTTGCATCTCCAGGAATTAGGGTAATAGGTGCATTATTGATTTCATATATTATCTACAAACTTATCATCAATTATTCAATTATGCGTAAGCTTTTCTTGGGTGATTTTTCAACTTATGCAGTAGTGGAAACTATCAAGAACTCAAAAGTATAAATTTGCACCCAATACTTTTCGGTTGTGGACACCGCCAGCACTGCGGTGTAAAGGCTATGCCAAAAGTGTGGTAGCAGGTTCATTGTTATAGCTGGGGACTGGGGACTGGGGACTGGGGACTGGGTGAAAAGTCTTTTTGTGTTTAGGTTCGATCGTCTGTTGATGTCCTAACACTACTGGCGACGGCTATAAATGCGCGATCGCTCTTAGTAAAACGTGCCATCCTATTTACAGGTGCTAATAACCAAGCAGCCCAAGCAGTTTATCAACAAATTGGCTTTTTGCCTACTGGCGAGAAGTATGGCTTAGTCTTATTTGAAGAGACTCAGAATTGAGAAATATTGAGTTAAAGGTTGGAGGCGCAACACCTTACGCCCTTGCGATCCATTTATATTTTAGCTATTTCTGGATTTGCTGGAATTGATTTTGTAGTCTCTACTGAATTGATTGTAATACTTGAATTATGAGCCAGTATCGTTTCAAACAGTCATTCTCTGACGATCCCAGCTTAAGCGATAAGCTTTTTGACTTGATGGAAGTCACATTTCCCGGACTCAGCAGTTTAGCAGAATGTGCAAGAAAACTAGGTGCATCCTGGGAAACAGCTTCAACTCCCTTTATTCGCTTTCATGATGATATAGCTATTACCCATGTGGGAGTGTTAGAAATTCCCATGCAAATTATGGGACAAAGGCTCACTGTCGGAGGAGTTCATGGAGTAGCTACCCGTGCAGAATTTCGCCGGAGAGGGTATTACCGGGAAGTGATGCAGGAAGTGCTAGGGTATTGCGATCGCGATCGCCTTTATGAAACCCTGGTACTGACGACACCACAACCAGAGTTGTACTTACCTTTTGGCTTTCGTGTTGTCGAAGAACACATCTTCAAAATTAAGTGTAACTCCACAGGTGGCACTGATAGCTTCAAAATACTGGATTTTACCAATACTAAAGATTACACATTGCTACACAGACTTTTGGAAACACGCATTCCTGTCTCTAATATAGTTGGCGTAGTCAACGAAAAACCTGTGTTCTGTGTCAATGAAGGAAGTCGTCCTTTATATTATGCAGAAGATTTAGATTTAATCGCCTGTATGGAGATAGAAGATAACCGACTTCATCTTTTCGATTTAGTGACAACGCAGATATGTTCTTTGAAGAATATTCTTAGTAAGATACCTCAACCCATTGAAGAAGTAGTGATTTACTTTAGTCCAGAACTTCTGGATGTCAAAGATGTGCAAGCATTCACCCATACATTTGATGAAACCGTGCTGATGGTTCGTGGTAAATTTGCAGCAGAAGGCGAGAAATTTATGCTGCCGCGTTCTGCAAGGTGTTGAGTTACTCAAAAACAATTAAATCATAATAGAACTGAGAGTTTCATCATCAGGATTGCTTTATGATGTATCAAACTGACCCGCCGCGATCGCCAAAAGATGTATTGCCAACCATGTACGATCTTCCTAGTGAAGACCCAGAGGAGCCTGGTTTGCCCGATCAGTTTCATTTATTGCAACCTCGTCTGTTAGACGAAACCTTTCGTCCACCAAATTATCCAAGCGACGAGATATTTGTTGCTAGCGATCTGAATCTTTATTACGATCCGCGCCGTCCACTATGGTATAAGCGACCAGATTGGTTTGCCGTTTTAGGTGTTTCCCGCCTCTATGAACAACGAGATTTACGTTTAAGTTATGTCGTTTGGCAAGAGGGAGTTCAGCCTTTTATTGTGGTTGAATTGCTGTCTCCAGGTACTGAAAAGGAAGACTTAGGGCAAACATTGCGGGATATCAAGCAACCACCAGCAAAGTGGGAAGTATATGAGCAGATTTTGCGTGTGCCTTATTATATAGTATTCGATCGCTACAAATATGAGTTAAGGGTATTTAAGTTAGACGGTGGTCGTTATGCTGAAATCGCACTGTCAGAGTCGCGCTTCTGGATACCAGAACTAGAAGTAGGCTTGGGTGTTTGGCAGGGACGCTATCAAGATGTAGAACAGCCTTGGTTACGGTGGTATGATTGGACAGGCTGCTGGGTATTGACTTCTATAGAACAAGAAAGTCAAAGGGCTGAACAAGAAAGTCAACGGGCTGAACAGCAAAGTCAACGGGCTGAACGGTTGATTGCACAATTGCGATCGCTAGGTGTTGAACCCGATTTAGATTAGCTTTTTGCCTGTTTTATAGCCCTGCAAACCACTCATAGCCTCGATCTTCCCAATAACCTTTAGTAGGTAATAAATTGCTGACGAATGTAATTTGAGTTACCCATTTGCTTTGCTTGTAGCCTAGTTTAATTGGGGATGCTAGGCGCATCGGCGCACCATTATCAACTGATAAGGGTTGTCCATTCTTTTGATAAGCCATGAGAGTTTGGGGATGTATGGCAGAAGCAAGATCCCAGCTTTCATAGTAGCCATCGGCAGATTTGAAGTAGACATAACGGACGTTTGACTTAGGCTGTACTAGCGCTACTAAATCTCGTAATCGCACACCTCCCCATTGAACGATCGCAGCCCAGCCTTCAACACAGACATGGCGAATTACCATTGAAGTCAAGGGTAGTTTTTGAATATCTGCCATACTCAATTGCATCGCATTATTGACCTCACCATCAATTATTAAGCGAAACTGTGCCGGATCGATTTGCGGGGTAAAGTCAAAGGTATTTACCAGCAATTTATCGGCTTCTATGGCACTGACAGGAAATTCAGGTATAGGTTTTTGAGTTAGCAGAAGTGCTTCAAGACTTTGGTTTAGTGGCTCAGATATTTGCCGCAGATTATCTGAGAACAAATTTGTTCCACAGCCACCAAGAAGAAAGCCTACCCCTGAAAGTCCAGATACTTGCAGTAACCGACGACGGGATAGGGTACGTTTGGGAAGAATCAGACTCATAAAACCTCTACAGAAACATAGATTTTACTAATTTGACTAATTCAAGGGTTAAAGCAAAGGTAAAAGTCAATATTTCGCATTTATCTGCCTTGCGATCGCCAACCTAAAGATTGTAAGTTAGTTACACACATAAAAATCCCCACGCATTTATTTTCTACTGATAACGGATATTTAATTTGTCTTAAGCGCTATTTTAAAAATATAAAAAACCCTAATTAGCTACAACTTTCAAATATGTCAGACAACAAAGAATTTTCATCCGAAAAAAGCTTTTCTGTTAAAAATGTCTTGATTATAGGTGCAGCCGGGTATATTGGCGGAGCGCTGTGTCAAAAGTTTTCTCAGACACAAGATTTTGCCGTATTGGCACTTGTACGTCCGAGTAGTGATATTGAGGGTATAAAGCCTTTTTGCAAAGAAATAATCCGCTCTCAAGAGGTAGACATTTCCAGCAATGATGTTGCACAAGCAATTCGCAAGCATGATATTACAACAGTAATTAATGTAGCGTGGCACATGCCTCCAGAATCAACCCAAGAAGCTCAATTCGCTTTAGACCGTATAGCATTAGAAGCCGCTTTATACGGTACTAGTGCAGTTTCGCCAGATATTCATGTAATTACAACCAGTGGAAATTTCTCTTTGATTACCGCCAATGGAGGACGAATAACAGAAATACCTCCGCCAAAAGGTTATACACGACCCGAATATTTAGTATGTTTTGACTTACTATCAGGTGTAAATGTGTTGAAAGATGTGCTAGTAGAAGAATATATCAGCAATGGAGGTAACGCCTCGATTGTCTATCCTTCATCAGTATATGGTTCAGCACCAACTCGTGGCAGTTTCTGGGATTTTGCAATTCAGCAGTTCATTACAGGGAAACCATACCAAGGCTATCAGCCATTTCCACCAGATTTTATGACGGCGTGGATTCATGTTGAAGATTTAGCAAACTGCTACATTGCGGTAGCGCGATTTGGCTCCAAAGGAGGACACTACCTTGCTGCACCTGAAAATTTTAGTATTAGCCAGGTGTCAAAAATGTTTGCCCAAGCTGCTCAGGTAGAATTTATTCCCCCAGTCTTTGAAAACAAAGACAAAGTTATATTTGATGATTCTCATACTAGAGAAGTACTTCAACTTCAATGGAAGTATAAACTGGCTGATGAGATGAAAGGTTGGGTAGAGAGAATAAAAGAGTTAGGAACTTATTTTTTAGAGTAAATCAGGGGTAAATAACTAGTCAATTGTTCGATGAGCTTGATTAAAGCCATCCGTCAACGTCACCGACGAATGGCTGCTCGCTCTATTGTTATTCCTTTCCCCCTTACCCTTTACCCTTTCCCGACAAATGCCAAGAAGTCTATTATGGGAGGTTTTAAGACTTTATCAATAAGTATGTAATTACGAATTACGTTAGCGCAGCGTTAGCGACGCAGGAGCGTCATTACGAATTACGAATTATATTGCAATCCTTCAGCACTGCTACCAATTTTTCAATATGTGCTACTTCATGAGTTGCCATCACGGATATTCTGATTCGACTTGTGGGCACTGTGGGGGGACGAATTGCTGGGGCAAAAATGCCAGCATCTCTTAGCTGTTTTCCAGCTTTGAGTGCATCTGTAGCATTAGGCAATTGAAAACATAATATGGGTGATTCAGAAGGCAGCAATTTCAGGTTAGGTAACTGTTGCAGCAAAGTTTTCAAGTAATGTATATTCCTCCACAATTGGGCGCGGCGTTGCGGTTCTTGTTGCACTATTTTAATTGCTGCTAAAGCCGCGGCTGTATCAGCAGGTGAAAGCCCAGTGGTATAAATCCAACTGGGTGCGCGGTTTTGCAAAAAGTCAATTAGGGCGCTACTTCCTGCTACATACCCGCCTAAACTACCTAAAGCTTTACTCAAAGTGCCAACTTGAATTAATTGCTTTCCCGTACATCCAAAATGCTCTACACACCCAGCGCCAGTTTTTCCTAGTACTCCAGTGGCATGAGCTTCATCGACTAGCAGCATACAGCTAAATTCATCAGCGAGATCCAACAGTGCAGGCAACGGACATAAATCGCCATCCATGCTGAAAACGCTATCAGTAAGAATCAAACAGCGTCGGTAGTTTTGTCGCTGTTGACTCAACTGAGTTTTCAATACTGCCAGATCGCAGTGTGGATATTCCACCACTGCTGCACCGCTAAGAATCGCTCCATTTTTCAGACTGGAATGATTGTACTGGTCAGAAAATATTAAATCGCGCTTGCCCACAAGAGCGGTAATTGCACCCAAATTTGCTAGATACCCGGAACTAAACACCAAGGCATCTTCTGTTTGTTTGGTAGATGCGATCGCCTCTTCTAACTCCCTGTGTAACTCCCGATGCCCACTGAGTAATCTCGAACCAGTACTACCAGTCCCAAATTCCGCGATCGCAGCAGTTGCAGCCGCCATCAACCGTTCATCTCCAGCCAATCCCAAATAGTCATTGCTGGCAAAATTAATTACCTCTTGCCCAGCTAAAACCACCGTTGCACCCGGACGACCACTGATCGGTTGTACTGAGCGATACCAGTCCGCCCGATGAATTGTTGCTAACGACTGTTCTAGCCAAGCATAAGGATCGGTGGGGAATGGGGACTGGGGACTGGGGATTGGGAATTGGGAATTGGGCATTGGGCATTGGGCATTGGGCAGGGGGCATTGGGCAGGGGGCAGGGGGCAGGGGGAGAATAACTAATAACAAATGACAAATGACAAATGACCAATGACAAATGACAACTAAACTTGTTCGCTACTGAGATGAGCGATCGCTTGTTTAATCCAGTCTTCGACATAGGCATCTTTGGGTAGTCCGATGTCTTCGCTGACTACATGGAGGGCGTGACTGACTTCATGGGCAGTATATCCCAAGGCGAAGAGGGTCATTTGCACTTCTTCGAGAATTCCTGGTGCTGGCCCGCCTGTGGCGACGAAGAACCCGGCTGATTTGCGCCACTCGACTAATTTGCTTTTCAGTTCCAAACAGATGCGTTCAGCGATTTTTTTACCGACACCGGGAGCCTGAATGAGGATTTGTGTATTGCCAGCGATAATTGCTTGGACTAAATCTGGTAGTTCCAGAGTGTCTAAGAGGGCGATCGCTAAGGCTGCACCAATACCTGTGACAGTCAGCAAGTGGCGAAATAAATCGCGTTCGGCTGGGGAAGCAAAGCCATAAAGAAAGGGCACTTCTTCACGAATTTGCAAATGGGTAAAAATTTGCGTTACTCCTCCCGACTCTGGTAACTGGTTTGCTAGGCGTTGGGGAACTTGCAAATCATACCCCAAGCCATTCACTTCCAGAGTCAGAATCACGCGATTAGCGCCAATTGTTTGGATACCAGCGACTATACCTTTTAAATAACTAATCATTACAAGAGACCAAAATAATTTAAGCCTTCGATAATTCCACCTGCACAAAATCCTCTTGCCAGGTAGTGATAGTCTGCGGGATGCTCATTGTGCCATTGGAGTAACTCTTTTCGGGCATTCCCCACAATGATTCCCCGTTCGTTGCCTACAGCAAATAAAGCAATATCATTACCCGAATCACCACAGACAACTGTTTGTTCTGCTGCAAATTTCCACTTCTGGCGCAAAAACTGCATTGCTTGACCTTTATCGCTGGTCAGGGGTACAATGTCAAGGTCTATTCCGCTACTGTAGATTAACTTTACATTTAATTTAGCTTTTTGCAACTCAGCTTCAAGTTGTGGTAGAACATTCGCAGATACTTCTTGTTCTAAAAAACAACTCACTTTGAAGGGACGCTGTTCTGAATCTGGTTGCCGAACTAACTCAGGATATTTTTTTGTAATAGATAATACAGTTTCCCGTTCCCATCCGGGAGAAAGGATTTCTGACCAACCTGAGTCTGGAGTATCAGTACCATCAAGGTAAATTTCTGTACCCACAGATAGGACGAGGGCATCGGGTTGCAAAAGATTTTTTTGAGCTTGGAGTTCTTTGTAAAGTACAGGCGATCGCCCCGTAGAATAAACGATTTTAGTGCCGTATTCTTGGCGATGTCTCTCCAACAGTTGATTTAGTTCTGGTAAAGCGCTGTCATCGCCCACAGTGCGGTATACGAGGGTGTCATCTAAGTCGGTTACAAACAGAAATGGTTTCATGATTAATACCTCTTGCAAAATCTCGTTATTCTACCGCGTGAAGGGGCTTTTGCAAGAGATTTGTTTGTTAAAAACAAAATATGTCAGATATTCAATTCAAGATTAAGGATAGTTAGAATTATTGTCAGTAAAAGGTCAATACCTTTGCCAATTTACGAGGATTCAAAGCCAATAGAAACGGGATGAATACGATCTAATATCGTGTCCGGTTAAAGACTTATCATTAAGACGGCAGGGTGTAGGAGGCAGGGAGAAAGAGGTTTTCCTGGTTTTTGCACAGATGCAGGAATTATAACTAATTAGGCGGACATGATATAAATATCTAATTGGCAAAAATCTGAGTTAATAAAATAGAATCCTTTCTCTTCATCGTTTTATTTTGGCGAAGGTATTGATTAAACGACACTTATTTAGTTGATCTTTACTATGCACTACTACCCACGGTCAAATTACTGATTAATTGAGGGGCGTTATGTCAGGAATAACTCAAAATAGGCGGTTTTGGTATAGTTCTTTGATTTTGACGGGTATGTTTATTGTTTCTTTGCAAGGGCGTGTTTTTGCTCAATCTCAACTTCCCTTGATTAGCGGAATTGACAACGATTTGATTGAAGACAATGGCTCTCCTAACTTGTTTTTTCTCAACCCGAATGAAATTATTTTTGGGCCAAGCTGCTACAGTCGAGGTTTTGCTCAAAGCAAGTTTGTTATTCTCGGACGCGGCGGTTTACCATCCAATCCTAAAGATATTCTCGACCCTGATGTAATACTAATAGATTTGGTATCTCTTAAACCCAGTAACAAAAAGCGTTCCCTACTACCTGTCAGGATTAAACCAACTATTTACATTCCTAAACGTATTGTTGAGGCTAGAGGAGTGATGCTAAATGCCTTTGGACAAATAGTTCTTAGTGCTAATCCAGCCATTCTTACTCCTTATACTTCCAGGCAAAAGCCTATGCAGTGTTATGGTAACTAAAGTTACTCATAATTTTGCCGTGTCTTGTTTGCTGATGTTGTTTAACAGCATCACAACTACACCTGCTAAAGCGCAGTTACCTCAAAACAATTCTCCCTTGCTTAAGTTACTTGAGCGAGTGCAGGATGTCCAGCCACCAACTAAAACACAATTAACACCACCGTCTCCAGCACCTCAACTACCCCCTCCATCCCAATTACTCCAACCATATCAAGGGCTACCCACACTAGAGCAACCACTCCTTGAAATTCCCTACACTTTCACTGTTAAACAGTTTGAAGTCGTTGGTAGTACGGTTTTTAGCCAAAAAAAGTTGAATGAAGTACTTAAGGACTTTATCAACAAATCGATTACTTTTGCACAATTATTAGAAGCTCGTTCCAAAATTACCGAATTATACAATCAAAAGGGATACATTACTTCTGAAGCTTATATTCCTGAACAAACTTTCACAGATGGTGTTGTCCGAATCCAGGTAATCGAAGGCAAATTAGAGGATATTCAAGTCACTGGTACTAGGCGACTTAACCCAAATTATATTCGCAGTCGTATAGCTAATGGTGCATCCACCCCTTTGAATCAAAAACGCCTATTACAGTCCCTGCAACTATTGCAGCTTAATCCTTTAATTAAAAGCTTGTCTGCTGAACTGTTTACTGGCTCACGAACCGATACTAGTTTACTGGCCATCAAGGTAACTGAGGCAAATACATTCAATACAAAAATCGTACTGGACAATCGTCCTCCCCCTGATTCTGGTAGCTTTCGTCGCCAACTGCAAGTTAAAGAATCCAATCTACTGGGAATTGGAGATAGTATATCATTAGTATACAGCAATACTGATGGCAGTAATGCTATAGATGCCAATTACACCTTACCTCTCAATCCCCACAATGGCACTCTCACCTTCCGCTATGGCAATAGACCAGCCAATACTATTGAACGTCCTTTTAATTTCCTAGATATTGAATCAACCCCCCAACGTTACGAACTCACATTCCGCCAGCCACTACTCCAAACTCCTAACCAAGAATTCGCTCTTGGAATCACTGCTTATCATATAGAAAGTAAAATTTCCTCTTCTATTCTAGAAGAATATGGTTTTCCCCTTTTTCTACTCTCACCAGGAGTTGATGCACAAGGACGCACTAGAGTATCTGCCCTGCGATTCTTTCAAGAATGGATTTCCCGTAATAGCCAAGAAGTAATTGCCGCTCGTTCTCAATTTAGTTTGGGAATTGATGCATTCAATGCCACAATCAATGATACCCCTCCTGATAGCCGTTTTTTCGCTTGGCGAGGCCAAGCACAATGGGTACGCCTATTAGCTCCTGATACCCTACTTTTGATTCGTAGCGATGTGCAACTAGCTTCCACAAGACTTTTAGCTTCTGAAAAATTTCGTTTAGGTGGTGTAAATAGTGTTCGGCGATTCCGTCAAGATTTGTTGTTGGGAGATAATGGCGCTCTTGCTTCTGCTGAATTACGACTACCAATTTTACGTGTGCGTTCCTGGAAGGGAGTTCTACAAGTGACTCCTTTTGTTGATGTTGGTACTACTTGGAGTAATTCGTCTAATAGAAATGAAAATAGTATTAACACTAACACTCTAGCTGCTGTTGGTTTGGGTTTGCGGTGGTTACAAGGTAATAATTTTACTGCTGCTGTTGAGTGGGGTATTCCTTTAGTTTCTGTTGATACTTCAAATAATACATGGCAAGAAAATGGTCTGTATTTTTTTGTACAATACAATTTATTTTGATTTCAAAAGTTAAAATTTAGGCTAATAACCCAAGCGTGTTAGAGGAAGAAAAGCCGCCTGTGGTAGCAGATTCGGATATCGATGATACATAGAGCCAATCCGCTTCGTTGCTGATAGAAAACCAAGATTGCGGTATTGAGGCGGTAATACCTTATGAAGGAAAAATTTCCGCCCCACCTGCCGCGCCGAAAATTGAAAAATGCTCAAATCAAGGACAAGCCCAACAATGCCCTAACTGAATCAACAAATCTTTTCCCACAGCTAAACTCAGTTGTAGAAAGAGCGATCGCTAATATGCAGTCTTTGTCTCGTTCCCATGCTCTGCATAGGAATAGCTTATTAGAGGCTCCGCCTCCAGTCAAGACATTGAGTCAAAGACTCAATGAATGCATTCCCAGGCTGCGCCTGGGAACGAGTCAAGCCTCATCAAACCAAGTTTTTTAGGACTTGTGTATACACCCTAGCTTCTTAAGATATCTATTATATTTCAGGAAATAAATTAATTTATAAGTCCATTACAATGATTGTTGCAAAGACTTAAGCCTTTCTTATACATGGAAGAACATTTGTTGCAAAGTATTAAGCCTTTTCAAAAAATAATTATACATTAGCTGCAAATACTTAAACCTTTCTTATATATGGAAGAGCAATTGTTGGAAAGTATTAAGCCTTTCCAAAAAATAATTATACATTAGCTGCAAATACTTAAACCTTTCTTATACATGGAAGAACATTAGCTGCAAACGCTCAATTTTTGACAACTAGTGTTTAAATTTGAGCGATGTCGAATGAGACTTAGCACCAAAAAACAATGTAGAGACTTAGTACTACGTCTCTTTGGCTTAATGCACTACGATACAATCAATTTAACCACCTCTACTGCCTGCGCTCGTAGTCAACACCTCTTCACAACATTCGACTCCAACTGATTCTCCCTCCGACATTCCGCCTCTTGAGAGTGGCGATCGCCTACATTTGTGATGACCCGTAGGCAAAAATGGATAAAGTCGAGCTTAGTCTTTGGTTTTATTCCTCTGTTCAAGCTACCCCTAGATTTTAAAAAATTAATCATAAATTTTGTGTTGAATATTATTAGTACATACTTTTACTAGATTCTTTTTTTACTCTGCACACTGTATAAATGCTAGAATCCTCAAGTAGACAGTTAGGATACTTAGATGCCAGTTGTAACTAACTCAATCAAGTTTGGTACAGACGGCTGGCGGGGCGTTATCGGTGACGAGTTCACCTTTGAACGCCTAGCCCTGGTCGCGCCAGTTGCCGCAAAAGTATTATATGATACGTATTTTTCTACGGTGGGTAGCCGGACAATAATTGTCGGTTACGATCGCCGATTCATGGCCGAAGACTTTGCTCGTGCTGTTGCCGATACTGTCTCTGCTATCGGCTTTGATGTGCTACTGAGCGAAAGCTTTGCCCCAACTCCAGCTTATAGTTGGGCAGCAAAAGAACTCAATGCTTTGGGGGCGCTGGTAATTACAGCCAGCCATAATCCTGGCGCATATTTGGGGTTAAAAGTCAAAGGATATTTTGGTGGGTCGGTACCGCCAGAAGTCACAAAAGAGATAGAAGCGCAGTTGTCGGTTGGAGTACCACTAGCAGCTACCCCAGGCAAGCAAGAGAAGTTCGATCCCTGGCCCAGTTATACCCAAGCGCTAGAAGGTAAAGTTGATATCGCTAAACTTCGAGAAGCGATCGCATCTGGCAAACTGACATTATTTGCCGATGTTATGCATGGCGCGGCGGCTGGCGGATTGGCGAAACTACTAGGCGATCGAGTCAAAGAAATCAACAGCGATCGCGATCCCCTCTTTGGAGGCGGTGCGCCGGAACCATTGCCGAAATACCTTTCAAAGCTATTTGAAGTCATCAAGACTCACCGAGAAACCGATAAATCGGGTTTAACAGTGGGGTTAGTATTTGATGGAGACTGCGATCGCATTGCAGCAGTAGATGGAGAAGCCAACTTCCTCAGCTCCCAAGTATTAATCCCGATATTAATCGACCATTTAACCCTGCGGCGCGATTTTAAGGGTGAAATAGTTAAAACTGTTAGTGGTTCCGACTTGATGCCCCTTGTAGCAGCACTACATAACCTGTCAGTCTTTGAAACAGCAGTTGGTTATAAATACATCGCTGACAGAATGTTAGTAGCAAAAGTGTTGCTGGGCGGTGAAGAATCGGGAGGAATTGGCTATGGCAGCCATATTCCCGAACGCGATGCATTGCTGTCAGCATTGTACGTACTAGAGGCGATTGTCGAATCTGGTTTGGATTTAGGTGAATATTATCGCTACTTGCAGAAACAAACAGGATTTATCTCAGCATACGATCGCATTGACTTGCCCTTAGCAAATATGGAAGTGCGATCGCGTCTTTTGCAACAACTGCAAACCCAACCCTTAACGGAAATTGCAGGGAAAGCAGTGATTGATTGCCAAACAATTGACGGCTACAAGTATCGTCTAGCCGATAAAAGCTGGTTAATGATTCGCTTTAGCGGGACTGAGCCAGTTTTACGCCTCTACTGCGAAGCCTCAACAATTGAGCAAGTGCATCAAACTCTTGCTTGGGCGAAACAGTGGGCGGAGTAAAATTAGTGAGGAGTTGAGAGTTAGGAGTTAAGAATTAATAACTCATAACTTATCACTCCTAACTCCTAACTGATAACTTTTTATGACATTACTTGTAGTAGCCACAGGAAATCCAGGTAAGTTGCGGGAAATGCAAGCTTACCTGGAAAATTCTGGTTGGGAATTAACCCTTAAACCTGAAGAGTTGGAAATTGAAGAGACGGGCGAAACTTTTGCCGCTAATGCTTGTCTAAAAGCGTCACAAATTGCTAAAGCTACAGGAAACTGGGCAATTGCTGATGATTCAGGCTTGCAAGTAGATGCCCTAAATGGCGCACCAGGGGTGTATTCTGCACGTTACGCCAAAACCGACTCAGAACGCATTGCTAGGGTACTCAAAGAATTAGACAACGAGGTAAATCGGCAAGCTCAATTTGTTTGTGCAGTAGCGATCGCTCGTCCTGATGGTGCGATCGTATTACAATCTGAAGGTATTTGTCGCGGCGAAATTCTCCACGTGCCTCGTGGTGATAGTGGTTTCGGCTACGATCCAATTTTTTATGTGCAAGAGTTGCAATTAACTTTTGCTGAAATGACACGGGAGTTGAAGAGGTCAATTAGCCATCGAGGCAAGGCTTTTACAGCTTTACTTCCGCAATTAGAGAGAGTTAAGAGACGCGATTAATCGCGTCTGTACAAAAGTTAAGAGTAGAGACGCGATTAATCGCGTCTGTTAGAAGTTATGAATTCTGCTAAATCTTCATTCATTAGTCTTGACTCATAACTCTTAACTCATAACTTTTTTAAACTGCTTCTGTGTTCTTTTCGCCAGTGCGAATCCGAATCACTTGCTCAACAGGCGAGATGAAAATTTTACCATCGCCGATTTCACCAGTGCGGGCAGCAGCAATAATTTTGTCTACCACCATATCAACTTGATTGTCGTCAACGACGATTTCCACTTTGAGTTTTTGGAGAAACTCAACGGTGTACTCAGAACCACGATATCGTTCAGTTTGACCTTTTTGCCGTCCGAACCCCCGGACTTCAGAAACAGTCATGCCAACAATACCAGCGTTAACTAAAGCAATTTTCACCTCATCTAGCTTAAATGGGCGGATAATAGCTTCGACTTTTTTCATCTTCTTGACTCCTGACTTCTACTAGCTTCGTTTATATATCTAACCAGATCCGCTGTCCGAAGCTGTAACTAGCAGTGCTTTTCCTAAAAAATATGTAATAATTACAACTTTTTTAAAGTGTAGGTGCTTTACTTGAGGGTTTATGACATAACAAGCGGCAAGGATTTATTAATTGGATAATCTTTGAGGTTCTAACATCAAGAAGTTGCTGTCAATTTAACATTTTATGTAGCTTTTATAACCTAAAAATAGATTGTTTCCACCATTTAGCAGATTTGTTCAGATATTTAGAGAGCGATCGCAGCCAAATTGCATACTAGCCCAAAAGCCTGCTACTGCTGACTGTGGGAATGTCAACTAACGTTTCTGATGTTCAAACAAGGGACGCACAACAAAATATCCAGCACTAAAGGCAGTCAGCATGATTAACAAGATGGTAATAATTAACCACCAGCCATTGAGTCCCTTGACATCTGGCTCAGTAGTGGAATAATAACTGACTTGCTGCTCTTCTATAAAAATTGGTTCTGATATCGGAAAGTTCATTTCCATTACAGGTGCAGAAAAGTCTTGGCGGCGGCTTTTTTTAGCTGGTTGTTTGGACACAACAGATGGACGCGAACGAGAAACCTGCTGAGGTGAACGCGCTTGTTTTACTGGCTGTTTAGCAGTACTTTTAACATCACCAGAAGCTTGGTTAGCTTGGGGATAATTAGCTGTAGCATGGGAATCGACAAAATTTTGCAAACGAGAAAAAGACTCAACGACTTTGGTAATTTCTTGGCGTAATAGTTGATTTTCTTGTACTAGTTGCTGATTTTGGGTGGTGAGTGCATTTAGCCTCGCCTGTGCTGCTTGCAACTCTGTTGACAATTCCCTGTATACAGATAGTGGTACAGAGGGAGGATAGGCTTGAGTAGTCGGTGTTGGCGAATTTCTGTGAACAGAACCTATGGTTGTTCGCATCGGGGGCTTGGTATTAAAAATCAAAGTAATTAGATCGTACAGAGATGCTAACAGAGATAGTCACCCCTGAAACTATGCCCAAGAATAATAGAAAAATACCGAAAGGGCAAAGATTTTTTATTTGGGCATTGAAGATGAGGTACTGAGAAAACTTTTCTTTAGTCCCTATCCCGAATGCCCAGTCTCCAATCTCTAATCCCTAGTCTCTAGTCCCTAGTCCCTAGTCCCCACAATGGGAAGAAGTGTCCCACAGGGCCTTGTCCTTCGCCAATATCTAGGGCGTAAGTGAGTGCGGTAGTCACATATTCCTTTGCCTGTTGCACTGCCTGCCACAAATCTTTTCCTTTAGCTAGATTAGCAGCGATCGCAGCCGATAATGTACAACCAGTACCGTGGGTATTTTTTGTCTCTACTTGCTGGCAAGTCAAAACTTCCAACTTGTCCCCATCAAACCAAATATCAACGCCACGTAAATCTCCCTGCATACCTCCGCCTTTGACTAAAACAACCTTTGTCTTTAAAGTCTTGTAAATAATTTCCGCAGCAGCTTGCATATCCTCTAAAGAATTAATTTGTAAACCGCTCAAAATCTGGGCTTCATAGCGATTGGGCGTGATCATAACCGCTTTCGGAATCAAGGCATGGCATAAAGTCTTTACAGCATCATCATCAATCAATTGTGCTCCCGTGCGTGACACCATTACTGGATCGACTACTAAATTATTGATTTGTAAAGCTTCTACTTGCTGGGCAACAGCAAAAATAATTTCCTGATTGAGCAACATTCCAGTTTTAGCAGCTTGTACGCCAATATCCTCAACTACTGCCTGAATTTGCGCCACAACAGCCTCTGTTGGCATAGCATCGACCCTCTTCACTCCTAGAGTGTTTTGTGCCGTGACGCAGGTTATAGCACTAGTACCGTGGACACAGTGAAAAGCAAAGGTACGTAAATCAGCTTGAATTCCTGCACCACCACCGCTATCTGAACCAGCAATGGTTAAAGCAACAGGTATTCTGGAGTTTATTTCAGCGTTCATATTATGAAGATTAAGTAAGTTGGTGTCATCACAAACTATCTCAAAGATTGATGAACTAGGCTAAAATCCTTTTTCTTCCTGCGCGCGATCGCAATCTAACTTGAGAGTTCTGAATTATTTAGAGAAACTTCATCAAATCCTTGCACAAAGCGCTTTTTATGCTCATATCATTCTGGAAATTAATAGAACTCCAGCAGACATATCCATAATTTTTTGAATTTAGTTGTAAAAAAACTTACCATGTTCAGGAGTTTTACTGATATCAAGTGCTATTTGTAAAGGTTAGTTTTAACTAAGTTCACAACGCTCAGTTACACCGCTTAAAACAGGTTCAACTAAGTTGTTACATTAGTCCCCTTAAGTTAAAGGGTCAACCTAACTAAAGTTTCAACCAATTTAACTTCGATCGCTTTAACTTTAAGTCCCCAGTTATCAGCTAAGGGTGAATTTTACCATGCAGATTTGGCAACCTCTTGACCTAAAACAACGCATAAAGTTCAGAGGAATTACTATGCCAAATACGATCGTTTTATTGAAAAAAACAGATGCTAAAGCTGGTTTACAAAGAGCAGCTATGTCTACAATGGGCTACGCCTACGCAGTGGCTAAAGATAAAGTCTGGAGTAGAAGTATCTACGCGCTAATCGTCCAATTAATCTCAACAAAACTCTGACGATTGACGGTATTGATATTCCTGATTTAACCATTAACGGTTGACAGGAGAAAAATTTTTCAGTTTGACAACAGTGTTTCTATAATCGACGCGATTTTAAGTCGCGATCGGATAACTGTGACTGTCCTTAACAGTTCAGATAGATGGCTCATTCAAATAACTACTTAGCAACTGAAGAAAGTTGCTGAGATTGTACTACCAATTTCCCTTACACATATTCGGAGTAAACAGATGGCTGGCAATACATATTACGTTTCTGCAACAGGCAGTGATAGAAATAATGGCTTAGACGAAGAATCTGCATTTCTCAGCTTGGGTAGAGCCGTATATGAGATGAAAGCAGGCGACACCCTCTATGTGATGAATGGAAATTATCAAATGAAAGGGATTACGCTTTTTAACTTGAATGGCTCACCAGATAACTGGACAACAATAAAAGCTTATCCAGGGGCTACGCCGACGATAACAACAACGGGAAGTGGCATTAATATATTGAGTTCATCCTACGTGCGGATTGAAGGACTTAATATAAAAGGCAATCGGGAAAACATCACTCTCGAATATGCCTTGCAAGAGAAGAATAACCTGAATAACCCCTTGACCAATAGTAATGGTATTGCTGTTAATGCATGGAAAAACGTTGATGGTGAAGGTGGTACTAATCCCCATCATATTGTCATCACTGGTAACACAATCCGTAACTTTCCAGGTGGAGGTATAGCATTCAGTAATTCAGACTATATAACTGTTGAGAAAAACATTGTGTCTGGAAATGCTTGGTATTCACCTCACGGCAATCAGGGAATAACCTCTCTCAACAGTTTTAATTTTGATAACAATACCACTGACTACAGAATGATTTTGCGAGACAACATTGTCTACGATAACCAAAGTTTAGTTCCGTGGAAAAATGGAGGCGTTGACAAAATTACTGAGGGACATGGGATTATGCTTGATACTACCGATATCAGCAAAGATAATGTGCCCTATACAGGTAAAGCATTAATTGCAAATAACATTACTTACAACAATGGAGGTGCAGGCATTAATGTTTTCAAAGCTACCAATGTTGATGTTATCAACAACACAGCTTACAAGAATGCCCAAGTTCTTACAGATTCTGGAGAGATTAGTGTTACTTACTCGGAAAATGTACGTGCCTACAACAACATTTTGTATGCAAACGACAATCAATATGCTAACAGAATTAAGTACGACACAAATGTAATTTTCGATCGCAATCTTGTTTATAACTCGAACCTATTCCAAGCTTCAGATAATTTAAACACTACAGGGTTACAGAATCTTTTGGGTCAAGATCCTCAATTCGTTGATGCAGACAAAGGGAATTTTGCACTCAAACCTGGAAGTGTTGCGATCGATGGTGGTTCCAATGCCTTCAATAGCATCACCAAGAAGACTCCTCAGGATGGTGATGGGAATGGCAGTACAGTCATTGATATTGGTGCATACGAAGCTCCCCGCAACTCCACCAAAACCCCAGAAATTCAAGTTCTCAATGGCACACTTAATATTATTGATGGCAACACTGCCATTAACTTTGGTGAGACTCTTGTTGGTGAACCCTTGACTAAAACCTTTACTATCAAGAACACCGGTATAGCTGCACTCAACCTAAGTAATCTTAAACTTCCCGACGGATTTAGTTTGGTTGGAACTCTTCCAACGAGTGTGGCTGTTAATGCTTCCACCACCATATCGGTGGCACTCAATCCCACTGCACCCGGCGTATATAGTGGTAGCCTCAGTTTAAACAACAACGACGTTAATGAAAGTCCCTTTGACTTTGCCATTAGTGGCACAGTTTATACCCCAGAAATTCAAGTTCTCAATAACACTGTTGACATTACAGATGGTGACACTACTGCCATTAACTTTGGTGAAACGACTGTTGGTGATGCCTTAACCAAAACCTTTACTATCAAGAACACCGGTACAGGCGCACTCAAACTAAGTAATCTTAAACTTCCCGACGGATTTAGTTTGGTTGGAACTCTTCCAACGAGTGTGGCTGTTAATGCTTCCACCACCATATCGGTGGCACTCAATCCCACTACAGCCGGTAGCTATAGTGGCAACTTCAGTTTAAAAAACAACGATATTGATGAAAGCTCCTTTGACTTTGCCATTAGTGGCACAGTCAGACCCGCTCCTGTCCAGGGAATTCAAGTTCTCAATGGCACTAACTCCAATGACACCTTTACTATCCGACGAGGCGATGGTAATTACAGCATCACTGACTTTGGTGGTGTAGGTACTAGTTCAAACCCTTCGGCTACTGTGGTTGCCAAGATAGACACCTTGCAATTTATTGGGAATGAATTGACTGCGAGAAATCTGCAATTAACTCAAAATGGCAGCAATTTAGAAGTCAGCTTTGGAAATGTGGCTAATACTAAAGTCACTCTGCAAAACTTTAAGTTAGAAAACCTAGACAACTTAGCCGCATCGACAACAAGACCTGCCATTGGCAATATCATCTTTGACGGAGAGGCTAGTGTTACCAAAAGCTTTGATGTAATTAATGCCAACTCTACTCAAACGTATGTTTCTACCGCTAACACTGTCACCTTTCTCAATGACTTGAACAATAATATCAGCGGTTTTTACAGTTCCAATGATGTGATTAATGGTCAAGGAGGTAATGATACCATCAATGGCAGCGGTGGCGACGATCTGCTGCGGGGTGGTACTGGCAACGATCTTCTCATTGGTGGACAAGGCAATGATACTCTTGTGGGTGGTACAGGTGCTGACTCTTTCCTCTACGACACCAATTCTAGCTTTTATAGCCCTGTTGTGGGTATTGATACCATCGCTGACTTCAATCGCTCTCAAGGTGATAAGATTGTCCTCGATAAGACTACCTTTACTGCTATTACTTCTGTTACGGGAACGGGTTTTAGTAACGCCAGTGATTTTCAAATCACCAGTTTAGGGGCACTTAGCAATGCTGTGATTGTTTACGACTCGATGACTGGGCAGTTACTATACAATCAAAATGGTAGCGCTGCTGGTTTCGGCAGTGGTGGTCAATTTGCACAACTTACTGGTGCGCCCAATCTTACTGCTTCTGACTTTATCATTCAAGCATAGCTAGTAGTTCGCCAAGGAAACTTGACTCTTTTAAGGGCAAGGGGGAAAGGGAAAAGATGTTTACTCCTTTAACCTTTCCCCTTTTCCCAGCCTTCACCTAACAATTATTGAATTTATGGAGATGTTTAATAAATGGTAGTCAAGTAAAAGCCATTCCAAAAAACATCTTTCCAATAAAAATGTCGTTGTCCATGAATAATATCATCACTAGCGATCTAACTTTTTGACCAGAAATAGCCGTATTATTTGGAACTTATAGTTGTAATATAACTACTGCTATGGTTGCGATCGCAACTCTTGTAATAGCCCCTGCAAAAACTTTCCCCATTCTGCTGCCAAAGGGATTTCTGTAAACGGAACCCGCACGGAATTAGCAGATTCGGAAAATAGAAATTCTAATTCTATGGAACGACCTTTCTCTGGTGGATTGTTTACATCTACTGATTTTTCATCTACTAAAACCTGGATTTGTTTGATATCAAGCAAGGAGAATGTTTCTAGTTTAATCGGCCCTTGAGGCGTAGGTTTTCCCCAAGTGATATTGTTTTCTTTTTGACCTAATACAGCATAAATATCATACTTAGCCCGTTCAAATTGCTCTGCCCAAGTGCGATAGGCTTCGACTTTTTGATACTCCTTCGAGCCTTGCCAAGCCAACCAGAAAAACATTACTAACAGCGGCAACCACAAAAGACCACGTTCCATCGTTTAAAAAAATCCTCAGTTTTGAGTGAAACTTGTAACTAAAAGTGCAAAATCTACCAACAAGGGGTCGAGATAAGTTATGGTATGAGCAAACTGGCAAAAAGCGGTGATGAGTTAATATGAGAAAACTTATATTATGGTGCTTGTTTGTCATTGGGCTGGGATCTGCCATATTTGGTTTCCTGAATTTTCAGGGATTGGCAGCTAAAGGAGAGTTTGAGACGATTTTGCTTGATTTTCGGGAAGATATTCCATCACTTGTAGTGGAACAGGATTTGCAAGCGATCGCCAAACAATACAACGTTACACCCCAATTAGACAACAAGTTTTCCAAAAAAGATAATGTGTATATTATCAAGGGCGATCGCCAACGGCTCCAAGAACTGAAAAAATCTCAGTTTGCCCAAGCGACAGAATTCATTGAACCAAACTATATCTACAACAAGATTCCACAACCAGGTAAAACCGCTTGGCTAGGTGAATTTTTAACACCCCAAGAAGATGAAGAAGCAAGTCCTTCATTAACTGGCCCTAATGACCAATATTACAGCAAGCAATGGAACTTGCACAAAATCGGTGTTGAAGGCGCATGGAGTCAAACCAAAGGCAGTGGCATCACAGTCGCAGTTATTGACACTGGAATTACCAAGGTTCGCGACTTGTATGAGACAAAATTCGTCAAGGGCTATGATTTTGTTAACGACCGAGAAGAAGCCACAGACGATAATGGTCACGGTACCCATGTTGCCGGAACTATTGCTCAAGCCACAAATAATAAATATGGCGTCGCTGGAATTGCCTACGAAGCCAGTCTGATGCCCCTGAAGGTACTCAGTTCTTATGGCGGTGGTACCGTTGCCGATATTGCCGAAGCGATTAAATTTGCTGCTGATAAAGGCGCAGATGTAATTAATATGAGCTTGGGTGGTGGCGGTGAAAGCCAGTTGATGAAACAAGCGATCGAGTATGCTCATCGAAAAGGTGTTGTTATTATTGCCGCAGCCGGAAATGAAAACGCCAATGGAGCAAGCTATCCAGCTCGCTATCCCTACGTCATCGGCGTTTCGGCAATTGGCCCAGATGGCGAAAGAGCGCCCTATTCTAACTTTGGTGCAGGAGTAGATATCTCTGCTCCTGGTGGTAGTGAAGCTGGTAAAATTCTCCAAGAAACCATCGATGAAAAAGGCGAAGGCGTATTTCTCGGCTTCCAAGGTACAAGCATGGCTTCTCCCCACGTTGCCGGTGTTGCGGCATTAATCAAAGCTGCTGGCATCAAAGAACCAGATGAAGTTTTAAAAGTCCTCAAACAGTCGGCGCGAGTTATTCAGGATGATGGTTTGAACTATTATGGCGCTGGACAACTCAATGCAGAAGCAGCAGTCAAACTAGCCTTTAGCGGACAAATCAGTTTTCCAGATTTCTTTCGGTGGTTAAGGGATAGCGGCTATCTTAACCCCGGCTTTTGGATTGATGGTGGTGCGGTAGCACTGTTACCCAAGATTTTAATGGTAGTTGGTTCCTATCTGCTGGCTTGGTTTTTACGCGTTTACTTCCCCTTCACTTGGAGTTGGTCTTTATCCAGTGGACTAATCGCCGGCAGTTCTGGGTTATTCTTCCTCAAGGGAATCTATATTTTTGATCTTCCCCAATGGCCTTTCCGGGTTTTGGGCAGTTCAATTCCCGAATTAGGTAATACTCTCCAGGGAACTGATGCATTAAATCCTCTATTTGCCAGTGTACTGATTCCCATTGTGTTGATGGCATTGCTGCTGGGACATCCTAGTTGGAAATGGTTTGCCATTGGTTCAACTTTAGGTGTAGCAGCGTGCTTAACTACAAGTGCGTTTTTCGAGCCGACAGTTTGGGGATTAGGAAGTGGTAACTTAGCACGTCTTTTCCTCATTGCTAATGCCCTAGTCTGTTATGGACTTGTTCGTTTAGCATTGAAAAACGAAGAGAAAATAGCATAAATGGGGAATAGGGAATGGGGCATTGGGCATAGCGCATGGAGAATCAATTTTTTTAACTCCTAACTCCTAATTCCTAACTCCCAATTCCCTACTCTCCTTACTCAGCACTCAGCACTCAGCACTCAGCAATCAGCACTGTTATGAGCATTACACTTACAGGTACAGTCGAACGTCGTGATATTGGTACAGGCGCATGGGCGTTAGTTACAGAAGAGGGCGTTACTTACGAAATCCTCAGAGGGGCTGACAAAGACCTACTCAAAGCCGGACAAAAAGCAAAAGTTAAAGGGCAGGTGCGTGAAGATATCATGACAACTGCCATGATTGGCCCTGCCTTAGAGGTCAAATCTTTTGAGGTAATTAGTTCTGATTAGCTGTGGAATTTAGAACCTCTTGCAGACGACTTCTAAACTCCCCTTTGGGATGACCTCCTTTTACTTCACCAACAATCTGAAATTCCCCCTCTGGAGAATTGCAGAGGATGTAAGTAGGCCATCCCATTTCTGATTTATCGGGATATTGAGTCAATAAAATCTTGCGATACTTGCGGTAAGCAGTCGTATCTTGCATTTTTACATCGATAAACTCTAAACCCAGTTCTTCAGCCACCTTTTTGTCATAAAAAGACATTTTGTGGCAGATGCCGCACTCTTCTGAAGAGAACTTAATTACAGCTAAACTCATGGGTTGGCTACTCTTTGATTATAAACAAAGTTTTTTAGCATAATGCCATGAAATATTACCATATAGCTGGTCATTAGTGTCAATCTCAGGCTAAAACCCCGATCTAGTATTTTTATCCTTTTTCCTTAATAGTAGTTGTCAAGTTTAAATTAATGGGTTATCGGTAACAAACCAGTGCCGTGTCTACGATGGGCTACACCTACGCCAAAATATCAAGTTGGATGTGTTTATCAGTTCAAATCTATTCACGATCAGGATTTAAGCTTGTATTTAACAATATCCAAATCTCGATTTTTGAAAAAATAAGGTGCGTTAGCTGTCTTTGTAACGCACCATCTATTAGCAATTGCAGATTAATAAATCCACATTCCTTATTCTTCTGGCTCTAAATCGACTTCTTCCTCTTCATCTTCGTCACTAGCTTTAGCGACAGAGTTAGCAGAAACAACAGCGCCTTTATCTAGCTTTTCACGCACTAGTTTCTTGATTTCTTCAGCAAATTCAGGCTTTTCTTCTAGATACTTAATGGCGTTATCTCGTCCTTGGGAGATATTATCGCCGTTGTAACTATACCAAGCTCCTTTGCGGACAATAATGCCAGTTTCTTCTGCTAAGTCAACAAGACAACCCAAGGTAGAAATACCTTTACCAAAAATAATGTCAAATTCCGCTATTCTAAAAGGCGGCGCTACTTTATTTTTGGCGACTTTGACTTTTACACGATTACCAAATTCATCTGTACCTTTTTTCAAGGTTTGAATTCGGCGAATGTCCAAGCGCACCGAAGCGTAAAACTTCAATGCGTTACCACCAGTTGTGGTTTCTGGGCTACCGTAGGTAACACCAATTTTTTGTCGCAACTGGTTGATGAAAATTACTGTACAACCAGATTTACCAATGTTTCCAGTAATCTTACGTAGGGCTTGGCTCATTAACCGCGCTTGCAGGCCAACGTGAGCATCACCCATATCGCCTTCAATTTCAGCACGGGGAACCAATGCTGCTACTGAGTCTATAACTACAATATCAACCGCAGCAGAGCGAACAAGTTGATCGACAATTTCTAAAGCTGATTCGCCAGTGTCAGGTTGGGAAATCAACAAATTGTCAATATCTACACCCAATGCCGCAGCATAAGTAGGGTCTAGGGCGTGTTCAGCATCAACAAAGGCAGCAATACCGCCATTTCTTTGCACTTCGGCGAGCGCGTGTAGCGCTACTGTAGTTTTACCAGAACTTTCTGGCCCATAAATTTCAATTACCCGCCCCTTGGGTAAACCACCACCCAATGCTAAATCTAGGGTAAGCGCTCCACTGGAAATCGTTTCCACCCGCATCCGGGTAGCATCGCCCAAGCGCATGATTGCTCCTTTACCAAAGCTGCGCTCAATCTGGTTGAGCACCATAGTCAGTGCTTTTTGCTTGCCAGAAGTATCGGTGTTGATAGCCATTCCTGCCTCTAATGCCTCTTAATATATGGTTTTAAGGAGTGTTGGTGTCGGAGTTTGAGTAGAACAGATATACTATTTTAACCAGAAAATTCTGGAATAGGACTTCTCAAATCAAAAAAGGGGTGTGACAAGATCGTAACTCGATCGCTACCAGATTAGGGTAGTTTTGCACAATGATACCAACTTGCATTCAGAGATAGCTTTTTTTGGCTGGGTAAGCAAGGGTTTTCAAAGAAAAAATAAATTACCTAAACAACCCTGTCAGTAGAACCGTACTCGTGAGCTTTTGCGAAGGTTGCTAAATTAGGAGCGATCACCATGCCAATTAGCATATCATCGATAGCAGCTTTATCGGGTCGGGGTTAGATATAGAAAGCTTTTAGGGTAGTAGTAAAGGGATTTTCAATGCTTGAAGTGACTTTCAGCTTTGAGAGGCTATGATGTTCAGTCGTACTTGCTGCTTATGAGCTTGACGTATAATTGTACCAATACAGGGGAAAACATCCATCATGGCTAAAGTTAATCTAGATGCTCTGATTCCACGAGAGGATTTTGATGTGGAAGAAAATATTAATCTAGGTAAGAAAAAAGAAACAATTTCTATTGAAGACCTTAAAATAGACTCATTCTTCTTTTCAAACATCAGAAAACCTGATTTTCAAAGAGAAACTAATGAATGGGACAAAAATCGAATTTCTGAATTTATCAAAAGTTTTATTGAGGGCGATTTAATACCAGCAATAATTTTATGGCGAAGTACAGGCGGCTACTTGTTTGTAATTGATGGTAGCCATAGATTAAGTGCTTTATCTGCTTGGGTAAATGATGATTATGGTGATGGTAAAGTTTCAAAACTCTTTTATGATGGGGTAATTTCTGATGAACAACTAGAAATTGCTCAAGAAACACGAAAATTAGTAAACAAAACAGTCGGTTCGTATGATGATTTTAAGTTGGCTTCCACATATCCTGATAAATTTAAACCCGAAGTTGTCAAATATGCTAAAAATCTGGCAGCCTTGGCAATTCAACTTCAATGGGTTGAAGGTGATGCAACTAAAGCAGAAAGTTCATTCTTCAAAATTAATCAACAAGCTGCACCAATAGATAAAACTGAGCTAAAACTCCTTGAATCTAGGAGAAAGCCTAACAGTATTGCAGCGCGTGCAATTATTAGAAGCGGCAAAGGGCATAAATATTGGTCATCTTTTTCAAATGAAACACAACATCAAATACAAGAAATAGCTAAAGAGATTAATGAAATACTTTTTGCGCCTAAGTTAAAGACCCCTATAAAAACTCTGGACATACCAGTTGGAGGAAAACTATATTCATCACAAACATTACCACTAATTTTAGATTTTATTAATGTTGTTAACAATCTTGATTTTAATAATAAGGGAATTAACGATGACTTAACTGGTGAAGCAACAATACAGATTTTAAAGAAGACCAGAAAGATTGTATATAGACTAAATAGTAATCATTCCTCATCTTTGGGGTTACATCCAGTTATATACTTTTACTCAAAAGAGGGACGGCATAGAACAGTATCCTTACTCGCTGTAGTTGATTTTGTAATGGAACTTGATAAAAGACAAAAAATCAATGACTTCATTAAAGTACGAGAACAGTTTGAAGAATGCCTCATAAAATATGATTATTTGATTCAGCAAATTTATTTAAAATATAGGTCTGTTCAAAAAAGCTACAAAGATGTATCAAAATTATTTCAAAAACTTGTAACTAATTTACAAACCGAAAAAGCAATTCATAAGATTCTAAATGAAATTATATCTAGCAATGATTTTCAGTACTTGACTATTCGTACAATAAATCAAGAAACTCATTCATCTACACAAGACTTTAATACAAATAAAAAAAGTGAGATTTATATAAAAGATGCATTACAAAATGCACAAAAATGCAAAATTTGTCAGGGTCTTATCCATAGAAACTCAATTTCGATTGATCATATCCAGCGTAAAGAAGATGGCGGATTGGCAAGTGTAGATAACGGACAGATAACCCATCCATACTGTAATACAGGGTATAAAAATTAAGTTATAAAATACATCTGCATTAGATAATTTAGCTAATGGCGAAACTTGATACCACTTCATCCATCACCATTGTTACTATAAACGCCAGTTATCTAGTCTTAGTGAATAATTTAAATCTTGAATTCTTTGATAATGAAATAAATTACCCGTAACTAAAGTTAGATTATGACTGATGGCAATTGCAGCAATCATACAATCGGGATAACCAATTCTTTTTCCGGTTGTCTCTAAATCAGCGTAAATTTTCCCTGCTAATACAGCTTCTGTCAAGTCAAAGGATAATATTTCCTGTGAAGCCAGTATAGTTAAAAATTGCTGAAGACGTTTTTCTTGCTTACGTTTTTGCCAACCTTCTACAATTTCCATGACCGTAATTGCAGAAATTGTATATTTATTAAATTGGCTTAAGTAACTATTGGCTTTGAAAATAATACGAGGATTTACTCGTTTAATAATTTCTGAAAGAATATCCGTATCAAGTAGGGATTTTTCTACTTCATTCATCTGTTCCAGTATATCCTCTTTTTTCCATCGCCTCAGCAACAATTTCATCAACAATTTCTGGAACATCAGCATATAATCCCATTAAAGGATCGTTTTTCTCCTGGACTTCTGCTAAACGTTCAATTACATGACTAATCAATTCTGATAGAGTTGATTGATTGACTATTGCCAGAGTTTTTGCTCGTTCAAAGGTGAGTCTGTCTAGTTCAAGTTCTATTTTTTCCATTATGGTTTTAAACTCTGTTTAGTGATTAATTTAAGTCTAATAGGTTTTTTGGATATTTTCAGTTTGGTTATTCAACAAAATAGCTATCAATTAACGTTATTTGCTAAGATTTGATTAGGCTTTTGCTTTCGTATATCTTTGATGACTCTCGACTTTCCCGACTCTCTGATTCTTGATACAGCGCTTTCAGTTTCTGGATTAACTGACTATATCCGTTTGCTGTTAGAGCAAGATGAACAATTGCGGCAAGTTTGGGTAACTGGCGAAGTTTCCAGTGCTAACAACCATCGCAGTGGGTTGTTTTTTACGCTGCAAGATCCCGATCGCACTGCCGGAATTAAGTGTGTAGTATGGAATAGCCAATTGCCAAAACTCGCCCAAATGCCTATTCCTGGCGAACAGATAATCATTTTGGGCAGTATTCGCGTCTATCCGCAACGGGGAGAGTATCAGTTATCAGTTTGGCAAACTCTACCTGTTGGTGTTGGTTTACAGGCACTGCGCTATCAACAACTCAAAAATCGCTTGCTGGCTGAGGGATTATTCGACGCGCAAAGAAAGCGATCGCTCCCAACCCACCCCCAAACGATCGCTGTTGTCACTTCACCAACGGCTGCTGCTTGGGGTGATATTCAAAAAACCTTGAAGCAAAGGTATCCAGGTTTACACGTTTTATTTTCTCCCGCGACCGTACAAGGCGACCAAGCACCAGAATCTATCGTCAAGGCAATTGAGCGGGTGGAAAGAGATGGGCGCGCCGAAGTGCTAATTTTATCGCGGGGTGGTGGCGCGGTGGAAGAATTAGCTTGCTTTAATGATGAACGAGTGGTGCGATCGCTTGCTAGTTGTTCTATTCCGGTAATTACTGGGATCGGCCATCAACGAGATGAATCTTTAGCAGATTTAGTTGCAGATGTATGTGTGCATACACCCACTGCGGCAGCGGAAATGGTTGTACCATCACTTTCAGAGTTATATACTGAGCATCGGGGGCGAGTTGTCGCTTTACATGAGGCGGTGCATGACTTTAAAGAAAATGCTGAGAATAAACTGCAAGTATTGCGGAATCGTTTGCGACGTTTGCGGTTAGATCGGCAAGTGCAGCAGGAGGTGGACAAGCTAGCTTGGAAGCGTCAGCATTTGGTGCAAATTACCACGGGGCGATCGCAGCAAGCAACGCAGCATCTAGAATTATTGCGGCAGAAATTGGCTAGTCTTGACCCGAAAGCGGTGTTACAGCGTGGTTATGCGGTGGTGAGAAGGGAAGATGGAGCGATCGCTCGTTCGGCAGCAGAGTTGGCTGTGGGGCAAGAGTTAATGATTCAATTGGGGCAAGGTGAGGTTAAAGTGAAGGTTATGGAAGTGAACGAACCGCAGAGGCGCAGAGGACGCAGAGAGATTAATGGTTAAACGTAAGGGTGCTTCTAGTTCTGAGGAAGGTTGGAATTATGAGGCGAAGGTTGCTGAAATAGAGGGAATTATTACTCGCATTGAGGCGGGTGAGTTGGAATTGGAAGCTGTGTTTGACCAATTTGCAACTGCTGTGGAGTATTTGCGTCAGTGCGAAGGTTTTTTGCAGCAGCGACAACAGCAGGTAGATTTGTTGATTGAAACATTAAGCCAAGAGTAGATGCCGGAGACTCCAGTTTGAGTCTAGGCTAGTAGTGTGAATATAGAAGTTTGCTTTTTAAGTCAGGACTCAAAATCTCAAATATAAAGCAATACAGTTCAGATAAGCCCAAAACACTTGTAGAGACGGCGATTTATCGCGTCTCGAAAACCAAAAATTGTTGCCACTAGCCCTTAACTGAACCGTATTGAGATATAAAGAGTTTCTGCCTCCTTGAAGCCAGAATTCTAATGAGGAGTTGGATAAACAGAGAATGACTGATGAAATCATTGATTTGACAAACTGCGATCGCGAACCGATCCACATTCCCAGTTTGATCCAGCCTCACGGGGTTTTACTGGTTTTGCAAGATCCCACGCTGGAAATCGTTCAGGTGAGCAGTAATACTCAGCAAGTTATTGGTCGTCAACCTGATGAATTGCTGGGCAAGTCGCTATCAGATTTACTCAATGTCAAGCAGATTAAACTAATTCAACAATGTCTGGCAGAGGATTTTGAGAGCGTTAATCCCCTAAATATAATTATCAAACATCAAAATAAATCAATTCCTTTTGATGGTATTGTCCATCGTTTAAATACTATTATTATTTTGGAATTAGAGCTGAAAAAAGCGAAGGAAAAACTAGGCTTTTTTGACTTTTATCAACAGGTAAGAGGAACCATTACCCGCATTCAAAAAGCACCAACGTTGCTAGAAATGTGCCAGATTGTGGTGACAGAAGTTCGGCGAATCACTGGCTTCGATCGCGTTATGGTCTATCGATTCGATCGCGAAGGAGCAGGCAGGGTCATCGCTGAAGATACCAATCAGGAAATGCCCTATTTGGATTTACACTATCCGCCCTCTGACATTCCCAAGCAAGCCCGACAGCTATACACCTTAAATTGGCTGCGGCTAATTCCAGATGCTAGCTACCAGCCTGTCACCTTAATTCCAGCGAACAATCCTTTAACAAATCAACCGTTGGATCTCAGTCTCTCGGTGTTGCGGAGTGTTTCTCCAATTCATCTAGAGTACCTGCAAAATATGGGTGTGACTGCCTCTATGTCTATTTCTCTGATGCACGAGCAAAAGCTTTGGGGATTGATTGCCTGTCACCATTCGTCACCCAAATATATTTCTTACAATATCCGCACCATCTGTGAGTTCATTGGACAGGTGATGTCTGTGGAACTGGCAAATAAAGAAGCAAGTGAAGATATTGATTACAAAAGTCAATTAAAGTCATTACAAACTCAATTTGTCGAAGGCTTGTCTCAGGCTGAGTATTTCCTGGATGGTATGGTGCAAATGAAATCTCAATTACTCAATCTGATCGGCGCCACAGGAGCGGTGATATGTAATGGCGATCAGTATATTCCAGTGGGTAAAACGCCATCGCAGTCAGAGGTTCACGCCTTACTTGATTGGATTAAACCTCAACTGCATCATAACTTGTTTGAGACGCGATCGCTGACGAAAAATTACCCTGCCGCCTCCTTCTTTAAAGCGATCGCTAGTGGCGTGTTAGCTCTGGAAATTTCCAAAGTTCACCACAATTATATTCTCTGGTTTCGTCCAGAGGTGATTCAAACGGTGAATTGGGGCGGCAACCCCAACAAGCCTGTGGAAGTTTTCTCAGATGGCAGTTTAAGAATGTCTCCTCGCAAATCCTTTGAATTATGGCAAGAAACGGTGCAAGGAGCTGCCCTACCCTGGAAACCCTGTGAAATTGAGGTGGTTACTGAACTGCGAAGTCTGATTGTGGGCGTTGTGTTACAGCAGGCAGACAAACTGGCATCGATGAATTTTGAGTTACAACGGAGTAACGAAGAACTTGATTCTTTTGCCTACGTTGCTTCCCATGACCTCAAAGAACCACTGCGGGGCATTCACAACTACGCTAACTTCTTAATGGAAGATTATGCAGATGTACTAGATAATGATGGAATTGCCAAACTGCAAACTTTGGTGCGGCTGACGCAGCGAATGGAAGACCTGATCAATTCTCTCCTCCATTTCTCGCGGTTGGGACGCGCCGAACTGGTCAGGCAATCAGTGAATCTGCATGAGTTAGTGCCCCAGGTAATCGCCATTTTGACCATTTCCCGACCGCAGAGCGAAGTTGAGTTTCGCATTCCTCAACCCCTGAAGAGCGTTCAAGGCGATCGCGCTCAAATTAATGAACTATTCAGCAACCTGATTAGCAACGCCATTAAGTACAATGATAAACCTGAGAAATGGGTCGAAATAGGTTTTATTGAAGAAAATGGGGAAAGCAAAATTGCTTCTACTTCTCTAACTTTCTACGTTCGTGATAACGGTATTGGCATCCCCCAAGAACATCTCGATAAAATCTTTCAAATCTTCCGCCGCTTACACGGAAGGGATGACTTTGGCGGTGGGACTGGTGTAGGGTTAACCATTGCCCGCAAAATTGTGGAACGTCATGGTGGTAGAATTTGGGTGGAATCTACACCAACTGTTGGTAGTACGTTTTACTTTACCCTGTCGGCGGAGGCAAATACATGACTCAAATTTCAGCCTCCCCGATCCCGGAAAAACCACTACTTTTAATTGTCGAGGATAGCAATGAAGACTTTGAGACACTACAAAGATTTCTAGGGCGTTCTACCATTGCGATCGCTATTCAGAGGTGTGTGAATGGAGAACAAGCCTTGGCGTTTCTTTATCGCACTGGTAGCTATGTGGAGCGCAAAAGTGCGCCCCGACCCGGCTTGATTATGCTTGACTTGAACCTACCCGGAACCGATGGACGAGAAGTGTTACGCCGGATTAAACATGATGATAACTTGAAGATGATTCCAGTGGTGGTGTTTACTACCTCTAATAATCCCAAAGATATTGAAGTATGTTATCAATATGGTGTCAACAGCTACATCGTTAAACCAATCAATTTTGCTCAACTGAAAAGAGATATTCAGATGCTTGTGGAATATTGGTTTGAAGTGACGACGCTGCCTGATTATCCCAAGGATTAGTCCTAAGTCAGAGATCGCGCATTGTCTTAATTGTTGATGATTGCCAAAAGATTGAGAACTGTATTTGCGGTATTTACTGCGTGACCAAGATTATTCCCATAGCATTTTAGCTCGACTTTATCCACGATTAAGAACTCGGTTTTCTGTATCCGGCAAAAACCCTAGCTTTTGAGCAAATAGTTTTTCCAGATTACAGATTATCGATGAAGTTAAAAAGTAAAACTACTGTCCCATAAGGGTTGCATTCAAAAATACAGCATTTTGCGATCGCACCTCAGAATGTGGATTATATCTTATATAGGACTCCTATTTTATTTTTGAACAAGACTCAGCACGGTATCCTTTCTTTCCTATTCCCTATTCCCTGTTCCCTGCCCACGCAAGTAAATTCTCCGAATCAAACCGGATTCCTATATATATTACTTATTGAGTATATTTGCAATTGTGATAATGGCGATCGCATTCAGTTTATATATGTCCTGCCATTGGTCTAATATTATGCTGAGTAAAAAATTTATTATTCAGATTGCAAAGTTTAGGGAACTGAGAGAAAGAGGGTTTTAAGACTTTTACATAGATGCAGTCCGACAATAATAACTAAGGGACTTCCAAGAAATAAATTATCCAAATAAACGTAGACGCATACTCCTACAAAGAAGCAAGCTAGCAAGAGCGTCTCCAAGAGTTGCGGCTACTCTACGAGAACGCCAAAGGCGAAGCCGCAGGCTACCACTCCAGACACAGAGAACACAGAAAAAGGAGAAATAAAGAGGGTTGTTTCGTCAGTTTTGGGAAATTTTTTTATTTAGAAATCCCTAATGAATCAGATATAGCAACCGAATTTAAACACGAGAATATTAGAAGATTAAAATTTCCTAATTATAAGCTTTACAGCGATTTTATTTCTCCCAAATGATTTAGGATTGCTATTACGATCTTCATAGAAAATTTGTATTATTGAATGAATATTTATAGATTATTCTGTGGCAAAAGTGATATAAATTTTATAAGTAAGTTAATAACTAATTTATACATTAAAACTATCAAATAAGTGAACGCAAAGCAGATGTAAAGAGCGAATCAATAAATCTATAAAATATGTTAAAATCCTGGTATAATCAGGGTTTTAGCATTTTTTGAAAAATGTCAATTTTCTATGCCAACCTGCTGAATGTGGGTTAACATCTACTTGATTAATTAATTCACAATGTCTCAGCAACAGCGCGCTCTCTTAATTGTCGATGATTCCCCAGAAGATCGAGAACTCTATCGGCGGTATTTACTGCGCGATCGCGAATATTCTTACACTATCCTAGAAGCAACGCTGGGACAACAGGGGCTAGAACTTTGGCAGCAACATCAGCCCGATGTAGTATTGCTTGATTATCGATTGCCCGACCTAGACGGACTGGAATTTCTGGCACAATTGCAACCCTCGTCGAGCCAACAGCCTTGCCTACCCGTGATTGTCGTCACTGGACAGGGCAATGAGGCGATCGCAGTTAAGGCGATCAAAGCGGGCGCACAAGATTATCTTGTCAAAGAGCAAATTACCCCAGAAGGGCTGCAAATAGCGGTCAATGGGGCAATTGAAACAGTGCAGCTACGCACCCAACTACAACAGCGGATTGAACGAGAGCGCGTAGTCTCACATATTACCCAGAAAATTCACCAATCGCTAAATCTGGATGAAATTCTTCAGACAACTGTAGCCGAAGTGCGAGAATTTCTGCACACCGATCGCGTCTTGGTTTTTCAGTTAAAACCTGATGGTAATGGGACAGTAGTAGCAGAATCGGTTGGGGAAAAGTGGCGATCGCTGCTTGACTCTACTATGTACGATCCCTGCCTCGCAAAGAACTACCTTGCATGGAATCCATTGGAAACTGTCAGCTACGATACCGTCTTTGTCGAGAATTATATCCAACGCTATCGTCAGGGTTACGTAACGGCAATATTTGATATTCAGCATAGCAGTATCGATCCCTGCCACGTTGAATTGTTGGCTCAGTTTCAAGTGAAAGCTAATCTGGTCGTGCCGATTATTTACGATGACCACTTTTGGGGGTTGCTAATTGCTCATAACTGTGCAAATCCTCGAAAGTGGCAACCCTTAGAGATCGACTTGCTCAAAGAACTGGCGATTCAAGTTGGCATTGCAATTCGCCAAGCGGAACTCTATCAGCAGGCACAAAATGAACTGACCGAGCGCAGACGGGTAGAAGCAGAATTACGGGAGAGTGAAGAACAGCTGCGATTGGCACTATCAGCTTCGCGGATGGGAACGTGGAACTGGAACATCCAAACGGGAAAAATTTCCTGGTCGGATAACCTGGAAGCCTTGTTTGGACTGGAACCAGCAGAATTTGACGGTTCATTCGAGATGTTTGCCGCGCGAGTCCACCCTCAAGATCGCGATCGCGTGCTGACAGCCGTCGAGCTTGCTGTCGCCACCGGAGAAGACTATGACATTGAATTTCGGGTAGTGTATCCCAACGGTAAAATTCGCTGGGCATTAAGCCAGGGTAAGGTGCTCTACGACCAACAGGGGCAACCAATTCAGATGGCCGGTATCGATTTAGATATCACCGAACGCAAACAGTCAGCCGAAACTCTGCGCGAGAGTGAGGAACGTTTTCGGCAGCTTGCAGAAAATATTGATGCGGTGTTCTGGATCAAAGAAGTGTCGGAAAATCGAATCAGCTATGTTAGTCCTGCATATAAACGACTGTGGGGATTAAACCCACAAGAATTGTATCAAGGACAACAAATATGGATCGATCGCATCCATCCAGAGGATCGAGAATCTACAGACAGAGCGTTTCATGAAAATGCTGTCGCCGGGAAATTTGATCGGGAATATCGGATTATTTTACCCAATGGTAATATTCGCTGGGTTCACGATCGCTGCTTTCCCCTGCGAGATGAAACAGGAGAGATTTATCGGTTTGCCGGGATTGCCGAAGACATCAGCGATCGCAAACAGGCAGAGCAAGCTTTGCGAAACAGTGAAGAACGCCTGCAAATGGCACTGGAAGGTTCTGGTGGCGGTCTATGGGATTGGAACATTATTACTAATGAAGATTATTTAAGTTCCAGATGGCTGGAAATGCTCGGATATGAAAAAGGAGAGTTACCGGATGACTTTAGCAGTTGGCAGCGACTAATTCATCCTGACGATAAAGTTTGGGTGATGGAACGGTTGAATGCCCATCTTCAAGACGATTCGGTGTCTTACAAATTTGAATATCGGATCTTAACCAAGTCTGGGGAGTGGAAATGGATTGCCAACCACGGAAAAGTGGTTTTGCGCGATCGACAAGGCAATCCCCTGCGAATGGCAGGCATCCATCATGATGTCACAGATCGCAAACAGGCAGAGCTTGCTTTGCGCCAGAGTGAAGAATTTAAGAACCGCATTTTAGAAAGCAGTACTGACTGCATCAAGGTATTAAGCCTCGATGGGCGGCTGCTGTACATGAATACAGGTGGACTGTATTTGATGGAAATTGATGACTTAAATTCCTATCTGAATACTGAATGGCTCTGTTTCTGGGAAGGTAGTTATCGGCAACAGGCAGAGGAGGCACTCGCTGCCACTAAAACAGGCGAAGTCAGCATTTTTCGCGGATACTGCCCAACTGCAAAAGGCACTCCGAAATGGTGGGAAGTGGTCGTTAGCCCGATCTTGGATGCCTCTGGGCAGCTGGAACGAATCTTGTTGATTTCACGAGACATTACCGATCGCAAAAAGATAGAACTCCTGTTGCAGGAGAGCGAAGCCCGGTTGAAATTGGCGTACAAAGCTACGCAATCGGGATTATGGGACTGGGACATTATTCGCAACAGAGCTCATGTATCTGAAGAGTATATTAATCTGTTTGGACTCGATCCAAGCACAAAGGAAATCACCTATGAGCTGTGGTTAAGTCGTTTGCACCCAGACGATCGCACCTCAGCCAATGAAACGGTGACTAACACCATCCAGCAACAGCAAGAACACTATGAAGATGATTTCCGCATTATACATCCTGATGGCATTCGCTGGTTAGCGGCTAGAGGTCAGGTTTTCTATGATGTTGCGGGCAATGCAATCCGGATGGTAGGCAACGTCCGGGATATCACCGCTCGCAAACAAGCTGAAATCGAACGCGATCGCCTATTTCAACTAGAACAAGCAGCCAGAGCCGAAGCCGAACGCGCCAATCGAATCAAAGATGAGTTTCTGGCGATTCTCTCCCATGAATTGCGATCGCCTCTCAACCCGATTCTCGGCTGGACAAAACTGCTGCAAACTCGCAAATTTAGTGAAACGAAAACGGCTGAAGCTTTAGCTACCATCGAACGCAACGCCAAACTACAAACTCAACTGATTGATGACTTGCTCGATGTAGCCAAAATTCTCCGGGGCAAACTCAGCATCGATGCGGCTCCTGTAAATTTGGCATTTGTAATTGAATCTGCGCTCGACACAGTAAATACAGCAGCCCTTTCCAAATCAATTGTGTTGCATTCAGTACTGCCGAATATTGGGCAAGTCTCTGGAGATTCCAACCGCCTTCAACAAATCGTTTGGAATTTACTTTCCAACGCGATCAAGTTTACTCCCAAAGGCGGACGGGTAGAAACCAGATTAGAGCGAGTTGACGATCGGGTACAGATTATCGTTAGTGACACTGGTAAAGGCATTAACCCAGATTTTCTCCCGTATATTTTTGAATCATTCCGTCAAGAAGATGTCTCAATTACTCGCAAGTATGGCGGGTTGGGATTGGGATTAGCGATCGTCCGGCAGTTGGTTGAGGCGCACGGCGGCACCATCACGGCTGATAGTCCAGGTGTTGGCTTGGGAGCCACCTTTAGAGTCCAATTGCCACTGCTGAATGTTGAACCAGAAATCAAGCAGACAGATGAGTTGCCACAACCCGCACTCGGACTCACGGGAATTAAAATCCTTACAGTTGATGATGACGCCGATGCTCGTGAGCTAATAACAGTATTGCTTGCTGAATACGGCGCGCAAGTCCTGACTGTTGCCTCTGCGACAGAAGTTTTAGCAAACCTAGAATCCTTTCAACCCGATGTTTTAGTCAGTGATATTGGAATGCCCGAAGTCGATGGCTATTCTCTGATTCAACAAATCCGCGCTTTAACTCCCGAAAAAGGGGGAAAAATTCCCGCGATCGCTTTGACTGCTTATGCTAGAGTTGAAGACTATCAACTAGTGATAAGCAGTGGCTATCAACTGCACGTTACCAAGCCTCTCGATCCAGAAGAGTTAGTTCAAGCTGTGGTAGTACTTGCACGCAGTAAACAAAACCATCCCATTCCTGAAAATGATTCGGTTTAACCTTCAATCAACACCTGTGTTTGGATTGACCTTTAAAAGTACTTCTCGAATAATGGCGGAAGACTCCTTGGCAGAGAGTGCCTCCTCTTTGAATCGTGCCGCCAAGGTTTGATTGCGAACCTCCATCCTTGAAGCCATACGATGTGATAAAGAAGCTTTCTCTTCCAATGCCCTCAAAGCGATCCATAGTGCATCTTCCACCTTATCATACTGCGTGGCCAGCAAAGTTTCTGCTGAATAAGCATGACCCGTGCGGCAGCGGAAGCGCAACAAATTTCCCTCTTCGAGTTCCCAGAGGATACCGCCGCAGTCAGGACAGCCAAAGGTTGATGGTTTACCAGGTCGATTGCTTTCGTTTTCTACTGCTTCCAAATTCAATTGCACTATTTCAGTTTCAAACTCTATCTCGCTAGGTACTGGGTTTTCCGGTTGTATTTCCATTGGCCTATTAACTAGAGCTACTAAAGTAGAAGGAATATCTGAAAGTGGCAGAATATGGTCAATATCCTCTACGTTCTCGATCGCATTACGTGGCATATCAGGATACAAAGCATCGTCAGGATTTTGGACAATTGCCACACCACGCCGCATTTTTACAGCCATTAGTCCCGCCGTGCCGTCGTCAAGCAGACCTGTTAGTAGCACAGCAATCACTCGCTGCCCATAAGTTCGCGCTGCACTGCGAAACAATGGATCGATAGCAGGACGACAACGGTTTTCTTTTGCACCCCGCGTCAAACGCAAATATCCTTTTTCTACCAGTAAATGGTAGTCAGGCAAAGCGACATAAATCGAACCACGAACAATAGCTTCGCCGTCCTGAGCGTGAGACACTGGCAAGTTGCCAGCACGACTTAATATTTCTGGCAGAAAACTCTTGCTGTGACTGGATACATGAAGGACTATAATTACAGCAGCATTGAGATTGGGCGGCAAATGCTTGACTAGATAAGTCAGCGCCTCAACTCCACCTGCTGATGTTCCAACGACGATAATATTCTGTTCAAGCATTAATGTAACAATTTGACTAGTATAGCAGCGTGGGCAACAAAAGCACATATACCGCCAGTCTTAACATTAACGCAGCCAAAGAATTTGCTCACCTAGCTTTGAGAGGATTATATTCTTTTTTGAGGAATAGGATTTTAGCTCGACTTTATCCAAAATTAAGAACTCGGCTTTCCTTATCCGGCAAAAACCCTGGCTTTTTGGCAAATACTTTTTCCATGTCACTGATTTCCGGTCAAGTCCAAAAACTAAAACTATCGTCCCTCAATGGTTTCAGTATCAGGTTTTGGGTTTCATAAAAATGGATAAAGTCGAGTTAAGAATCCTTGATTTTTTTAGTTGAACAAAGTTAAACCAACCTATAAATATTTGATTTTTTCAGAATAATAAAAGAGCGCTAACTGGGTACTCAGAAATGCTTTGATTATTTGGGCTTTGGCTAGTTGTCTAGTGGGGAGATTGGTGATTTTAAATTGTATAACTTGAATAGCTGACTTTTCACGTTATGTGGAAAAGCGCACGAAAAACCTAACCCTCTAACCCCCTTCCCGATGCTCTAAGGGTTGAAAATTCAAAGTCTCTCTCCTTTTAGGGGAGAGATTTAGAGAGAGGTTTTCCAGATACCGTGAAAAATCAGCTTAAATAGACGCGATCGCATTTCTAAAAAAATTAGGACTTACGCACTATACAAATCAACCAAAACGTGTACTACGGTATTTAGTCTTTTCAGAGGCTTCAGATAACCCTGATTTATTCCGACATTTGCGATCGCTGGATGCAAAACATGGCTAAAATACCCAAATTGTGTTTAGTACTTATGTACGATGCGTAAGTCCTAAAAATATAAACATTAATAATCCTTAATAGTATTAACTATTAAGGATTGTTAACATGAGCAAAAACTGCTCACAAACCTGATTTTTCCTTAAAAATCATCGAGAAACTGACTAAGGCGACTGATTACGGGGTCAACCTCTTGAGGAGGGGTAGCAACAGTATAAGAAGTATTATTTACTACTTCTAATTGGGTTGGAGACGGAATGAACGAGCGATCGTTGACGATGAGCGCCAGTTGTGCAACTTGTTGAGAAAGTTGCAGTAGATGATGTTCCATCGCCTCCAAACGATTAGATCCCTTGGCAAAAAAACGTTCCTCAAGTCCAGCCACTTGACGTTGCAGTTCACCGATTTGTTGATCGATCGGTGTATTTACTGCTGTTTGTGGAGCAGGTTGTACAGTTTCCGGTACACATAAAGATTGCCACAAGGCTTCTTTACAGAGATCGCTGAAAGTCTTGTCTGGTTGTTTTTCCAAATAACTTTCTACTTGCGCTAACAAGCTTTCATCAGCAAGCTCTGGGTTGAACGTGACGGATTTAACTACCTTTTTTGACCATTGGAACATCAGCTTTATGCCCTAGCAGCGCGATTGGAGGATAATTGTGCCTCTCCATAAATATACTGCCCCAAAGCATTCGCCTGACGGGAAGGTGCTGCTAAATGAGCATTAATCTTTGCTTCTTTGAGCAGACGTTGAACGTCGTCCCAGAAGAACTCACCACCGCCGCCAGTAAGAATCACATCGGTGACGCGTTCTGGCAACCAGGCTAGCACACGGCTACAGATTTCGCGCGAAAACATCTCTGTGAGGTTGGGAAGAAAATCATCTAGGTTGGTGGGCTTGCTAGCGCCTTTAGGACGGTAAAAGCGTTCACCTCTAGGTTTGTTGACAGCGGAAATCAACGCTAGAGATTGACTATCTGCTCCCTCGATTTCGGCAGACACTAATTCATAAAACTTATTCATCCCGAAGTCTTCGCTCTTAGAAGCACCTCTGGCAAAACGGAAGTTATCTACCATCAAAAGATCCACGGTTTGATGACCAATATCGACGATCGCCACCGATATTTTTGTAAAATCGGGACTACCAGGGTTTTTCTTGGGTTGAGCTTCAGACCATAACAGGCTGCCGTAGCCTTCTGGCATGACCCATACCTTACTGACGTTCAGCGACACAGATTCGCCTCGGAAGTTCAACACGTGAGGGCCACCTACTTGGCTAATCAATTGTGCTTTTTCTTTTTCAAATTGCTCTAAGGAAAGAAAAGGCAGACCAAGTACAACTGAGATATCGTCTCTGAGTTTGAAGTAGCCAGCACTTGCTAAAACTTTTACCAGTGCAGCTTCTACCTTAGATTGTCCGACTCCTAAATTCGCCCCAAAATCGGCTGCCAGTTGACCAACAGCATATCCATTTCCTTGATACTCCAGCCACAAATCCATTAAGGGGTCAGTAGCTCTGGCTTCAAAAACACCACCGCGTACTTGTTCGATTGACATCTGCTTGACGTTGGCAGGTACGAACACCACACTGCCTGGTTCGCGACTCACACAAGTTTTTGTGGAAGTTCTGCCTAAATCAACACTGAGAATGGTTTTCCCAGAACCACCGGCTGGCTTGCTAGTGGGAGGATTATTATTAACAGCATTGATAGGAGTAGATGCTAACGGCTGCCTATTCATGGGTATAGCAGCAGCATTGATAGGGGTAGCGGCGGAAGGTTGGTCTGTCATGAAAGCTCCTAGTTCAAACTTAACTGTAAAAAGTTGTCATGCTCATCTTACAAAAATGCGAGCAACCAGAAATTCTAGGTTGCGTCAAGTGTAGCTAGAAATACGCCAAAAATTAATTCCGGCGATACCTCTGGTAAGCTCTGCCAACGCACATCTAGTATTATTTGGCATAGTGTAGGCGAATTTTGGCCAGATGTAACCCCTGCTTTCACTGCTTTCAAACCAAAAGCGTCCGTGTTTCATCTTCTAGTGCGTCTAGTGCGTCTTAACTGGCGCTTGAATATCCAGAAAACAAATGCTAGAACCAAACCGCCAAGCACGATTTTAGATACAGGAGCAAGGTACTTGTCCACAAGTTCATACTGACTACCCAATATGTATCCTGAGTATGTTAACAAACCCACCCAAGCAGCGCTACCTAATGTTGTGTAAACCAAAAATGGTAGCAAAGGCATATTGCTAATACCTGCGGGAACAGAAATTAAGGTGCGGATTCCTGGCACAAGACGACCAATTAATACTGCTGTTCTACCTTGTCGGTCAAACCACTCTTTGGCTTTGGTAATATCTTTACTGGATATAGCCAGCCATTTGCCATACTTGTCAGCCCAAGCTTTCAAACGGATTTCACCCAAAAACTTACCCGGATAGTACCAAATAAGTGCGCCCAATACAGAACCCAAAAGTCCTGCGAAAAATACACCAATAATATTCAGCTTTGCCTCTCCTGGTTGATATGGACTTGCTGTAAATCCAGCCAGTGGCATAATCAATTCTGAAGGAATGGGGGGAAAAAGGTTCTCTAAAAACATTAGTAAGGCGATTCCCCAATAGCCAAAATAGTTGATAGTATTAGTTATCCATTCAAGCATTGAGTTAATTCCTGAAATTGCTGGACTAGTCTTGTTGCTAAATTCAGCTTTAGCTTTTTTAAAGGGTAATTATTCTCGCTTGCTACAGTCAAGGGAATTGGGCTGCACTAAAAATTGCCATCATAACTGAAAAATAGAGTCAGACAAGTAGAAGCTAGGTGTCTGTTTCATTAATGTTGAGAGTTATAAAAGTTCGTAAGTAGCTCTACCTTTGAGATTGAACGATTTATCGCTCACTACAAACCTCACAAAATTAATCAAACGAACTACTAGGTTTTGTTTTCTAATTTTTTAGATCCCCCTTAGCCTGCTTTTTTAAAAGGACTAGGAAGGATCTAAAGATTTGATGGCAAATTTAAAAACATATTCTAGGTTTTCTGCGGAAGTTGAGACTGTGGGGTAGCACCGGGAGAGAAGGGAGAAAATTTCACCTTGTCCCCCTTGTCCCCCTTGTCTCCTATTCTTCTAGACTGTGGGGGTCAAAGATTGTACCCTTGGTTCCGATTGCCAGTCTAAGGGATTCCAAACTCGATCTTCCAGCGCCATCTGCTCAATTAAACTTGCAAGTCTCAAGGCTTTAAGAGCTTGTTCGCCACCTACTGAAGGTTGATTGCCACCGTGTACGCAGTTGACAAAATGTTCTAATTCTGCACTTAGGGGTTGAATATTGCTGGTGTAGACTTTTTCAATTACACCGTCTTGCCTGTAAAGTACTTGTCGGTGGTCGGTGAGAGAATTGGCAGCCGTTTGTCGGTGAATCAAAATTTCATTCTTGAGAAAATCTGCCTCAGTAAATGAATTTTTGCAATGGGCGACAATTCGGCGAATTTTGCGGTGAGTGACTTTACTAGCAGTCAGAGTAGCAACAATACCATTGGCAAACCCCAAGGTGGCGGTTACGTAATCTAAATAACCAGAGTCTAGGGAGCGAGTACCGCTAGCAGTCAATTTTGTGACTGGGGAAGCAGCTAATTCCAAAAGTAGGTCGATGTCATGGATCATTAAATCCAGCACAACTGAAACATCGTTTGCCCGATCTGAGTAAGGACTCATTCTGTGGGCTTCTAGCGCCAGCAATTCCTCTGTTTTTAGAACTTGGCTCAGTTCTTTAAAAGCTGGGTTAAAACGCTCAATATGACCTACTTGCAGGATACATCCAGACTCAGCTGCGGCATTTACTAAAGACTCTGCCTCAGAAATACTGGCTGCGATCGGTTTTTCAATCAAAACATGAATTCCCGCTAACAGACAGTTGATGCCCACGGCATAGTGCAGACGGGTGGGAACAGCTACACAAACTGCTTCCACAAGGGGTAGCAGATCGCAATAATCTTCAAAAAAACGCACCTTGTACTTGCTGGCAGTTTCTAATCCTCGCTCGACGTTAATATCTGCCACTCCGACTAGTTCAACATCTTTCATTGAACTCAGCACGCGAGCGTGGTGTTGTCCCATGTTACCCACTCCAATCACGCCTATGCGGATTGGTCGTGGCTGGTTGCGCTGTGTATATGGATTCGGTTCTGCCACTGACATGCTATTTTGCACTATTATTCTCTCCTCAACCACCAAATTTAGAGACGCTACGGCCGTTGGCGTTTATACTCGAAAGCCGGTTACGATCCGTCTAAAACCATCCAGATGGTAACATAGAGCCTATGTTTATGAAGAATTTCAAAGTTTGCGATCGGTTCCCGTAATCTAAATATCTTTTGTATAGATATTTCGAGTTTGCTCTTTCTCCAAAAATATATGTATTTTTATTAACTTTAAACGTTCCAGTACAGCTTAAGTATAAATTCTCCTTGGCATCGCTTTCTGGCGTCTTGTTAAGGTTTGATGCAGTTATTTGAAATCCAAAATTTGCAACCGAGATGAAAGCTGTAATTTTGTTATCTGGGGGATTGGACTCTTCCACAATTCTGTACAAAGCTCAAGCTGATGGCTGTGAATGTCATGCTATTTCCTTTGATTACCAGCAGCGACATCGACGAGAGTTACAGTCAGCCTTTAGTGTGGCTCAAAAAGCTGCGATCGCAAAACATCAGGTAGTTAACTTTGACTTACGACAATGGGGCGGTTCGGCCCTTACTGATAATGCCATTGATTTACCCCAAGAGCGATCGCTGGATGAAATGTCTCAAAATATTCCTGTCACATACGTTCCGGCTCGTAATACCATATTCTTAAGCTTTGCTCTTGGTTATGCCGAAGCGATCGCCGCAGAGCGCGTCTATATCGGCGTTAATGCCCTCGATTACTCAGGATATCCTGATTGTCGCCCCGACTATATCCAAGCAATGCAGGAAGTTTTTCGCCTGGGAACCAAACAAGGGCGTGAGGGACAACCAATTAAGATTGTTGCACCCCTAATCAACCTGAAAAAAACCGAAATCATCCAACTGGGGAATCAATTGGGAGTTCCTTGGGAATTAACTTGGTCTTGCTATACAGGTGGAGATGTTGCCTGTGGTGTGTGTGATTCTTGTCGCTTACGGCTAGCAGCTTTTGCCGAATTGGGACTTGTCGATCCAGTGGCGTATGCACAGTAGAGGCATTTGTCATTGGTCATTTGTCATTTGTCATTAGTTATTATCCCCAGCCCCTCTGCTCCCCTGCTCCCCTGCTCCCCTGCCCCTCTGCCCCTCTTCCTCTAACCGTCGCAGTTGAATTTGATGCAGGCGTGGGCCAACAATCGATACCACGGTAAATTCGAGATTTTGATAACAAAAGATTTCGCCTTTGGCCGGAATTTTCTGTAACTCATACAGCAAAAAGCCCCCTAGTGTTTGGTATTCTCTGGTCAGGGGCAAATTGAGATGCAAAACTTCATTGAGGTCTTCAAGGTTGATTTGTGCTTGCACTAAAAATTTATGCTCATCTAACATCTGAATCAGCAAGTCGTCATTGCTCTCAGGTTCGCTGGGATCGCCAATAATTTCGGCAATCACATCTTTGATTGTCACTAGTCCCACAGTAGAGCCAAATTCATTCACTACCATCACCATAGCGGGTTTCTCTTGCTGCATCATGGGCAAAAGTTCACTCAAGGGCGTGTGTTCTGGAACAAACCGGACGGGACGCATCCAAGGTTGGATCTGTGTCTCTAAACTGAGGTTTCCGACTGCCAAAGGTTGTGCCAAATCTTTAAAATAAACAATACCGCGAACATCGTCTAAAGATTCACCAATCACCGGATAGCGAGAGTAACCAGTAGAAGCCATTTCCCTGAGTAATGTCTGGAAGGTAGCATCTTTTGGCAGTGTGATAATACTGGTGCGCGGGATCATCACATCTTGCGCCATCACATCCCCAAACTCAAAGACATTATTGAGCAATTCTCGCTCTGCACGCTGTAAACCAGTAGACCCCCATTCTGTAGAGATAATCAGTTGTAATTCTTCGGGAGTTACAGGCGGTCGCCAGCCTTGGCCTGTGTATTGGATGCCAAAAATCCGTAATAAAAAACGAGTTGATTGGTTAAGAATCCAGATGAAGGGGCCAAAAAAACGCACGATCGCTTTTACCAAAGGCCCCAAAAACCTTGCTAGCTGTTCTGAGTACAGCATGGCTAAAGATTTGGGACATAGTTCTCCGATCACAATTTGCAAATAGGCAATTAAGAAAAAGGCGATGGGAATTGATAGGGAATGGGCGAGGAAGGTAGTCATCCCACTGGGTAAAGGCCAGGATCTCAACCAGGCCTTCACCAGCACAACAATCGTACTTTCGCCAATCCATCCCAGTGCCAAACTAGAGAGGGTAATGCCTAACTGGGTGGTAGATAGCAGTCGGTCAATACTGCGTTGTAACATTTCTACAGCGATCGCTGGAATATCCCCAGCCTTAACTAGCTGGTGAATACGCGATCGCCGCACGCTCACCATCGAAAACTCCGCCGTTACAAAAAAGGCATTTATGGCAATCAGTAGTAACACTGATAACAACCGCAGCGCCACTTCTATCAAACTTAAATTAGGAAAACCACTCACCGCCAAAGCTCGTGTAAAACTCACGTCCTCCATTTAGGGGGATTGGGGACTGGGTATTGGGTATTGGGTATTGGGTATTGGGTATTAGGTAATGAAAAAGTATTCCTAAATATTTATTTCCTATTACCCAGTCCCCAGTCCCCAGTCCCCAGTCCCCAGTCCCCAGTCCCCAGTCCCCAGTCCCCAGTCCCCAGTCCCCAGTCCCCAGTCCCCAGTCCCCAGTCCCCAGTCCCCAGTCCCCAGTCCCCAGTCCCCAGTCCCCAGTCC
>NZ_JAVRCD010000025.1:0-107955 GCF_034530895.1 Nostoc sp. DedQUE08
TGCTCCCATAAGTTCGGGAGTTGCTCCCATAAGTTCGGGAGTTGCTCCCATAAGTTGTGGAACCGCTACAGTTGCAATATTGATAGCTACAGCTTAAGTATGGTGACACCAACTTCAATATTGCTGATGATACCTTAAGCATTCAAAGGTAAAGGCACGCAGTCATGCTCTTATACCGCGTATTACATCCAAAATTTTTGTATTTTCTTTATTTTCCCAAAATCCGAAATATTGCAGAGTAAAGTTGTATAAAATCTCTGTAAAAATCTCTTGCTGACGCAATTGCAAGCAGCAATTGAGGCTGATACAAATTTACCGCCAGAAGATAAAGCTGAGGCATTAGAACAAGTGAAAGCTTTAGCAGAAGCTGGGAAAAATCCTCAAGAGGGGGCGATGCAAAAGGCGGCGAAAACGGCTATAAAGATTTTAAAAGGAACAATTTCTAGTTTACCCAGTGCTACAAAGTTGGTTGAACAATGCAGCAATCTATTGCCGTTGATTTCAAATTTTTTGGGTTTAGGGTAGCGTGTCAAATTAAGAGGTTGTTTGAAAAGTGTTTTGCTGTGAATATAGGCACTTTTAGATCCCCCTTAACCCCCGTGTACATACAAATTTTTGATGAGGCCATTTAAGATTTATCGTGCAACCCCTGAGATAGCTTAAGAAAGGTTATGCTACGCAAAATCTGTTCCTCTCCTTAGTAAGGCTATGGTGTATACACAAGTTTGAAACAGTCTACTCACTTGCATTTAGGGGTAAATTTACCCCACCCTAACCCTCCCCTTATAAAGGGGAGGGAACCAGATTTTCCGGTTTCCCCCAATATATCGGGGGGATTAAGGGGGTAATTCGATGACTTGTGTACACTAGCACCCTTCGACCCCATTGAACTTTGAGATTAAGGTAAAATTATGAGTAAAAGTATTAAGAATTTTAAAGAAAATAATCAATGTCCAGCATTTCTCTTGACAAAAGTAACTCTCATGTCGTCGTTATTGGTGCGGGAATAGGTGGACTGACTGCTGGGGCATTATTAGCTCATAGGGGTTACAGTGTCTTAATTTTGGATCAAGCCCTCGTACCGGGAGGCTGTGCTTCCACGTTTAAACGCCAAGGATTTACCTTTGATGTGGGCGCAACTCAGGTGGCGGGGTTAGAACCAGGGGGAATTCACCACCGGATTTTCTCAGAATTGGACATAGATTTACCGGAAGCAACGCCTTGCGACCCTGCTTGTGCAGTGTATTTACCTGGGGAAACCACACCTATCAACGTTTGGCGCGACCAGGAGAAATGGCAAGAGGAACGACAAAAACAGTTTCCTGGTAGCGAACCGTTTTGGCAGTTGATGGCAACTTTATTTGCTGCTAGTTGGGAATTTCAAGGACGCGACCCGGTGCTACCACCGCGTAATTTATGGGATTTGTGGCAGCTAACTCAGGCGGTGCGTCCGAGTACATTAATTACCGTACCCTTCACCTTGTTTACGGTAGGAGATGCTTTACGGTTGTGCGGACTGGGAAATGACCAGCGATTGAGGACTTTTTTAGATTTGCAACTGAAGCTATACTCCCAGGTGGATGCAGAAAACACAGCATTACTTTATGCAGCCACAGCGTTGAGTGTATCCCAACTGCCCCAAGGATTGTTTCACCTCCAGGGAAGTATGCAAGTATTAAGCGATCGCTTGGTACAATCCTTAGAGAGAGACGGCGGCAAACTGTTGATGCGCCACACAGTAGAAGAAATCAAAGTAGAAAACGGTAAAGCTACTGCTATTGTTATTAGAAATCAGAAAACTGGCGAAGTTTGGACAGAAGCCGCCGACCACATAGTTAGCAACGTCACCGTGCAAAATTTGGTGCAGTTGTTGAAAGAACAAGCGCCATCTGGATATAAAAATCGGGTGGAAAAATTGCCCCAAGCATCGGGTGCTTTTGTGGTGTATTTGGGTGTAGATGCCAGCGCAATTCCGCCTGGGTGTCCTCCCCACCTGCAATTTCTGTATGATGTCAATGGCCCCATTGGCGAGAATAATTCCCTATTTGTTTCCGTCAGTCATCCTGGAGATGGTCGCGCACCGGAGGGGAAAGCGACAATTATTGCTTCTTCATTTGTCGATCCCGCACAGTGGTGGCAGACTGATGATTATGAAGGACTAAAAGAAAAGTTTACCCAAGAAGCGATCGCTCGTCTTGCCCAATATTTCTATCTCAAACCAGAAACGATTATTTATCAAGAAGCCGCAACACCGCGCACCTTTGCCCATTTTACAGCCCGCGATCGCGGTATAGTTGGTGGCATCGGTCAAAGGATTCCCACCTTTGGCCCCTTTGGGTTCGCCAATCGGACACCAATCCAGAATTTGTGGTTAGTTGGTGACTCCACCCATCCCGGCGAAGGTACTGCTGGGGTGAGTTATTCAGCGCTAACAGTAGTTAGGCAAATTGAGGCGTGAAGAAGGCAGATTTAACTATAATTGAAAACTCTGCCTTGATTGAAAGGTAAGTCATACTTATAACCGATGGCAAACAGGACACAAAACTGGTCAAATTAAGTTAGTGTTGCGAATGCTGGAGTAATGACAGACAGCGTTTTAATTCTTGGTGGACGAGGGCGGATTGGTAGCAGTGTTGCTCAGGATCTCGCTACCCATACGCAGGCTCAAATTACGATTACTGGACGTTCTGCGGAGTTTGGGAAGGCTGTAAGCTTGTCTTCAGGAGGACAAGTGCAGTTTTTGGTATTGGACTTGGCAGAAGTTGACAAATTGCGAGATGCGATCGCAAACTCTAATTTAGTCATCCATTGTGCCGGGCCATTTCACTATCGAGATACTAATGTTCTCGAAACCTGTATTGCTGAAGGCGTTAATTATCTAGATGTTAGCGACCATCGGTCTTATACCAGCAAAGCTCTGAATTATCATGAAAAAGCTGCTGCTGCTGGCGTGACAGCAATTATTAATACTGGCATTTTTCCTGGTATTTCTAACAGCATGGTACGTCAGGGAATTGAACAATTTCAGCTACCAGAAAAGATCCATTTAAGTTATTTAGTTTCTGGTTCTGGTGGTGCTGGCATTACAGTGATGCGGACAACTTTTCTTGGGTTGCAGTATCCTTTTGAGACTTGGATAGATGGAAAATGGGAAATAATCAAGCCTTATAGTGAAAGAGAAGTAGTTGAGTTTCCACCTCCATATGGACGCACCGGAGTTTACTGGTTTGATATGCCAGAAACCTTTACACTGCCCCATGCATTCCCATCAGTGAAAACTGTAATTACTAAGTTTGGTTCCGTTCCAGATTTTTATAATCATCTAACTTGGATTGCAGCACACGTTTTTCCCAAGTGGTTAATGCAGCGTCGTTACATGATTGAATTTCTGTCTCATGTCAGCCATTCAATGACAGATGTCACTAATAATTTTAGTGGAATTGGAGTAGCAGTTCGTTCTGAGGTTACAGGGCAGAAAAATGGTGAAACAGCCGTTTATTGCTCAACTGTCGTGCATGAAAATACTGCTGTGGCTTCTGGTTGTGGCACAGGTAGTATTGCCCAATTATTGCTAGAAGGTAAACTCAAAAAACCTGGAGTTTTTCCTGTAGAAGAAGCATTACCAACAAATTTATTTGAAGAGGTAATGCAAAGCCGAGGAATAAAAATTAATCATAGTTGGTCATAAGTGTCTATTCGATCGAAAAGTAAAAATATCAGTCTACTTGAGTCGATTTGAACTATTAGTCCAAAAGTTGAGTTCTAGATGGTATTGTTAGTAAGCACGACAATCTTTGACTATAGGGATTATCATTTGAAAAAAGTACACGGGTAAGGTGGCACAATTTTGTCCTCCTACTAAATCATTTGAGAACAACGAGATCCCCGACTTCTCTAAGATGTCGGGGATTTTAGTCTTGTGAATAAGATTACCCTAGCTAAAAATTAATATACCTTGAGGTAGAAGAAAGAACTGTACCTAAACACTTAGGATGCCTGTGAGCCTAAGATATTCAATCTATCTTCTACCTCAAAAGGCTCATAACAAAAAGATTAGGAGATTTTTTTCATGCAAAAAATTCTATTAAGTTTAAAACAAGCATTACGTTCAAGCTTTTTGGTTGTTGGCTTGATGGTTTTCATCAGCTTGTCAGGTTCTTTCATTTTTGTTCAGCAAACTAGTCACGCAACTACTCTTGAAGAATTAAAACTAATACCTCCAGAGTATAAACCAAATTCTGAAGAAAAAATTAATCGTGCTAACGAATTTGACCCAGGTGTTGGTATTCAAGAAGAAGAACGACAAGAAGCTTATGAGCAAGCAATAAAAGATTCAAAAAATCTTAATACTATAGAGAAGACTTACGAAAGAAATTTGAAGGCTGAACAAGAACAAAATCCCCCAGAAAGTTTTGGTGAAAAAGCGAAAGAAGTTATTGAAAAAGTGACAGGAAAATAGGGAATATAGACTGAACCTGAACCGCTTTATTACAAACAAAGAAATTAGAATTTAAGAATCAAAGCGCCTCTCCGGTTTGAAGCAAATTCAGAAAATTAAATTGTAGCGACTGTCTTGAAAGTCGCTACATACAAGAAATATTTTCACTCAAATTCATCTATTGTGGTGGGAGGAGTAGTATTTTTATTGTTAGCAAAATTGCGCTCATACCACTTCATTAATGGAGTTGCACTAATGCCATGCACAATTACCGAGGCTACAATAGTAGTGTAAGTTATCCAAGCAATTTGTTCGGCTGCCTCACCTTTCAAACCATGACCAAAGGCATAAGCTAGATAATATAAAGAACCAACACCGCGAATCCCAAACCATCCAAATAACAACCGAGTTCCTGGGTGGAAGGTTCGGCGGCGTGAATCTAGAGGACGTTTACCTATTGTGCTAATCCAAACTCCTAAAGGTCTGACGATCAAGAATAACAAAACTATTACTAACACAGATTGCATAGCATAATTGAGTATTGGTTTCAATAATAATATTGAACCCAATAGTAAAATTGTCCCAACTTCCAGTAGTTTTTCGATTTGCTCAACAAATTCTAATTGTTCTATCGGTTTTTCAGAATTTCTGTAACTGCGTTGGACAACTAAGCCAGCAACAAATACCGCCAAAAATCCATAGCCATTAACCATTTCTGTTAAGGAATAAGTTATGAGAATTGTACTGATAGCAGTAAAGTCTTCCATTAACTTATCGGCAGGACGGCGTTTTTGAATTTTTTGTTCAATCCAAACTATAGATTTAGCAACAATAATTCCCATAATAATGCCAGATGTGATCGCCCAGATCAAATCAACTGTAATCCACTGTTTAAACCAGTTACCCCAGTTGTCATCTTTTAAAGCATGAAGACCAAAATAAACAAAGGGAAAAGCTAAAGCATCATTTAATCCACCTTCAGAGGTTAAACCAAATCTCAACTCATCTTGGTCATTTATACTGGTCAATTGTACTTCTGATGCTAATACTGGATCTGTAGGTGCAAGAATTGCTCCTAATAAAATTGCTTCTCCCCAATTCATCCCTAAAAAGAATTTACCCACAACAGCCAGAGCAAAAATTGAAATTGGCATCAGAAATACAATCAATCGCACTGTAATATCCCAAACCCCTAATTTTAGAGGCCGAACAATTCTTAAGCCGCAGCTAAACACAGAAATAATCACGACAAGTTCTGTTATTTTCTCCAGCAGTTCGGTATTAAAAACGTCATCTCGACGTAATTCAATCAGCCCTAAGCCATAAGGGCCTAAAAAAATACCAACCACTAGGTAGATGATGGCAAAAGAAAGGGGTAAGCGAGTAATCCAACCCGACCCTAAAGTTACCATCAGTAAAAGTAGACCAATTACAAATAGGTCAATAATATAGATATCTACCATATAGCGATTTACATAAATATAAGGTGTTGCTTTGTAAGCTTAGTTGCAATACCTTTGTATTAGAATTTACCTATAGGCAGATTTTCTGGGATTAAGAATTTAGAGACATCACTAAATTGGAGAAGAAAGGAATAGATAAATTTGGCGTTGGCTTTGCCCATCCTAGACATTGCGCTTTGATTATTTGTTAGAAGTCCTTTAACTAATTGGATGTAGCACGGGAATATAGCTAAGACACACCTATACGCTTTTACGAATGATTTATAAGCTAAACGACATCTAATTTATTTATATAACTCTTGTGGCATAGACCGAAAAGCCTACGCTAATTATGCAAGTTAAATGTGGAACGGCTTAATCGTGTCCCGCGCTAAGGGCACAAAGCCTTCATTGGTGTAAACTTAAGCCGAAAACTATATCAGACAGGCGTTTTGCAAATCCCTTACACCCTCATCCCCTAATCCCTTCTCCCAAAGGAGAAGGGGAATTGAATGTCTAGTTTCCCTCTCACGGATGGGAGAGGGGCTGGGGGTGAGAGCAAAACGTTGTCACCAAGCGGGTTTCGGGTTAAGTTGACACCAATGGGCCTTGCGCCCCTACGACAAGTGTGGTTCAAATACATGAAAACTGTTGTAAGACCAAAGAGCGAAGGGATTTTTGAGCTTTCCGCATAGATTAGGGAATATAGCAATTAGCTAGACATGATATATTTCCTACTTTCTGACTCAGATATCGCCCAATTTAGTACAAATATACTATAATAGATATAGCGTCCACAAAGCCTAGCCAAATGCATAATGGCTCTGTGAAAACCTTCTGGAAGATGGATTCAAGGGTTAGTTCGATGATGAAGCATTATATTCTCAACCTCAATCCGACTGCCAAGCATGAATGGGATCGGTGTATTTTACGTGACCCGCTGACTGCCAAACGCCCAGACATTGCTAAACTTATTGCTGAAGCAGTTGGTGTTGATACAGGTAGTTATTTGGTCAGCGTGAATATTGAAGTTCAAGTTTTGCAGCAAGCGGCAGTACCTCAAGCCGAACAACTCTCGCTTTCATTTCCAGAGGTGAGTGTGCCGTCACAACCACAACTGCGGGAAGCAGCTTGAGCTAAAGTGTAGAATTTAGCAGAAAATAATTAGCCTGCTTATGCAGGCTTACTTTATTAGCCGCAGACTTCAGTCTGACGGCTAAATAAGTCATGGGTATATGGGCGGACTTAATCTTAAAAGGCAAAATTAATAGTGTTATTCAAAAGACATCTCTAGAAATTAATGACGATCGATATTCATTTTTACTCCTTTGTCTAAAGCTAATTTCAAAAACTTAAAAACTTAGCTCATACAGAGTAAAGATAAAAATTTTTGAGAGTTTATTTTAACTTTATTTTAGCGAAAAATTAGGAAAATGATTGTAAATAATTAGAGGAAAATAATTGGCATACCTGCACTTCAGGCATCGCTTTTTTTCCCCTAATTCAATACATTTGGACTATAATATATATATAGCTTCCACCAAGCTGAGTTAAGTGTAAAACTGCTCTGTGACAGCCTTTTGGTAAATAAATTCAAGGGTTGGTCTTATACTTAAACACTACATTATTGACCTGAGAGGAAAATTATTAAATGATGCAACTGAGTCATTATCCAGCTGCGATCGCACAAGCTGCCCAACGGGCTAATGAAATAGATTCTCAGTTGATGGCAGTGCAGCACCAAGTTAACCGATTTGAAGGCAATGCAGACCGCACCGCCGCCTTTGAGATGGATTTGAAGAATGATGCTCAACGCAAGGCTCGTCGCTTTGAGGTGTTGCTTGTGAATCAGGAATATCAGAAAGCAATAGACACCCAAATTCGATTAACTGTCGAGAAAGCAAATGCCATCGCCCATTTGGAATATCTGCGTAACCAGTTTAGTGTAGCTAAGTTGGAAGCAAGATTAGCGATCGCTCAACAACTTTCTGATTTTGAATCTCGTGAATTAGTTGGTTTATAGTCACACCTGAACCGTAGTATGATTAGACAACTGCTAAGGAGGCTAAGTTACCTTTGTAGCCACTAATTTCAATCACAGCATCCGTGAGGGCAGAGAATCCATTAGTGTTATCATTGAGTGCCAAAAAAGTCTGCCCCTTATTCTCTGTACCAAGGGTAAAAGTTGCCGCACCTTTAGCCACAAAAGCAGTTGCACTCAATATCTGCTGTACATCGGAAAGATTTAGACTCGCAACAGTGCCAAGTTGAACTAAATTAGTAGCGTCAACTGCATACAGCCCATCTATTTTATCTTCATCGATTTTCAAATCAGTAATTTTATCAAAGCCAGACAGCAGCGAATCACTCAGACTATTGAACACAAATTTATCAGCGCCACAATCTCCTGTGAGGGTATCACGGCCAGCGCCACCCTTAAGGATGTCATTACTATGACCACCAACTAGTTTGTCATTTCCGGCTAATCCAAGGAGTTGATCGTTACCGTTTTTGCCTTTAATTTGATCGTTACCAGCCGCACCAGTGAGCGTGTCTGCACCATTGCCACCATTTAAGCTTTGGTTTGGCACAGTTCCTTCTGTGGTGGTCTTGCTAATCAGTTGACCATTGGCATCATACAGATAAGTGGCAACTGCATCAGTAGTGCCATCACTGTTGCTGTCAATATCTGCGCTAGTTACTTTGCCATTGGCATCGTAGTTGTAAGTGGTAATCTCCTCAGCGATGCCATCATTGTTGAGGTCAGCTAGCTGTGCAGCTAGTCTGTTGTTATCATCGTAACTTAGGGCAGTCACTCGATCAAAGATACCATCATTATTGTTGTCAATTTTCTGTGAAATCAGCTTGCCGCTCAAATCGTAGCTGTAGATGCCAACTGCATCAGTTACACTATCGTTGTTGAAGTCATAACTGGCGGATGTGCGTCCATAAGTATAGGTTGAGACATAATCAACTATGCCGTCGCCGCTGTTGTCACGCCTAGAAGATGTCAACTTGCCGTTGGCATCATAAGTATTATCAATTGTGACAAAATCAACTATGCCGTCGCCATTGTTGTCTTCGCTAGAGAATGTCAAGTTGCCGTTGGCATCATAAGTAGAGGTTGAGACATAATCAAATATGGCGTCGCCATTGTCGTCACGGCTATAGGATGTCTGGTTGCCGTTGGCATCATAGGTTGAGACATAATCAACTATGCCGTCGCCGCTGTTGTCATAGCTAGAGGATGTCAACTTGCCGTTGGCATCATAAGTAGAGGTGTAGCCATTATCAACTATGCCGTCGCCGTCGTAGTCTTCGCTAAAGGATGTCCGGTTGCCGTTGGCATCATAAGTATAGGTTTCGACTCTATCAACTATGCCGTCGCCGTTGAAGTCACGGCTAAAGGATGTCTGGTTGCCGTTGGCATCATAAGTATAGCTTAAGACTCTACCAACTATGCCGTCGCCGTTGAAGCTTTCCGTAGATGTCAACTTGCCGTTGGCATCATAAGTAGAGGTTTCGACATAATCAACTATGCCGTCACCGTTGTAGTCACCGCTTTTGGATGTTAACTTGCCGTTGGCATCATAAGTAAAGGTTTCGACTATATTAACTATGCCGTCGCCGTTGGAGTCTTCGCTAAAGAATGTCCGGTTGCCGTTGGCATCATAAGTAGAGGTTGAGACAAAATCAACTATGCCGTCGCCGTTGGAGTCATTGCTAAAGGATGTCAACTTGCCGTTGGCATCATAAGTAGAGGTTTCGACTGTATCAACTATGCCATCGTTGTTGATGTCAGAGCTAAAGGATGTCCGCTTGCCCTTGGCATTATAAGTATAGGTTGAGACAAAATCAACTATGCCATCGTTGTTGATGTCACCGCTATACGATGTCAACTTGCCGTTAGCATCATAAGTAGAGGTATAGACATAATCAACTATGCCATCGCCGCTGTAGTCCTGGCTTTCGGATGTTTTGTTGCCGTTGGCATCATAAGTAGAGGTTTCGGCATAATCAACTATGCCGTCGCCATTGTTGTCTTCGCTAAAGGATGTCTGGTTATAGCGGTAGGTAATAACTGAGTCTATTATCCCATCACTGTTGTTGTCTATCTTCTCAGATATCACATTGCCAGCAGCATCGTAAGCGTAAGTTGTAGTTGAAGGCATAATATTTGTGTTCCTTATCTGTTTGATTCGGTCTTGTGTCAGGGCAAACGCATCATGTCAACAAAAGGATTTTATTCTCAATGGCTCGAAAATAGTCGCATTAATCCCCGCTTATTGACATAAATTTAGCGTCACTGATAGCGTAGCGTTAGCGTTAGGAAGCGGTAGCGAGTACTCGAGCGTCCGCAGGAGCGTCACAGCCTGTCGTAGATATTGCTTTGAGTCTTGGAAACTAAACCAAATGAGAAATGCTGATTTTGTCGTTGGTTCTTAACCTTGGTTGCGATCGAGAGTAATTTAGATGCGTTTGCCTTGGGTGTTGTGTATTGCGATGTATTTTGATAATACAGCGTTATGGTCAGCAAAATCTTTTTATCTACCAAATGTGGGTAGTTGAAAGTCGCAGAAGATTGTTAAATGTATTTCTGTTGTATCATTTATAGAAATAACAATATAAGATAGAGTTTTTTCTAGTCAGTGTTCTGAATTACACTATTTATATGACATAGAGCATTGCTAAATACAGCAACTTGGTGTAAATATTCGCACACTAAGGCAAAGTTTTTAAATTCGATTCGCTGCAAACTTGTGCAAGGCTGTACTAATTTTTAATATTATTATGCCCGTCTAATTATCAATCATAAAAGCACCCCTTTGCAAGTGAGGAAGAAAGTAAAAGCTATGCTTTAGCTGGGTGGGGTTAGCACGGGTATTATGTCTATTTAAGCGGACATGATATCAGACAGCAGTTGGAAAATTTGCTGATTAATAGTTGCAATATCAAAACGCCCACTAGCAGTAATCCTGGCATTCTTAGCTATATTTGCAGTTATTTCCGTCTCCTGTAAACAGGTAGTAATTACTTGTGCAAGTTCCTGGGGTTTTCCTGGTGTGACTAAAAAACCATTAAGTCCATGTTCTACTAATTCCATTGCACCTCCAGCTTTGGCTGCAACTACAGGCTTTTCACATAGCATTGCCTCTACAATCACTCTACCAAAAGGTTCTGGTGAAGTAGAGGTATGTGCCACCAAGTTACAAACTGCCATTAACTGGGGAATATCAGAACGAAATCCTAAAAATTTGACTCTATTTTCTAATTCCAGTTCACGAACTTGTTGGTGCAACTGTTGGACATAATCTTGTTCGCCAAACAGTGCATCACCCACTAAAATTGCTATTACATTATGCGGACATTTCGCAAGGGCATCAATTAAAATATGTTGCCCTTTCCAAGGTGCAAGACGGCTAAAGTGTCCAACGACAAATTTCCCTTCTAATCCTAACTTTTGCTGTAATTTCTGAATGTCAGACTCATCAGTTTGATAATTTTTGGGATTAAAGCCGTTATAAACAACTTCGATGATGTCTGGGCGTCCTCCTGCTTGTACAAAGGCAGATTGACTAGCTTGAGAATTAGCAATTACTAATGATGCAAAACGATTAGCTAGGTTAACAGCAATACGAAGATTAGTTGGGCTAAAATGTTCTTTGGAAAGAATATCATGTAAATGATAAACCAGAGGGCGACGACTGAAAAAACTTGCCAACGCACCGACAACTAATGCTTTTTGGGTGTTGGCATAGATTAAATCGTATTCACGCGCTTTTTTAACTACCTTAGTAATTAAAGGTGCAAGTTGTCCCAAACTCTTGAATCCTTGTAGCAAACTGCTTTCTTTGCGAACTTGGATTGCTTGAGTTGCGAGAACTTCTACTGGGATATAATTTTGTTGTAGTAAATGTTTAAATGGGCCATCTGCAAATAAACCTACTAAAGCGCGATCGCCATAAGGTTTAGCAATATCTATTAAACATAATTCGGCACCGCCTGGTTTACCGCTTTGATCTAAGAAAAGTATTTTCATTAAACCTCTATTTTATCTAACTTGGCTCATGTAGTGCCCCTATAATTTCTTCAAATTACTTGTTTAAGTTAATAAAACATTCCGTACTTGCTGGGCAATTTGATTCCAGTCATAGTGTGTGGTAGCATAGTGGCGACAGGCCGATTGTGAAGGTATGGGGAGATTACCCAAAAGCACTTGCTCTAATTTTTCAGCAATAGCTGATGCTTCTGTTGAAGTAGTAATTAAATCGGGTGAAAATTCTGATAAAATTTCTGGCATTCCCCCAACTGGAGTACATAAAACAGGAGTACCACAGGCTAGAGACTCAACTATTACTAATCCAAATCCTTCAAAAGATTGGCTAGGCATAATAGTCAATTCAGCAGCTTGATAAGCTATAGGTAATTGTTCATCAGGAAGAAAACCTAAAAATTTAACGTTGTCTTCTAGTCCTAATTCTGTAGCCTGTTGTTGTAGTGCAGCTTGAATGTGACCGCGACCTGCGATCGCCAGCCAAACATCTGGTATTCTGGGCTTAATTATAGCTACAGCTTGCAATAATTTGTCAACTCCGGTTCGATGCACTAAGCGGCGTGATGTAAATATAATTCGGCGATTACTAGGCCAGTCTAGCTTTGCACAAGCCTCTTGGGGTGATAAATTTGGTTGAAACCAATTAATATCAACTCCACCGGGAATAATATTAATTTTGCTCCACGGTACTTGATATCGATCGTGTAAAATTTTCCCAAATGCTTTGCTCAAAACAATGAAGCGATCGCAACGATTATAAGTGTTTTTTTCTATTAACCAGTGCTTGATTAAAAGACTGAGATTTTTATTAACTACCTCTTGCTGACTTTCAGAAGCCCAAGGGCCATGAAAGTTAAAAGTAACTGGTACTCCCTTTGGCAAAATATCTAAAAGAGGAAAGCTGTATAATGCAAAGTGCAAATTAATAGCATCTGGTTTGCTAGTTCTTGTTTTCTGGAAATTCGTGCGAATTGACCATAATCTTTGCCAAATAGCACTATCGGGACTCGCCAAGTTAGTCAGCTTAATGGGCGAATTTATCTCAGCCTCTGGTAGACCAATTCCACATAATTCAATCTGGTCTTGATTTGCTGCTAATTTATGAGTTAGTTCATAAATATACCTTTCTAATCCTCCGGGACTTTTGGGAAACCAGCCTAATCCCAGAGTGAGAATAGATGCAGATGATGAAGTAAAGTTTTCTAGTTTATTTTCCACTATGTATCGCCTATAAATATACTAAAACAAGCGCATATCTCTGCGCTTTTACATCTGTATCTAAACCTGAATCAATAGAATTTATGAGTACACATTACCAATAATAATTTTTGTATATAAAATCAATTTATAAACTATTTATATATCAACGTCAACAAGGATTTAAACCTGTGTTTTTATTAACCAGATAACACTGATATAGCTATATATGATACCTATCAATTCAGAAATGTGAATGCTATATAGGGAGGAAGCAAAGCTGGTATAAAGCAAGAAACATAGAAGATTTTTGTATTAATGCTTACTATTATGATGTAAAAATAAGTAAATATTAATACCTTTACTCGACTATATCCATTTTTGTTGCAACCCAAACGTAGACCAGATATTAACCACTTAAAAATAGTTGTATTTTTTTACGGATTTCATAAACAATGATTGTATATAAATAATTAAAACCTGAAAATTATATGACAAATAAATTACTGACGCAGTTCAAAAAACTCCGTCATTATCTCAATCAGTACATCAAAAAACTATCTAATACTAAATATTTACAAAGAAATAAAACTTTCAACTTTTTACTCAGTCTGACTATTGGAGTTATTGTTACTACCCTTGGAATTACAACAGACTGGGCAACAACTGGAACACGCACGCTTACACATAATACTATTGGCAGCGAAAATATTCGGGTACAAAATAATACTGAAATACACCCGCTTAAACATAAAATCTCATCAACAAATAATACTATTGTCAGCGAACATGTGTGGGTAAAAAACAATACTGAAATACCCATACTTACACACAAAATGTCGCCAATAAGTAATACTATTGGCAGTGAAAATCTGCGGGTACAAAACAATACTGAAACAGCCGCGCTGAACTACAAAACATCGTGGATAGGTAACACTATTGGTAGTGGAAATCTGCGGGTACAAAACAATATTGAGGGCATGTATGTTGCTCCTGATGGCACAGTTTATACCAACAGTCATTGGGATGAGGCGGCAATGGAGGCAGGAATATATAAAGATGGTAAGGTTATTGCTGCCCTTGGGGATACTCACGGCTGGAGTCGTGGCGGTGGCAAAGCTGTAACCGCAAATAGTAAATATGTTTACATTGCCATGACTCAAGGTTCGAGGGGCGATACAAAAGAAGATTATCCACCAGAAGGAACAACTTGGTATAGCGTTAGACGCTATGATTTATCAGGAAAACCCGCGCCGTTTCCGAATGGGCGTGGTTGGGATAAAAGTATGTTGATTACCAGTACTAAAAGTGAAGTTACTGGATTAGCAACTGTGGGAAGCGAGTTGTATGTAAGTGATTCTGCTGCTAACCAGATTCGTGTTTATGATACTGATACGATGAAGAAACTTCGCAGCTTTGCCGTTGCTAATCCGGGAGCAATAACTATCGATTCACAAAAAAATCTGTGGATTATTCAAAGCAAAAATGGTAGTAAACCTGCAAAAATTTTACATTATTCCCAAAGTGGAAAGCAATTGCCCCAACAGATTGCAGATATCGTCGAACCAACTGCGATCGCTATTAATCATCAAGGTAAGCTGTTAGTAGCAGAAAATGGCCCGCGTCAGCAAATGTTGACTTATGAGATCAAAGATCGGCCAGTGCAGGTGAGTAGTTTTGGCACTAAAGGCGGTATCTATGCAGGAGTTCCTGGTGAAGTTCGAGATTTGAAACTTTACGGACTTACCGGAGTTGGTACAGATGCTTCCGGCAATATCTATATAAATAGTAATGGTTTCAACAAATCAGGAACAGATTTGCGGAAATTTTCGCCATCGGGAAAACTAATGTGGCGATCGCTGGGATTGATATTCGTCGATAATGCAGATGCCGATCCTAAAACTGATGGTGTAGATGTATTCACCAAACAAGAACACTATCTGATGGATTACAGTAAACCTGCTGGTAAGCAATGGACTTACAAAGCCTATACCTTAAATCCTTTCAAATATCCTCAAGATCCACGTCTGCATACATCGCCAGATGGAACCTTTGTTCGCCGCATCCAAGGGAAGCCGTTTTTGTTCCTCACAGATATGTATAACAGCTTTCTGCAAATCTATCGTTTTAATCCCGCCACTGATGGTAAAGTCGCCATACCCGCCGGCATGTTTGTTGGTACTAATAGCAAAGATTTACCATTTATCACCGGAAATTGGCCACCGCATCAACCAGAAAAAGGAGAATGGATCTGGCGCGATCGCAACGGTAATGGCAAATTTGAAAAGAACGAATACGATCGCAGTAAAGATTATCCTTATCTCGGTGGCTGGTGGGTAGACAGCAAAGGAGATGTTTGGAAAGCTTTGCGAACAGAAGATGGCATTCGACATTATTCTTTACAGGGAATAGATCCTAAAGGCAACCCCATCTACAGCTATAGTTCGATGGAAAAGCAAACTACTCCCAAAATATTTAACGACTTGCGCCGGATCGAATATTTTCCTGAAACAGATAGTATGTATTTGTCAGGTTTTACGGTAGATCGCCCTGCATTTAGTGACGATGCTGGAGTTGCTGGATCTGAGATTGCCCGTTTTGACAATTGGAGTAAAGGAAATCGTACTCCCAAGTGGCGGATTGTAATTCCCTATGACAGCACCGGGAAGCGTGAAGTGTCTACAGCAGCAATCAGTGTGACGGAAGACTATGTATTTGCCGTGACAGTCAAAACCGCAGAGGTATATGTCTACAATGCCAAGACGGGAGCGCAAGTACAACAGTTAAAACCAGGCCCAGAAGTTGGCAGCGAAAGTGGCTGGATTGATATACCCTACGGTATTCGCGCTTTTCGGCGTTCCAATGGTGAGCATCTAGTATTTGTAGAAGAAAATTGGAAAGGAAAAGTGATTATGTATCGGCTGGCGGGGTGAGTATTTACACTAATTACGATATAACACAGCTTTGACTCTAAAAGGATGTTTTAAAAGTAGTTAGCTGTGACTTTAATCGAATTCTTACCCCACTTAATCCCCCCTTATAAAGGTGGGAAACAAGAAAATCCGGTTTCCTCCCCTTTATAAGGGGAGGGTTAGGGTGGGGTAAAGAAATATTTGATACATCAATCATGACTTTTAAAACATCCTCTAAGCTTAACCAAGCCACAGATTCCCGACAACTTTTACAGAGTCGGGGATTTTGTTTTTCACAAATGATTCAGTATTGCTATAGAACTAGTATTTTATTTCTGAAAAAACTCAGTACAACTAGGAAGCTTTCTTTCCCCTTGCCTATTGCCTACCTACGCAAATCAGTTCAGAAATAAAATCGGATTCGTATATATGTACAAAAATATGCGATTAAATGTATCGCAGATTTAGTGTCAATTATTTTGTCATTTCTTATTTAGTCTGAACCCGCGCCTGCTTCACCATTGCAATCAAAGTTTGATGAGCATCTTCCGCATCTACTAAAACACGATCGAATTGAATGCGAACTGGTACAGTTTCCCCATTTACTTGCGCTGTTAAATCCATACCCTGTGCATCAATTGACAGCATTTCGGCTGCATTGGCATCTGTTACACCACCAAAAGCTTTAGCATAAATAACTACAGCATCAGCATGATCGTCATTCATGTGCTTGCAGATGCGCGAACTAATTTCAGCAGAAAAACCATTAGACATTGTGAACTTAAAAATGATGAATATGGCAAGAGCCTAAATTCTCGGCTAAGTAGTTTAAATTAGCAGAAAAAGCTAGTCTTACGCCATCGTTATTATAAGTTATATCTGAAAAACAATTGCTGTTGTATATATTTGATAAGTTAAGTTTATTACTGGTACAAAAATTAAATTAAAATAAGCATTATCCAGTATTTTTACCTTTCATTGCGGAAACCAGACAGCGTAAACTGTAGCAGAAGTATTAGCCAAAACTATTGCAGCTAAGAGACAATGAGCGAAATTAGCCCCAGACGAATTGTAATTGGGGATGTGCATGGACACTATGAAGGTTTAATGACACTGTTGGAGGCGATCGCCCCCACGTCAGAAGATCGAGTCTATTTTCTGGGAGACTTAATCGATCGCGGCCCTCATAGCGCACAAGTAGTTAATTTTGTCAAACAAAATAACTACCCATGTTTGTTGGGAAATCATGAGCAGATGTTATTAAGCATTCTGACGAATGAAAGGACTTCCTCCTCGACCATGCAAGCATGGCTGTTTGGGGGAGGGCAAGCTACCGTGGCCAGTTACCAAGAGGCTCCCATTCCTGATGACCATCTGGATTGGTTAAAAGCTTTGCCTACATACATTGACTTGGGAGATATTTGGTTAACTCATGCTGGTGTTGACCCTTCCAAATCTGTGACAGAACAAACTGCCGATGAACTGTGCTGGATACGAGAGGAATTTCACAGTATTGAAAAACCCTACTTTCCAGATAAACAAATTATCATCGGTCACACCATTACCTTTACCCTGCCGGGTGTTTCTCCTGGTAAACTGGCACAAGGAAAGGGATGGCTAGACATAGATACTGGCGCTTATCATCCCCGGAGTGGCTGGTTGACTGGACTAGATGTGACAAATCAGTTGGTTTATCAAGTTAATATCTTTAAAAACTATATCCGTACCCTGCCTTTAGAAGAGGTTGTAAGTACAGTCGATCCAGCCAAAATTAAAGTCGATCGCCGCAATAGGAATTGAGCAATGTTTGAAATGAGGGAGATGAGGGGACAAGGGGACAAGGAGATAAACAAAACTCCTAACTCCTAACTCAGCACGGGCTAAACGCCCCGCTACCACTAACAGCACTCAGCACTCCTAACGCCCAATGCCCCATACTTCGGCTACGCTCAGTACAAGTGCCCCATGCCCAATGCCCCATACTTCGGCTACGCTCAGTACAAGTGCCCAATGCCCAATGCCCCATGCCCAATTTCCTCAAGACCTTACTAATGGTCGAATATTTGCTTTATAACTAGCATTATCCAAGCCAGATTTTCCATTACTAGGTTGAGAGTTAATTGCACGTCTGAGGGCATCAATGCGATCGCTGGTTCCGGGGTGTGTACTCAAAAATGTCGGACTGGAACCACCCTTTTTCAGCAGCTTTTGCATAAAAGAGACCATTGCTGACTGGGCATAACCAGTGCGTGTCAAAGTTCGTAGTCCTCTTTGATCGGCCTCAAATTCGTTTTTACGACTGCGTGGTAAGTCTCGCGCTATCTGTACACCAATTTGCACTGCGGAATTTCGATCTAAGCCAGCCGCCGTTAATAGACCGCTTTCGAGGGCTTTTTGCTGCATCTGCTTGACTACGTGTTTCCCGCCAATATGACCGATTTCATGGGCGAGTACACTTGCGAGTTCCGCTTCATTGTCTGCGGTTTTCAGCAAACCCGTGTGGACATATACATAGCCGCCCAAGGTCGCAAAGGCGTTAATAGCGTCATCCTCAACTATCTGGAAAGTATAGGGGAGATCGGGGCGATCGCTATTCGCTGCTAAACGCCGACCAACTTGTTCTACATAACGATTCACTTCGGGATTGCGGTAAAGTCGGACTTGACTGCCGACCAATTCCTGATTAATCTGCTTACCAAGATCAACTTCTTGATTAGGGGATATATTAGAAAGCTGAAATGCCTGAACTCCTTGGAGTAAAAGAGGTAAGAAATCTAAAGTTCTTCCAGGCAAGGGTGTACTCAGGCACAGACTCAGGGCGACTACCACTGAAATTAGGGGATAAAACCAGCGACGCCGCCATACACGGTAATTTGCAGCAAAACCTTTCCAATTGAACATAATACGCTTTGAAGATTATTTTGGAAGAACATAAAATGAGGGGACAAATTATGAGACGGATTTAGAGTATTCTAAGTTGCATTCTTAACTCAATATCAAAGGAGTTGTTATACAGATAATCTTGACTCAAATCGACCGAACTGCGGGAGGCTAGAGATTCTCTCTAGAGATAGCCCTAAACACTAGATTTTACTTTCTAGGTGCGTAAGTATTACAGCAGAATTCAGAATTCAAGAGTCAAACACGCTTTATATATGGGTAACAGACGCGAGCTTGTGTACCTTACTTTCCTTGAAATCTGCTATAACAGGTAAAATTTTCAGGGTTAGCTGCCGACTCTTCGGAAATTACGAACTCGTGATAAACTGTCGCATAACTGCAACCCTTGAATACTTTGAGTTATTACCAAATAGGGAAAATTACTGTTTCCATCGTAAACTTTCTAGCTACAATCCATTACTTCGTTATTAACTCGGAAAACTTTTTATGGCTATTTTAGATTCAAAAGGTCGCTTGTTTGGCAAAATCAATCTCCTAGATTTAGGTGCTTTACTGGTAATTTTGCTAGTTATCTTTGGCATCTTTATTTTTCCTGGCACTTCTGGTTCTGTTGCCCAAGTTGGTGCGAAAACAGTACCCATAGAAGTAGACTTAGTAGTTCGTGGTTTGAATGTACGCGACCCGGAAAAATTAATCGACAATGGTTTAAAAAAGGGTGGGAAAACCAATGTGATTATCCGCAATCAGCCATACGGACAGATTGAAATTAAATCTATTCAACAGCTACCTAGAACAATCAATGTCTTCCAACCGGATGGTACTGTTAAAGAACTGCCAGATCCAAAAAGAAACAATTATAGTGCAGATTTTCTTTTGACTTTAGATGGTAAAGCCCAAGTTACTGAAAGCGGGCCAGTTTTGGGTAACAGTAAAGTGAAAATTGGGATGCCATTTGAGTTAGAAGGCTTTAACTACAACTTCAATGCAACTGTCATTGATATCAGATTGAAAGACAAATAGTATATCACTTTTGTTGATAATATTTTCTCTAGAAATCTTATTAAACATCTGCTGAAAAAGAATGTAGAGACGCGTTAGGAAAGCAAGGCGAAAGCCCAGTCCAATTTTGCGTCTCTACTACTCATGTTAATTAAGCAAAGGCAAAAATTTGCGAATTAACCCAATTGTCACTGCTGGCAATTCTAACTGTGGTGTCAATCCGACATCTTCCAACTGTTGAAAAAATCGGATCGCTAAGGGATTGATTTCAGCAAGGCGGCGACCAATTGAGGGGCCTGTAAATTGCGACTTTTGTCCCCAAATAATCGCAGTGGGAGTGACTAATTGTTGAATGTAAAGGGATAAATCAAAGCACAAATCGCCACGTACAAAGGACAGTGCTGCATACTCAGCATTAGGTTGTTGGGCAGATTCTAGATAAGCATCTACAATTTCTTCGTAAACTCGATTGGATTGAGCAAATTGCCGTTGTTCTAAAAAGCTGCGAATACCACTACTAGTAGCAATTCCAGTGCTGTAAAGTAAACGATCGACAATGGGAACGCTAACTAACTGGGCAAAAAAACTCCTAGAGTAGTCTTCGCCAAAGTCAGAAAGTCCGGCGGGGGTGGTAAGAATTAAAGACTTAAATAAATCAGGATGATTTGCTGCTACCCGAATTGTAAATGCTGCGGTCAAAGAAGAAGCGATCGCTGTTACTGGCCCAGTACAAGTCTGCTCGAAAAACTCCCGAATCGTAATCAAATAATCCTCAATTTTATAACTCCGTGCTGGATGTTCAGACCTACCCCAACCGAGTAAATCTGGCGCAATGACCCGATATTCAGCCGCAAAAGCCGGATAAACTTTCGACCACTCATAAGCAGAAGACCCACCACCAAAGCCGTGCAAGAATACCAAAGTTTCGCGATCGTCTTTGGCAGTCACATTATCCTCCCAAGGCGCTCCAGCAGCAGTATAATATACCATTCTACCTAGTGAGGTATTTATAGAGCGTTGTTCAAATCCTAGTGGTTGAAACATAAGTTTTTTTGTTGACTGTAGTGATTCGTTGGCACAAGTAAGACACGATACCTGGGGCGCAGGCGCACGAAGAGAAGATTCGATAATTTCTGTGCCTCCCCTTTAGTCACCCTAGATGTTTACCGCATTCAGTGCTGAGTAAATTAAAAAGCACTTAATATTTGTGTACTTAGTAAGAGCAACGTCCTTTATAGGCAGTCTTTTCACTCAGCACTGTTCATGTGTCTAGTTCAAACTCCCCACTCATTGTTATTATCAGCGAACCAATCACTCTCAGACTTCTCGCTAGCGTCAGATTAAGTAGATATAAAATTACTGGATTACTTGTAAAGATTTGGTGCTTTTTTTCATAAAAATAAAGTAACTGAACGTTGAAATTACTGTTTTATAAGGGTTTTTCATGGTAGCGAGGATCGCTCCAGCGTGAATCCAGCATAAGTTTTTATGGTAGTCTATCAAAAAACCGATAAATAATTTTGAGCGTCAACACATCAAAAATAGTTAAAACGCTTATTTTAATAAGCTGTTAATTCTACTTATACATGTAGAAATCACAGCTTTTGATGTATAACTAATCTGATTTTTATCTAAGTAATAGTAAGGCGGGATGTCATGGTAAAGCAGGCTACTCTTCAATCAAATAAACTACCAACGATTGAAGACGCTAAATTTGCGCTTGACAACTTGAATATACAAAACGAAATTAAAGCTTCAGCTAGGCGGGGAGAGGTCGAACCAGCTCTTGATACTGCCAGACTTACTGTACCTACTTGTATTTGTTTAGACCTAGAAGACTTGAAGTGTTTTGAAGCGGTAGAGCGCCAATATGAACGTTGGGGAGTCCTTTTTCACAATACTCTAGCAATACAGCCATCAAATCCAGCATTTCCAACCTATTCAGGGCTAATAGTCTTAATGGGAGCGCCCAAAAGCGGATTTTTAGAAGCTACTTTCTTGCGTCCCGTGAACTCGGTTAGCGCCTTTGTGACTAGTTCGCAACGGCTAGTGCTTTCCGCTTACGATCGCGATCGGCAACTACTCGCTCAAACTGCACTACCAGGCTCTAATCTTGCCAATTCCGATTCGGCAATTTCCCCCAATACCTTATTATCTATAAATGTGAATAACATTTACAGCGTTACCTTTTGTACTTTTGATGGGCAATTCACCCTTGATAACTTTCGTTTTTGTCTTTAATTAAGACTTACGTACAAAATGCCCTTGCTCTGAGCGATTGAAAATGGTATGTTAATTGGCGCTGTGCTGTATTAGTCTACTATCTGTCTATAAAATCGGGCATTTTGTGATTTGAGCCTTCATTCTTTCTTCATCCATAGTAAAACTTATACAATAGGTAATTTCATAATCAAGTAGGTAAACACTGTGGCACAGGCTTCGTCTTCTTGGCAGCAATTGATCAACCAAATCCCCAACTGGAACTGGTCGCTTCCAAAATTCAAGACAAAGGGAGCCATAAAGCAGCAAACATTTAAACGTTTCTCTGGCCCTGGGGGCTTTCTTGGGTTCCTGACAATTATCATTGCCATGTTGTTGTGGAACTGGAAACTGCTACTGGCTCTTTTTATCGGCATTGGAGTAATGGTATTGGTTTACTCAATGCAAGAGTGGGACTGGCAATTGCGCTGGTCTAAAATACGTAAGTTCTTAAATAGTTCAAATCGTCGGTTAGTTTTAGCAGTCATCAGTGGCGGTATTGCTACTGTCAGCACTTACATGGCAGCGGCAATATGGGTCGACTCTCACAGTCACTGGATTGCTGCTGGTGCGATCGCGCAAGCTGTAGGAACCCTGTTAACCTTAATTTTATTGGTATGGCAAATTGTCAACTTCTCTGAAAATCGAGAAGAAGACCACCTCGATCGCTTGTTGATGAATTTAACAGAAAAAGATCCATTGAAGCGGTTGATTGCTCTAGGTCAACTAAGTAAATTCATCAGCCGTAAGCGAGTTGACTCTTCAGTGCAGCAAGATATTGTCCAATGCTTGCAACTCCTACTCAGCCGAGAGGAAGAAGTTGTAGTGCGAGAGGCAGCTTTTAAGAGTTTACAAGCCTGCGATCGCCTACAAGTACTACCCCTCAAAACACCAGTACCTTTCGTACCCGTATCATCAAAAGTAAAACATCATGTTTATTAGTTATTTGTCATTTGTCATTTGTCATTTGTCATTTGTCCTTGGTTAAACGACTAGTCCTAATTAATGCCCAATGCCCAATGCCCAATGCCCAATGCCCAATGCCCCATGCCCAACACTTATTTTCGAGACAATGTTCCATTACGAACTTGCACTACCGGATGATTGCACCGCCGTACCAATTGTTCATCGTGGGTGGTGACAATTACCGTAGCCCCAAAGGAATTTAACTTCTGGAGAATCTGGATTACTTGCCAGGAATTATCGGGATCGAGATTTCCAGTAGGTTCATCGGCCAACAGTAGGGGTGGTGTACCAACGATCGCACGGGCAATACTCACCCGTTGCTGTTCTCCCCCAGAAAGTTGATCTGGAAAGCAGTCAGCTTTACTCAGCAAACCTACTAGCTTTAAGGTTGGTTCTAAACGTCGTTGAATTTCTTTACGGGTATACCCTTGAGCTTGCAGCACAAAAGTGACATTTTCTGCTACTGTTCGTTGACTAATGAGTTTGTAGTCTTGAAACACAATACCAATTCGTCGCCGCAATAATGACAAGCGATCGCCCCGCAAATCCGCTACATTACATTCATCAACAATTACTTCTCCCTGTGTAGGAAACTCCTGGCCATACAGCAGTTTCAAGAGCGTTGATTTACCAGAACCACTTGGCCCCGTGATAAACAGAAATTCTCCCTTTTTTACCTCAAGGTTTGCATTCAATAAGGCGTGAGTGCCGTTAGCATAAGTCTTGGTTACAGATTGCAATTGTACCTTTGTAGTAGTATTGCTACCGTGCTGTTGAGTTTCACTGTCTTCTCCGTGAACGGAAAAGTCTTTCTTAACTTGAGTTGTTAATACTGGCATTGTTAAACTTTCCTCATACCCACAACTAAACAGTTTGCCTGCTTAGATGTAACATTCTCCCCAAAATAAGGATTCCCAGGTTTCGCCTGGGAATTTAAATTTCAACAAAGAAAATTTAAAAATTTTTCAAGACTTTAATACTAACTAAGTAATAACACTCAGAATTGGGGATTGGGGATTGGGGATTGGGGATTGGGCACAGTTTTACACAGAGATAGTATTTATTTGATCTTTTTTTGCAGCGCCACGCCACGTTTCTTGATCCCCATGCCCCATGCCCCATGCCCCACTCTCAACTAATTGCACCTCTTGCTGTCAAACGATAAACAAACGCTTTCACAGCAAACGCCGGCAAAGCCAACATCCGCCGCCAGCGCCAAGGTTCTTGATAAAGGCGATACAACCATTCCAAATTATTATTTCCTAACCAGGCGGGAGCGCGAGTTTTAGTTCCCGACCAAATATCAAAACTACCACCAACGCCAATCCAAATTGCTTGGGGACACAAATGGCGGTTTTCGGCAATCCATAACTCTTGACGTGGCACTCCCAAACCCACAAAAATCACTTGTGGCTGCAATTGAGCCAGAGTTTGTCGCAATTGTGCTTCTTCTTCTGGAGAATGGTAGCCTGAGTGAGTGCCGACTATATTCAAATCTGGAATTTGCTGCTGCCAAAAATCTGCCGCATTTGCCGCCACTCTAGGCGCTCCTCCATAGAAAAATATCTTTGTCCCTGTCTTTTGTTGCCCAAGTGCTTGCAAAAGTTTTTCTGCTAATTCAATCCCTGGAAACCGCTGCACTTTTTGCCATAACAGCCATCGTAAATACAGAACAACTCCAGCTCCATCTGGAATCACCAGTTCAGCATTTTTAATCACCTGAGCTAATAATTGATTTCGCTCTGCCTGCATAGTCATTTCTGCATTGAGCGTTACGACATGAGTTCCTCTGCCTGTGTGCAGGCATTCTAACAACCAGCCTGGATAGTCAGCCATCACATGAACTGGTATTCCCAACACTGAAAATGCTTGATTGCCGTTAGACATAGCCTATTCTTAAGTAATACTCACACCAGATTTTGCATGAATGTTAAGTTTATCAAATTTTTTTATATTAGAACTTAGGCAAAAGAGATTCCCCTTTGCCCTGCAACGAGAGTAAGCATAATTAAACTAAATAGACATAATAGTGAACAAGAATGTATATACGCAGCCCTGCTACGTAATATATAAGGGTTTTAGATAATACATAATTAATTTCACTCCTTTGTCTATTAATCTTGGGCGCTTGTACTTGGGCTGAACCAGTCCAACTTTTATTGTTAAAGTGTAATATTCACTCAGTATAAAACGCTCAACTCGCAACTCTGGTTCCGGGAATAGAAGCTCCCACTATACTGCTTGCAGCTAGTGTGGGAGTATGTCACGAAACTCGACTTTATGGTTATAGTGTAACGGGCTGAAGTTGGCTATGAGTAAAATTCGTATCGCTCTGATTGAAGACCATGACCTAACTCGTGTGGGTATTCGTACAGCACTACAGCAAAAGGATGAAATTGAAGTTGTAGGTGAAGCTGCTAATGCTGCTGAGGGTCTAAAAATGTTAAAAATGCTACAACCAGATATTGCCATTGTCGATATTGGTTTACCAGATAAGGATGGCATTGAGTTAACACGGGAGGTAAAATCTACTACTAATGGCCAGCAGCTACTTACAAAAGTATTAATTTTGACGCTGCGGGATAACAAAGAAGCGGTGTTGGCAGCTTTTGCCGCTGGTGCAGACTCTTACTGTATGAAAGATATCAAATTTGATAATTTGCTGGAAGCAGTACGAGTAACTTACAATGGCAACGCCTGGATCGATCCAGCGATCGCTCGGATTGTATTACAACAAGCGCAACAAAATCCTCAAAAGTTGGAATCGGCTTTGGTCGATTCCAAGACTATTGCTCCTAACCCTGATTCTTTTGAGAATCTGGAAGAAATTCAACCTTACACCCTGACAGAAAGGGAATTGGAAGTGTTACAGTTGATTGTCGAAGGTTGTAGTAATGCAGTAATTGCGGAAAGACTTTACATCACAGTTGGCACTGTTAAAACTCACGTTCGCAATATTTTGAATAAGCTATGTGCCGATGACCGTACCCAAGCAGCAGTCCGCGCCTTGCGTTCTGGGTTAGTTGGATAAATTTAATTTTGGTGTGGATCGATTGAGGATAATCAAGGGAAACTCACAACTTTGAAAAGTTATATTTTCAAAGTGAATGGCTTTTCTGGTTTTCTCTTATTTATTAGGTGGGATAAACATCATGTTATCTCGCCATTCAAATATATAAAAATAAAAGTCAAATATGGCTGAAATTGGTACGGACAAACTTAAGCTCATGGTGGTAGATGATGAGCCAGATAATTTAGATTTACTCTACCGCACTTTTAGGCGAGATTTTCAAGTATATAAAGCCAATCATGCCTTTGGTGCTATGGAAATGTTGGATCAATTTGGCGAGATGGCGGTAATTATTTCTGACCAAAGAATGCCAGAAATGAATGGGACTGAATTTTTTAGTCGCACCGTAGAGCGCTTTCCAGACACGATTCGGATTTTGTTAACTGGTTTTACTGATGTCGAAGATTTGGTAGATGCGATTAACTCCGGTCAGGTATTCAAGTACATTACCAAACCCTGGAATCCAGAACGGCTGAGAAGCTTAGTTGAGCAAGCTACTGATACATATCGCCTAGTTAAGAAGCGCACCCAAGAGTTGCGTCGGTCCTTACGGCGAGAATCTTTGTTTAATGCGGTAACAACAGCGATTCGGGAATCTTTAGACTACGATAGTATGCTGCAAAAAATTGTCGCAACTATTGGAGAAACATTTGAAGCTACCAGTTGCTTACTCAAACCGGTAGAGGGCGATCGCCTCACACAAGACGAGTTTTTCTACCGCGATCCGAAATCTGATGTATTAGATTCGTTTTTCGACTCCAGTGTTTTAATCGAAAAAGTGCTGGAAACCCGTCATTATCAACTCGCTCAAGATATATATAACGGTAATCCTGGTCATCACCTAGTTGTGCCACTTAGCTACCATCAGCATTTGTTGGCTGTGCTAACCCTCCACCAATGGGGACGCGATCGCCCTTGGGAAGACGAAGACATCCAACTAATTGCAGGTGTTGCCGAACAAGCAGCCTTAGCTCTTTCCCAAGCAAAACTCTACCAACGCCTCCAAGAAAAGCAACAGCAGATTCACACTGAGTTAGAGGTGGCTCGGCAAATTCAATACAACCTGCTACGCCAAAGTTTACCTGACATTAAAGGTGTGAAGGTACAAGCTTGCTGCTATCCCGCGCGTGAAGTAGGAGGCGATTTTTTTGAAGTTTTTGTCCATCCTAAAGGTGACTTGTGGTTGGCAGTGGGTGACGTTTCTGGCAAGGGCGTCCCAGCAGCTTTATTTATGGCTAGTATTATTTCAGTTTTGCGCCGAGAATTATCTCAAGAGACACCAGCAGAGCCGAATGTGGTTATGCAGAACCTCAACCACGCTCTCAGTGAAGATTTAATTAGCAACAATTATTTTGTCACTCTTGTGTTAGCTTGTTATACCCCAAGCACAAAAGAACTGGTCTACACCAATGCCGGTCATATTTACCCAATATTATGGTCACGCCAAGGTGCTTTAGCCGAAAATCCCAATTACCTGAAAGTTCGCAGCGTTCCTTTGGGGATTTTGCCTAAGTGGCAGGCACAGTCTGGTCGCTTGGTTCTCGCTGCTGGAGACACATTGTTACTAGCCAGCGATGGAATTACAGAAGCAATGGTATCAAATAATCCTGATTCAACAGTAAAAACTGAGGTTGGGGTTGAGTCATTAAACCGTTCGATGCTGAATCAAGATGGTCTTTGGCAACTCTTACAACAAGAGGAACAACCACTTTCTCTTAACCATTTACTAGCTCGCATCCAGGCAGATAATCACGTTCAAGAAGACGATCAAACTATACTTTCACTGGAGATTTTATAAGTCATGAAAAGTGAGCTTCATGTACCAAGCGATTTGAATTTTCTCAATATTGTTGAAAACTGGTTGTTGGGATGTTTGAAAATTCAGCTAGGGGAATCTGTGGATTGGTCGCGGCAATCAAGTCGTTTGAGACTGGCTTTAGTAGAAGCCTATTCTAATGCAGTCCGTCATGCCCACAAGGATCAACCAAATTTACCCATATTACTGCGTTTAGAAGTGAAAGACCGGGATTTTGCCTTAGAAATTTGGGACTACGGCGAAGGCTTTGACATGTCTAACTACTACGCTCCAAACCCGCTGGAAAAGCAAGAAGGTGGTTATGGTTGGCTGATTATGAATCGTCTCATGGATAAAGTAGATTACAAGTTGCAGGTTAATGGTGCCAACTGTCTGAAGTTAGAAGCTACTTTACCTGAATTAGTCCGATAGACAAAAGTTATACCAATTCAAAATTCAAGATGACGCTCGCGGACTCGCTTGCCGCCGACGCTAACAAAATTCATGCATTAAGAAAGCCAGACATAACAAAGGTATGTCCGTATGTATCTATTGCATTCTTTTTTCAAATTGGTATTACTATTTTTCAAGTCATGCATTTATGAGGAAGAATTCAAAATTCAAAACTCAGGAGTTAGGAGAAAGCCATAAATACTGTGTGAGTAGGTGATAAATATTGGTTTCAAATTTTGCTCTTTTTAGTTATTCGCTATTTACTTTTCACGACGTAAAGTAAGTAACTCTTTCGGGGAAGCTAAAAGTTTGATTCTAGTATAAGAAATTTGCCGTTGTTGGTTGAGGATAAATAGCCACAAGACATTGACACTACACCAGGAAGTTTGGGCTTTGCCTGTTACCTGGACTTGGATATCTCCATTTTCTAAAGTCTCGGCTATTCCTGTGTTCGGGTAAGCTTTGATGTTTTGACCTTCTTGTTTTAAGTAGGCTGCGATCGCATCTGTCCCGACAATATCAGATTCAAATGGCGGACGCATCACACCATCTATCGCAAATAAGGCAGCAGTTGCCTCAAATTCTCCTGCATTTAAGGTTTCAAAATAACGCAGTACACTTGGTTCTGTAATTCCTTCAATCTGAAATTCTTCTTTAAACTGCGCTGGCGATATAAATTCAGCAGAGGTCATAAAATTACCTGTATTATGGTATCTAAATATTAATTTCAATACAAAAATAAGTAAAAAAAAAGCTGCTATTGAAATAGATTGCTACATATTAATAAATCTTCCTAACGATGGAAGTTTTGAACTACTATGCAGTTTAAGACAGGCTACATATGAGCATTTAATAAATCTTAATTAAAGGTAATAGCTACATCATATATAATTAAAACGCCTTTATTTGGGCAAAATCCAGATAAAAAAAATGAATCAGTATTCTGTAACGAGCAGCAGTCTGGTGAAAGAAAAAGCCAGCGAGTTGGGCTTTCACAAAGTTGGAATTACTGCTGTAGATCGGGTAAATGCCACAGAAGCGCAGAGGTTGCAAGCATGGATTGAACTAGGTTATCACGCTGATATGAAATGGATGGCTAATCCAAAGCGTCAGGATATCCGCTTAGTGATGCCAGAGGTGCGATCGCTAGTGTGTGTAGCGCTGAATTACTACACACCACATCAACGTCCTGAAAGTGAGGAGTACGCCAAAATTTCCCGTTATGGTTGGGGAAGGGATTATCACAAGGTGATGCATAGAAAACTCAAGCAGCTATCTATATGGCTAAAATCACTCGATCCAGGCGTATTGGCTCTTTATTATGCAGATACTGGCCCGGTGCAAGATAAAGTGTTGGCTCAACTTGCCGGAATTGGTTGGATTGCCAAGAATGGTAATGTGATTACACCAGAATATGGCTCTTGGGTATTTTTGGGAGAAGTGTTGACCAATTTAGAATTAGAGAGCGATCGCCCACACACAGAACACTGCGGTACCTGTACTCGTTGTCTTCAGGCTTGTCCCACAGGTGCAATTACTCAGCCTTTTGTTGTCGATGCTAATCGCTGCATTGCTTATCATACCATTGAAAATCGGGACAAAGAATTGCCACAAGCGATCGCACCTCATTTGCAAGGCTGGGTTGCTGGTTGCGATATTTGCCAAGATGTTTGTCCTTGGAATCAACGTTTTGCCCAAACAACTGATATTGAAGAGTTTCAGCCAAATCCAGTGAATATTGCTCCCCACCTGCTAGAATTAGCCCAAATCTCAGATCGGGAGTGGGATAAACGATTTCCAGCATCTGCCTTGCGGCGGATTAAGCCAGAAATGTTACGACGCAACGCCCTAGCTAATCTTGACGCATCCAAGCAGAAGAATGACCCAGAAAGTAATTATTTTTGATTTTGATGGCACAATTGCTGATACAGTAGATGCCCTTGTAAGTATTGCTAATCGTTTAGCTATAGACTTTGGTTATAAACAAATAAGCCCAGAACAATTAGCCTTTCTCAAAGGCTTAACATCTAGGGAAATCATTAAGTACTCCGGAGTTTCTCTATTTAAGATCCCTTTTCTAGTTAAACAAGTTAAAGGGGAATTAAAAAATAAAATACCAGAATTAAAGCCAATTCTGGGTATTAAGGAAGCATTAACAGAACTCCAAAATCAAGGATATAAACTGGGTATTATCACTTCTAATTCTAAAGAAAATGTTACGCAATTCCTCACAATCAATGATTTAAATCACCTATTTGATTTTATCTACTCAGGAATTACAATTTTTGGCAAGACAACTATTATAAATAATGTCTTGAGGCAAAAGCAACTCAAACCTCAAGAGGTTATTTATGTTGGAGATGAAACCAGAGATATAGAAGCATCAAAAAAAGCAAATATCCAAGTGATTGCAGTCACTTGGGGCTTTAATTCACCGGAAGTACTAGCCAAGCAAAATCCAGATTATTTAATTCAGCAACCTAGCGAACTACTAGAAGTGATGAACAGTCGTTAAATAGTCAAAAATCGATAGTGATAATTTTAAAAATTGACAATTGAGCAAAAAAGTAGAGTGGGCAATGTCTCCCAATGGCGATAGTTTCAATTCTTTTATTTTGTGACATTGCCCATCTTACAAAATAGCAAGATATCACGAAAAACTAATTTTTCCGTTCACCCTTTTCCAAAGCTTGTTCTACTAAATCATCACTAACATTAGTTACACCCTCAGCCGGAGAATTCCCAACTTCCTTTGCTGACTCTAGAAAATCATCAGGATTACCAGTTGACTGCGTTTGAGTTTTTGTTTGTTGTGGCTGAGAGGTTTTCTGGTTAGGTGCAGTGGCTGCTTCGGCTGCTGCTGCACCTTTACCTGTGCGGTCAACTTCACTCACGCTGAATTTTTGTGCAGCTGCATAATCAGCATCAAAATCCACCGTTGGCGCTTCTTCTTCACCACTAGCTATGCTATCAGCAGCTAATTGGGCATCCTGGGTGGAAGCTTCATTTAAATTTGGCTTCACTTCTTCATCAGGCATAATTAAAACCTTAAGGTAAATTTTTTATTGCTGGGAAAATTATAGCAAAGTAATGTGCTGCTTCATCGCTTCTTGGGGGAGACTTTTACCTCTATTAAAAGGTAGATTAAATCGACAATTTTTAATTAATTTAACTCTTTCTATTGGTAGTAGAATCTGATGCTTAAATTTTGGTAACCCTTAGTTTGGCCTGTAAAATTTCTTTGGAAACAAATTTATGACTGCAAGTTACGATAAAAATATTTCTCAAGCCCAGAGCAATGAAACTCAAAACTTGGTAGATGCGTTTAACGCCTTAGACACCGATGCTAAACTAGCTTGGTTCTATTTTGTTTATAAAAAAATGGGTGACTCTGTGACTCCAGCCGCTCCTGCTGCTGCTGAACCAGAACTATCACCAATTTTATCAGAAGACTATTTTAAGTTGTCAGATGAGGAGCAACTGGCAATTATGCGGGATATAGTCAACCGTAAGGACACAGAGTATTCCCGTGCTTATGGGGCAATAAAAGAGAACAATCAACTGTTAGTTTGGTATGCTTGGGCGGTAGCTATGGGAGATAAGGTGGTTGATTTACCAAGCACCTACCAGCCAACTAAAGAAATTAATGATTTGCTTTCGCAAATTGAAAAATTAGAATTTGAAGAGCAAATTTCAGTGTTTCGGACAATATCTGGTGAATTGGGTTACACCGATGTTAAGCCGATCGCAACGCAAGCAGAAACTGGAAAAACGTCAAGTTTGTAATCAGCTTTGGCGACTAGAAGTCGCGGTTACACAAACTAAAGTCCGCACAGGCGGACTTTAAGAACCTACGAGACAGCTAACTGACTCAAGTCGGCTGGGGTAAGGTTGGAGTGTACTACTTGACCATCACGGAACCAAACGATGCGCTGGGTTTGACGGGCAACTTCTGGTTCATGAGTTACCATGACAACTGTAATTCCACTGGCATTGAGTTCGCCAAAAATATCTAAAACTTCTTGGGTTGTGCGCGAATCAAGTGCGCCTGTGGGTTCATCGGCGAGGAGTACTACGGGACGATTGACGATCGCCCGGGCGATCGCTACTCTTTGTTGTTGTCCACCAGATAGTTGAGTTGGTTTGTTGTTGAGGCGATTTGCCAAACCAACTCGCGTCAAGGCTTCTGTTGCGCGATCGCTTCTTTCTTTCGGATTCACACTAGCATAGACCATTGGCAACATCACATTTTCTAATGCTGTGAGTTGGGGTAATAAATGGAATTGCTGGAAGACAAACCCCAGCTTTTTATTACGGATGTGTGCCAAGGATTTATCATCCATTTGCGCCACATCAATATTATCTAAGTAATAATGTCCACCTGTGGGTCTGTCTAGACAGCCGATAATATTCATAGCTGTGGATTTTCCTGAACCAGACGGCCCCATAATTGAACAATATTCACCTTCGTGGATAGTCAAATTTACATCGTTAAGTGCTTTAACTTCAGTTTCGCCACTGCCATATACTTTAAAGATATTCTCCAAACGAATAATTGTTGATTTCGGGACGGGATTAGGAACTAGAGAATCGGTAATTGAAATAGTGTTTGCCATAAGGATTTAGTTATTAGGTGGTAGAGACGCAATTATAGCGATCGCTCAATTAGACTATAAGAAGCAGAAAAATTCTTCCTAGCTCTTGCTGTGATAACTCTGTAAGGTGATGTATTAGAGCAAATAAAAGCTAACTATTATCTAGCATACTGAAGGGGGTGGTTGTAGTGTTGTCATGTTTTAACGTAGCAGATTACTTTATCTGGTTAGCAAATGAAACAGGCTCTTTTATCAGTAATCTAAAGCTGCAAAAGCTTGTGTACTACGCTCAGGCTTGGCATCTTGCACTCAATGACACTCCTCTATTCCCAGAGGATTTTCAAGCCTGGATACATGGCCCTGTGATACCTGCGTTGTACCAGAAGTATAGGCTTTTTGGATGGCAACCAATTTTAGAAGATGTTAACCCAGAATTACCCCAAGAGGTTCAAGAGTTTCTAGATGAGGTTGCACACGAATACTTTGCTTGTGATGGTTATGAACTAGAGCAGATGACTCATGCCGAGACACCCTGGAATTTGGCTAGAGGAAATCTACCACTTGATGAAGCTTCCAACGAAGTTATTCAGAAACAGTGGATGAAGGAGTATTACGGATCTCGTGTCGAAGAAAAGGATTAAGAAGACTGAGATTGCCAAAGACGGCACATCAGGTATTAGAGCAACAAAGCTGAAGCCAACTCAAGGCATCAGCTTTTCGTTTAAATATTATCAGGACAGTAACAGCAAATTTTCTTGTAGCCAAAAAGAAATAATCTACTGGCTGACCTTGCTTGATCGGTTAAAAGCTCTATCTAGCCTAACGGCTCAAGAGTTGTTAGTAAATCGTAGCAGTACGCTCAGGTGTCATCCCATCAAGTGGGAAGATACCAGCGAGAGGGCATTTGGTTTGCCAAATGAAGAACAATTAGTTGACATACCATATCAGTTTTCCATCTCCTCAAATGAACATGGTAGGGTTCATGGGTTCTTTATTGACGAGATTTTCTACATTGTTTGGCTAGATTTAGATCATCTGCTGTACCCTGCAAAAAATTAAGGAATCATTGCTACCTTAATTACTTTACGCACCTTCATATCAGAAAACACCTGTTCTAAATCTTTTAATGGTCGTTGTTCGCTAATAAGTAACTCAAAGGGAATTTTACGACTAGCTATGAGTGCAAGGGCCGATCGCACATACTCTGGTGTATTATGAAACACGCCTTTGAGAGTAAGTTCGCTATAGTGTAGCTGTTCTGTACTGACGGTAATGCTGGTATCCCGTGGACATCCACCGAATAAGTTGACTGTTGCACCAGGACGGGCGCAAGCGATCGCAGTTTCCCAAACACTTGGGACACCAGTAGCTTCAATTACTACATCTGCGCCCCATCCTTGGGTCAGTTCTTTCACTACACTGGGAATATCCGGGATTTGATGATAATTAAAGGTCTGGGTTGCACCCAATTTCTGACCAATTTCTAGTCTGTGGTTATTACCTCCCCACAGCAAAACCTCAGTTGTCTCACTCAACGCCGCCACAAACATCAGCCCGATTGCCCCATCTCCCAAGACGACTACTTTATCTTTGGGCTTAATATTAGAACGCGCTACACCATGCAATACACAAGCCAAAGGTTCCGTCATGGCTGCCAATTCCCACGGCAACTCATCGGGAATCTGCAACAAATTATGTTCTACTATCGGTGCAGGAATTTTCAAGTATTGGGCAAAAGTCCCATTATTCCAGGTCAAATTTGGACATAAAGAATATTCTTGACGTTGACAAAAAAAGCAATTCGTGCATGGAGCAGAATTATTAGCGACGATGCGATCGCCTACTTGCCAATTTGTCACTCCTGCACCCATAGCAACAATTCGCCCAGCCGCTTCGTGACCAAACAGGGTTGGCGGTATCAGCATCCTGGCATGACCACCACGCCGCCAGACTTTCAAATCTGTACCGCAAGTTGTTGCAGCCCCCACTTGGATTACAACCTCTCCAGCCGCCGGAGTAGGGTCAGAAACTTCCTCTAGGCGTAAATCTTCTTGACCATAAAGTAACGCTGCTAACAAAATTTTAAACCTATTAATTAGCTCCATCCGATTTTACCAGTTGGCGCTTATTGATAGGTTTAAACGAAATCAGTATTGATTTTTAGTAGGTTTTATATATTGATTGAAAAACTAGGTATTCACCGCTGGCTGGGGAACCACACCGGTGTTCCGGGTTTCCACATTAGGCAGGCGAGTAGCAGTTAACAGCGGTACTTCTTGTCGGCATGACAGGCAAAACCAATATAGTTCACCATGACGGGCATGACGCAGGAGGGAACCACCGCAGCATGGGCAAGTGTTGGCTCTCGTACTCATACCAATGTCCTCCTTAAAAAATTGTTGTTTTAAACTAAGTCAAAAAAGCAGTTGATTAAAACTGAATGTTAGCTGCATGAATGCGGCCATTCGATTCTATGCGGTCTTTTATAATTTGTCTGTAAACAGCTTCATATCCGTTAACCATTTGGCTAACGCTAAAGTTGTTTTCTACATGTTTTCGACAGGTTTGACGATTGAGTTCCAATGCTAGTGGAATCACTGCTGCCATTTCTGCGTAGCTATTGCAGATAAAACCTGTTTTACCGTGGGTAATAACTTCAGGTACGGAGCCGAAATTCATGGCAATTACTGGCGTACCAACTGCCATTGATTCAATCATTACTAAACCAAAAGGTTCTTGCCAGCTGATGGGGAAAAGAGTTATCGCAGCATTACCCAGAAGTTCAGTTTTTTGGGCGTGGTTAATTTCACCGAGATATTCGATTTGCTCACCATCTATGTGAGGGACAATCTCTTGTTCAAAAAACTCCGAGTTTTCTGCATCAACCTTTCCTGCCATCTTCAAGCGCCAACCACTTTGTTTAGCAATGGCGATCGCATGGTGCGGGCCTTTATCTGGCGAAAAACGGCCTAAAAATGCTAAATATGGAGGTTCTAAGGGTTGAGCTACAAATGGGTAATCTGCTAGCTCAATTCCGTTATAAACCGTGCCAACATAATTAAGGTCAATTTGACGCTGCGAATTACTAATGCTGATGTATGGTTGCTTTTGGTAGTAGCTAAATGCGTGACGGTTGTCAGTTGTAAAATTATTGTGCAGGGTGTGGACTGTAGCAGTTGCTGTTATCAAACTCGCTAAAGGTAACGCCGAAATCCCTACATGAGAATGGATGATATCGAATTGCTCGGCACGCTGGTAAACTTGACTTAGTTCTAGCATTTCGTACACTGCATACTCTTTCACATTTTGGTCTAAGCGTAATGCACGTGGATAAACTGCTTCTAAGTTAGCCAAAGTTTGAGAATCACCAGAGGCAAATAAAGTTACTTCATGACCGCGACGAACAAGTTCATCAGTCAAGCGACTCACTACCAATTCTATTCCTCCATAATTAGGAGGTGGAACCCTTTCCCATAAGGGGGCAACTTGAGCGATTTTCATAAGTTTTTCTGGTTCAGTCGATGAAATTGTCCTCAATAATGAGCTAGATCATTATTTTATGAGTAAAGAGCATTTGTACTTACTCTTTTGACATTTAAATTAACCTTACAGGCTATCAAAAGCGCAATAAAGGTTAACCGTACCGCAAATTTTCTGCCAACAAATCTAACTGACTCTCGGCAAAAGTCAACTCTGAGCTACACTTCTAACCGTATAGCTAACCTATTATTTGTTGCATCTGTCTTGGGGATCATAAAGAGGTAGAATGTTTTGTAGCAGAACTTACAAAATTGAATATTTAGTAGTTGACAATACTAAAATATTCAATGGGATCAAGCCATTAAAGCTTCATTTAAAGGTAATTGGGAAAAATAACAGAAAATATAAATATTAAGTAATTGTACAATAATTACATAATTTGTAATTAGTAATTTACAAAAATTCTGATATTAACTAATGAAAATCGCTACTTGGAACGTCAACTCAATTCGCACTCGCCTGGAACAGGTTATCGATTGGTTAACCCTAAATCCTGTTGATGTTCTCTGCTTGCAAGAAACCAAAGTTGTGGATGCTGAATTTCCGCGATCGCCTTTTGAGCAGTTAGGGTATAACCTTTATATGTCAGGGCAAAAATCTTATAACGGCGTAGCCCTGATTAGCCGCCAGCCACTTCTAAATGTCAGTAGCGGGTTTAGGGCGATTTTGCCAGATTTACATCACGAATGGGACGAGCAAAAGCGCGTGATTACAGGTGTAATTGATGGCGTGCGGATTGTAAACTTATATGTTCCTAATGGCGCAGCAGTAGGAACGGAGAAATACGAATACAAACTGCGTTGGTTAACAGCGTTACACGAGTATTTGCGATTGCTGGTGTTGTCAGAATCCGCAATTTGTGTGTGCGGCGACTTCAATATCGCCTTGGAAGATAAGGATATTCACGAGCAAGTGAGTACAGAAAATCACATTATGGCAACAGAAACAGAGCGCCAAGCCTTACGGGATATTCTGAAATTGGGATTTGCCGATGCTTTTCGCAAATTCACCACAGAGGGTGGAAATTATAGTTGGTGGGATTATCGCTCCGCCGCTTTTCGTCGTAACTTAGGTTGGCGAATTGACCACCACTATCTGACACCCGTGCTATATGAGCGTGCTACAAGTTGCATTATTGATGTCGCACCCAGAAAGTTAACCCAACCTAGCGACCATGTGCCAGTTATTGTGGAATTTTAAATTGGGGGATTGGGGACTGGGGACTGGGGATTGGGGATTGGGCATTAAGGATTGGGGACTGGGGATTGGGGATTGGGGATTGGGGAAAAACTTGCTGTAACTTTTTCTATACTCCCTTATCCCTCATCTTCATACCCGATGCCCGATGCCCAATGCCCAATGCCCAATGCCCAATGCCCAATGCCCAATGCCCCATGCCCCATGCCCAATCCCCAATTAATCAATCAATTTAACGGCTGATATATATCCTCAGAACTGGGATTGAGATAAGGACGCTGCAAATCTATTAGATGCCGCGCAAAGTGTTGGTCAATCGTCCTCATCCGCTCCTCCATTGCATTTTTACCTTTTTGCCAAGCTTCCAACAAAGCATTAGCGACGATTTGGCAACGGTTCATCCCAAAACTTTCTTGTGCTGCAAATTTTTGGGTTGGTTCCTCAGCTAAACCTAACCCTGGAGCTAAAAATTTGGTAAACAAAGGAATTTCGGGCTGGAAATGAAATTGATTTTCGATATAAACAGTCTGAAGGATTTTGCGGATTGCTGGATAGTCGGGGAGTTCAAAGTAAAGTAGCCCCGAATCATAGCGTCCGTATGCAGAGGGGTTGTGGAGAACTTGAAAGCTAAAGGGAATCGAGGTTGCATTTAGTTGCAGCGTCAAGCTTTCCATGAGAGCGATCGCACCAGATGGCGTAAAGTTAAAGTAGATTCGCCCTGCTCCTAAATCGGCGTCTGGGTTGCTTTGCCGTTCCTGTCCAACATTGCTAACTGCTAAGTAACAGCCATTTTGCAGTCGATTTTTGGGCATCCAGATTGCTACCATATCACCCACTTTGGTAGATTTCTTACTGGATTCTAGATGACAATCTGGCTCAACATAAAGTGTTAAACCGCCTTTAGTCACAGCCATAGTCCCATCAGGTTCTTTCCGCAACACCTGCCATCGAGGGTCAAAGTAACCTATGCCGTGATTACTGGCGTGCAGTTGCTCGTAAAAGTCCCAATCAATCTCCAAAATAGAATTATCTGCTAAATTATGCTTTTGCGGTTGATTAGTATTATCAGTATTGACTGCCAAAGTACTTTGCAGGGAGCCATTGTAATAGATTCCGTAAAGAAAATTTCGCAGCAGGAGAGTAAGATACTTTTGTTGTAAATCTACGGAATTTTGCTGAAATCTATCGGCTATTTTAGTCGGCAGAGCGAAGGGTTGATAATTGGGATGGTAAATACAAAAATTAGACTCAATCTGGATATTCTGAGCAATATCAAATAGAGAATTTAACGATTGATTGATAGAGGAATTTAGCATTAATCCATTCAGAAATCAAACTTTAATAAAATAGAATTCAGGAGTCAGAATTCAGAATTCAGAATTGTGTGTTCTGATTCAAATTTTTCTACTCCCTACTACTAACAACCACGTAGCCGAGTTTTCTCGTAATAAATCCGAAGTAACTGCTGCTCTTTCACAGGCTGAGGAAATTTATGAATCTTTGCCACAGGATTCAGGATTTCTGACTCTGAGATTCCAAAGATGGTCAGTAGAGCTTGCTCTGGCATTACAAGTAAACTTTTAGCTACTTGCAGCATACAGAGTTCAACATTATTAAAATGTTTACGGCAGGTAATCATCTCCTGAATTTGATGAATTAATGCCAGCCCCGCAAACTGGATAACCCGCGAAATAAAGTCACTGCGGTATTCCAAAATCATTGGGAAAGCATTTATATAAGCCCTAATTAAGGCAATAATTGAAGGTTGTAAAATCTCTAACGGTGTTAACGCCAAATGTAGAGATTCTTCTAACTCAATGGTGGGGTCTACTACCAGACTCTTAAGCCAAATTCCTAAATAGCTTGCCAGTAAAGTTCCTAAATCAAAGGCTGGGTCTCCCCAAGAACAAGCTTCCCAGTCAATTAGTCGTATAAGACAATTGTCTAATTGCTCCCATCTGGAATGAACCAAAATGTTGTTCAATTTCAGGTCGTTATGAGTTAAACAACAAGGATTCCAGCTATATGCCAAATCTGCGATCGCAGATGACAAACTCTCGTACTGTTGATAAAGAACATAGAATTTTAGTGCATCCGTGGGAACGGTCGCAAAAATCTCCGGTCCAATCGACCCTACCCCTTGCGCTGGATTGTAAAACCCGTAGCGAAACTCTCCTTGGGGAGCAGTTGCCATAAAATCCTGATATTCTCGGCGATTGTAGGTGGCGCGATGCAGTCCCGCCAAAGTTATGCCGATGGCAGAAGCAATTTCTTGTGGAAAAATCTCATTGTTGTGGTATAATTCTGCAAGCTCTAGATATTCATTCAAGTAGCTACGGACAAGAATTGAATTTTCTTCGTCAAAATGCACTACCAATGGCGCAATTGCTGAAGTATTACCTAGAACTGGAAACTGTTGTAACAACTGGTGAAACAGCCACTCCTGAAACAATTCATGAGGCGCGCCGTCATTGTTGTTAACGTTACGTTCTTGTTTAATCAGCAGTTGGTGATTATCTGCTAAAGTCACTAGTAAATTGAAATTGTTCTGACTACTTCCTGGCAACTCAGATTTGTCTGATGGGCCATCTTCTGAGCTACACAGACCCGCGTCTTGCAGATACTGGATAACGTTATGAGAAGACAGTGATAATACCATGTATTATTTCCTACTTCATTAAATTACTTAAACTTATCGTGTCAAATTTGCTTGGTCTTAAGAGTTTTAGTAGATAGGAACTAATGCAAAAAGAGAGATGTGAATAAGAATAAAGATTTCTACAATCTACTAATATCTCATATTTTGGAGAAAAACTTGCCAAATTGGCACCAAGTCCTTTGCGATTCCTTTAAAATTGGCTGCCAGATACCGTGACATCTTTACACTTTATCAGCATAGTTACTTAGATACATCTAGAGTAAGTTTTGTGGTAGAGCCTTTTTTTGTAGCAAAGAAGCATCCCCAGCAAAAAACTGATTGGTAGCAGATGTTGTTTGATGTTTAGTAGTCATCTAGACAGCAGCGAAGAATTTCAGTAATCCTTCGCGGTACGAAGCACGTGATTCAATAGTATTACTTTTATTTATCATCACAAAGCCAAAAAAACCGGAGTTTTTTAGCAATTAGTAATTATTTTTTGATTTAATTTTCAGAATTGATGTCTGGAAAGCTTATTTTCACGTTATTTTCGTCACCTACAAATTGTAGATGACTATGGGCGATCGCAAACAAAGCCTACATGAGCGTATCTTATGTAAGTGTACTTTTGTCAAGCTTGAAACACGGCATTTTTCAAGTATGATTTGTGATTACCAGTTGGCGGATAACTTTTAAAACTTTAACCTGAGAATGCACAAGCCTACTTTGAATGGAACGCGTTGTTAAAACCGGATTGGGTTGGCGTATTGGCTGGAACCCCGATACACCTGAGTTTAAAGGTTTAGTTGGTACAGATGATTGGGCGATTGAATTAACCGAAGCCGAGTTAAATGATTTTTGTCGTCTACTAGCACAGCTAGCAGACACCATGAAGCAACTCGCAACTGAATTGATGGAAGAGGAAAAAATTACTTGTGAAGCCGAAAGCGATTTATTATGGATGGAAGTGGAAGGCTATCCTGATGATTACAGTCTGCGCTTCATCTTGAATACAGGGCGATGTGTAGAAGGTAAATGGAATGCTTCTGCTGTTCCAGATTTACTGCAAGCTAGTGGGATGCTTAAGGTTTTTTAAAATTGCCTCTTGATAATCCTACAGTTTTGTTATATGATAGGAATTCTGACCGGGGCGTAGCGCAGCTTGGTAGCGCGCCACTTTGGGGTAGTGGAGGTCGTGGGTTCGAATCCCGCCGCTCCGATTGATGATAAGCCATACCTGCTAGTCTTTTTCAAAGATTAGCAGGTTTTTTCATAGCTTTTTCCTGAAAAAACCTAACCGAACAGTAAATAGGGATGTTATACCAATTTGAAAAATGATTGCGACAGATGGAAAACTGAAACACTTATCCAATGGATGTTTCACTATCCAAAATCTAAAATCCAAAATGGTATTACCCGCACAATCAAATTTTGTCAATGATAAGTAATTAGGCGGACTTAATATAAAATCTCTAGCAGATTAGTAGGTAGATTGGCATGAGTGAAACTACAGAAACGATTTTCAGCAAAATCATTCGTCGGGAAATTCCCGCTGATATTGTTTATGAGGATGATTTAGCCCTAGCATTCAAAGACATCCATCCCCAAGCACCCGTTCACATCCTCATCATTCCCAAAAAACCCATTGCGACACTAGCTGAGGCTGAATCTGAGGATCATGCTGTGTTGGGGCATCTTTTGTTAACTGCTAAACGTGTTGCAGAAGAAGCTGGATTAAAAAATGGTTATCGAGTTGTCATCAATGCTGGTGATGACGGCGGTCAAACAGTCGATCACTTACATTTGCATATCTTGGGAGGACGGCAGTTAAATTGGCCTCCTGGTTGATTAGAGGCAGGGGTAGGGTAAAAGGTACAAACTGAGTCAAATTGTGGGCAAAAGCACCCCTTTGCCCCTGCTTTCTAGTATCAAGGATCGTAGTGCCAAATTCTGGCAGCGCGTTTTCACTTGATTGTGCGGTAGTGTAAAAACAGATCGCTTCCAACCTGACGAGTTTCTATAAGTTCTAGATGAGGAGCAGCATAGGGAAGAAAACCCTCTCCTTCCACTGGGCTAGGGGCGTGCTTTCCCCCAAAAATGAGCGGCCAAATGGTCAACCACCAATCGTCAATTCGCCCTGCCCGAACTAGAGCAGCTGTTAAAGAGCCACCTCCCAAAGCAACGACTTTGCGAATACCCCGCTCTGCCATCAAGGTGTAGGCCCGATCCCAGTCTAGGTCTGTATCTCCCAAATCAATTAGTTCAGCCAGTTTTTGCAAAGTTGTTGTATCAGAACTGCGCTCTAAAGCAGTCCGTGTGGTAAATATCCATCGCTCAATGTCCTGACTCAAAAAAGGCAAGTCCGGCGATAAGTTAAGGGAACCTGAAACAACGCAAGTAATCGGCTGGGGAGACTGGCCGCGAACCTCACGTGCTGCCAACAGTTCGCGATCGCTAATTGTAAAGGCTCCCCCCTCAGCCCGAATTGTCCCTGCTCCTACCAGCAATAGATCGGCAAGAGAGACTTGATACTCCAAGTGTGCATGATCGACTACATTGGGTTCACGAGGCGCTTTCGGATCTACGGCACTAATTTTTCCATCGGCCGTCATCGCAAGAACCACAGTTGTTTGGATGGTTGACATGATTATGTTGTAACGATTCTTTATAATTTTACCTTTTTGAATCCTCTCCATACTTGAGAGTGAATAGTTGTTGCATTGTGCTTTAAATCACTTTGTTAAGTATGGCTCAAGGTGGTAAAAAACTGTTGTTGAATGATTCTCTCTACACAAGAGTTTTTTTACGCCTCAAAAACTATCATGTCTAACCACATATCTGCAATCGTCATATTTGTCTTAATTTTAATTTTGGGGTTTGCATCTCCAGTTCAAGCTGCAACTCCCCGTTCAAGTTGGGTGGTGAATGAAATTTACCAATATAATCATCCCTTTGCTTCTCAATTGCCTCAAGAACTGGCAACGAAAATGCAAAAGATGACAGCTAAAGATAGCTTTTTCACCTTTTATCGGGGGACGGCTCACATTTTTTATCGTGATATGCAGACTTTACCAAGTTCACGATTTGTAAACTCTTCAACCTCAGCCGTCTGGTTAGAAGGAGATATGCATCTGCAAAATCTTGGAGCGATAAGAGATAGCAAAGACAACAACGTTTTTGATACCACCGACTTTGATGAAGGCTATCTTGGCCCTTACGTTTGGGACTTGCGACGGATGGCAATCTCTATTTTGTTGGTAGCTAAAGAGAATGGTTTTAATTCAACGGATGCTGAGGATGTTGTGCGAAACTTCTTGGATGCTTACCTCAACAAGATGAATGACTTTAAGGGAAGCAATGATGAACTGTCATACCGTTTAGAATCCAGCAATACGAACGGTGTAGTCAAAGATTTGATTCAAAAGGCATCAGATAAGAGCCGTTCTAAGCTTTTAAAAAAGTATACAGTGCTAAATAACAGTAACAATCGTCTCTTCAAGACAGCCTCAGAACTCCAGCCTGTATCCAGCAGCACCTATTCTGATATTGCTGGGGCTATGAGCAGCTATATCGCCTCAATTCCTATCAGTAAGCGCTACAACGACAGTTACTATACCCTCAAGGACATTCGGCTTAAATTAGGTTCAGGTGTTGGTAGTCTTGGGAAGTACCGATATTACTTGCTGATTGAGGGGCCAAGTTCAGCAAGCGACGACGATCGCATTTTGGAGATGAAACAGGAAGGCAGTAGCGCAGTGGCGATCGCAGTTCCAGGTTTCCTGCCGAGTTCAGTCTACGGAAATCAAGAAGGGGCAAGGGTGACAATCACTACGAAAGCGATGTTATCCAATCTCGATCCCTTGGTTGGTTATACTACTGTCAGTAGCATCCCCTTTATGGTGCGTGAAAAATCACCCTACCAAGTGGACTTTGACTATAAGTTGTTAACCAGTAAGTCAAAATTCATGGATGCGATGGGATACGCAGGGAAGGTGGTTGCCAAAAACCATGCAATCTCCGATCGAGACTACGATCCTGCGATTATTCCTGTCAGCGTTGACAAAGAAGTAACTGATATTGTGAGTGGTAATAAAGCTGTATTCAAAGACGAAATTTTTAACTTTGCTGTGGACTATGCAACTCAAGTTGAATATGACTACAAGAGTTTTGTAGATGCTTATAAACAAGGGGTGAAACTCTACTAGAACATCAAATAATTGCTCTAATCAATTCACCTGATTGTACATCAGACCTGCCTTAAAAATAGGGACTGGGGACTGGGGACTGGGGACTGGGGAAGAGATATTTTTATTGTTCCTTGTGAGTTCCGCTCATGGAGTCTCTTGTAAAAATGACTTTTGCAAGAGGCGGGAAAAGGGACTCATGTTTTTTATTGTTCCTTTCCCCTTTTCCCCTTACCCTTTTCCTGACAAATGCCAAGAAGTTTATTACTTTAAGTTGTCACTAATCTACAGAGTATGGGAACGAGGAAAGCTTACAGCCAAGCGCGATCGTATTGAACAGGCCAGAGTTTATCGTGTCCCAGTTGTTTGGCTGCCAGGTGTGGCCAGTAAGGATTGCGGAGTAGTTCGCGTCCTAACAGGACTATATCAGCGACTTCTGTACGAATAATCTCGTCAGCTTGTTCAGGGGATGTAATTAAGCCCACGGCTCCTGTATGAATATTAGCTTCGCGGCGGATGCGTTCGGCAAACTGAGTCTGATAACCAGGTTTAATTGGGATATGAACGCCCGGTATAGTACCGCCTGATGAAGTATCGATGAGATCGACTCCTAAAGACTTGAGTTTGTCACTTAAAGCAATACTTTGCTCAATGTCCCAGCCATCATTGTCTACCCAATCGGTGGCGGAGATGCGTACCCAGAGTGGATGTGTTTGAGGCCAAACCTCTCGGACTGCTTGAACTACCTCTCTGAGCAGACGAGTCCGGTTTTCAAAGCTGCCACCATAATCATCTTGACGGTGGTTAGAAAGAGGTGAAAGAAATTGGTGCAGTAGATAACCGTGGGCAGCATGGATTTCCACTACCTTGAAACCAGCTTGGAGAGAACGTTTGGCTGCTTGAACAAAAGCGTCAATAATTTCTTGAATTCCCTCAAGACTGAGGGCTTCTGGAACTGGGCTATCTTGGCTAAAAGCGATCGCACTACTCGAAACTAAGGGACGCCAACCTTCCTGAGATTCATCTAATGCTTTCCCTCCCTTACTCGGTTTGGCAGTGCTGGCCTTTCTACCCGCATGAGCAAGTTGAATACCTGAAACAGCACCAAAGTTATGAATTAATGCCACAGTCTTGGCTAAAGTTTCGATATGTGAATCCGACCAAATTCCCAAATCTTGCGGGCTAATGCGTCCACGCGGCTCTACAGCTGCCGCCTCTGTGAACACTATACCTGCACCGCCAACTGCGCGAGAAGCTAAATGGATAACGTGCCAATCATTAGCATATCCATTTGTACTGGAATATTGACACATCGGTGAAACGGCGATGCGGTTGCGAAAAACAACTTCACGAATCTTGAATGGTTCAAATAGATGTGCCATTAATCTTGATTCCTTCTCTTGCTACGTAAAATAAATTGGGAAGGGATTTGCAGCATGAATTCGATTTTGCATTAATTAAATAGAGAAGTCAAAATTCAGAATGCAATCAGTGGGGAATTTAGACCCACCACTTGATAGTTTCCCAGCAAATTTTGAATTTGCTGGGAGACTTAAACCCTTACTCACAGAGCCGAATTTACCGTCGTAGGTATCGCAGTAGTTCTTGCGTAGGGCAGTATTCCTCCAGCCGACGCTCTTGCTAGCTTGCAACTCTTACAGAGTGGGCGGACTCGCTACCGCTATGCTATCCTGCCTTACGCAAGAACTACCTCTTTTGTTAAATATTTGTTGAATGACTAGAGTCATCATAGAGATTTGGATAAATCGACCGATCGTCAGGCTTTTGAGACTGCAATTCCCAGATATCGCGTTTTCCTAGTTCTCGATCCACTAATAGCTGTAGATGGTCTGGTAATTTAGTTGTTTGCCAAATTGACCAAATTTCTTCACTAAAAAATTCTTTTTCGATTTTTCCAGAAAACATGATTTGACCTCCACGAATGTTCAAGTTTAAGTTTAGTAACTCCTAATTTAGGAAAGAGAAAGTAACAAAATTGTCATTCTTCATTCTTTCGCTATCTTTAAAATACAGGTAGTATTCGCTCTTAATACTGCTTGTTAAGAAAATCTCTAACTTGTGCATATTTAAGTAACTTTTCATTACGGATATTGTCGATGGTATCGCGTCCTGTGAGGGCAGTAATCCGTTGAAAAAAGGCAAGTGTATGAGCGCGATCGCTACCAATTTGTCTACTCAAAATTAAATGCAAATCCAGGGTTAGAAATCAGCAAAGTTGCCTGACTAGCAGCTTACAGAATAGACTTCTTGTATAAATCAAATGTCCTCACCCTCAATCTCTCTTTGAAGCTGGGGAGATTACGTATCAAGCGCATATAATCATGAGCTTCTTATAGCGCGACGACTAGGACGCCCTTCGTCATCTACGAGGCAACCAGTACCAGAAGATGCTGTTGCTCTACTGGTACCGTAGTAGCCTTTATCTACGAGTATCACTCTTACCCCTTGAGCAGCAGCATTCCAAGTTGCCCAAGTTGCTGATGGATCGCCGCTTATGACTAGAACATCAGTCTCTAAATTCAGTTGCGAAGTCGAACTATTGCCTGACTCCGATTGATATGTATTCACGATTACATCTCCTAAAAAGTTTACTTGGCACTAAATTTTGAGTTTATTGGCTAACCCACCTAATTTTTCGGTATAATACGATAAGTACATAGTCTTACCGTATTATACAGTTATGAGATTTACATAAATTGTGCTAAAAAACAAGAGGCTATTAAAATTTATTGATATTACCTTGAATAAAATGCAGTCTGTGGCGAAAACTTTCTCAAAAAAATAAAGGACAAGAACTATACTTGTCCTCAATGGTTAAAATAATATATCCTGCATCGAATAAGAGTTAGATGAGACAGGGTAAAACTTTTAGCTTAATAGCCTGCTATGCAATTATCGTTAAGATATAAAGTACGTATTAGACTTTGGATAAAAAACTAACTTGTTGGCGTAAACTCTACGCCAACAAAAAACTAATAATTAATCTTGCGTATAGTTCAATACGCTTAGTTTAAGGGGTCTTGGTGTAGATAATTGGTCTTTCCAGACGCGATAAATCGCGTCTCTACATCCGGGTTTTGGGTTTATCTGAACTGTATTGGCTGATAGTTTTCTGCAAAAAAGAATTGAGCAACGATATTCTCTACAATCTAGTTGCTCTATTAAAACCTAACGAAATAAGTATTTGTTGGTAAAGTTTGGGCAGTTCCTACATTTGTAGCCAAGTCATTTTTTTTATTATCTGTTTTGATTACTGCAAACTTATCAGTAAATAGCAATACTTCACCATTTCCCGGTGTTACCCAAGCGTGGCGAGTCATTAGGTTTTTGGAGACAACTAAAAGAGATGCATCTCCACGGTAAGGCGAGATGGGTTTACCCATGAAGGTTTGATTATCTCTATTGGCGATCGCATAAGCAGCAGAAGAACCCACAAAAATTTTACTGCCATCTGAGTAAATAGTTTTAGGGAAATTGCTACTGCCGTCTCCCATCCCGGCAGTTGTAGGCTTTCTTGGAATACTTAGCTGTCCACGCTCGACAGTAAAATTAGTCAGATTAACAGTTCCTATATAAACCTTTGTCTCATCACGGGTTTGTGCAGCATTGGTATAGCTGTCTGTGGTAATCAAAGTCTTTGTTAATAAGTCTTTGCCATTCCACCTGTAGATTGAGTTACCCCCATAAACTGAACCAAGGACATAAAGCTTGTCTTCAACAATATGTAATCGGTTAAGTCTTGTGTCTGCCATATCGTGAGCAAGATCGGCAGAATTGTAGCCCCAAAGTTTGCCTTGGTTATTTCCTGCTAAATTTGCCAAAGCAAATATTTTTGCTCCATCGAAAACCATTCGGTAAAGAAAAGCTACCTGGACGGGAATACCTAACCTCTTTTGTTGCTGGTAGCCACTAGTATAGAGATACCCGTTTTTATACTCAAAATCCATTACCTCAGTTACGCCATAGCTCTGTTTGGCTTTAAAGTTGAGGTTTTTATCATAAATTGATAGAGTATTTGCAGACTGGTAAATAATCCAATCTTGCAAAAATTTTACCCGTGTCTTTGAATTAGCTTTGTTGCTAACTATTTTTTGCTTAGTTCCGTCAGTTTTTATTTTTACTAGTCCTGTTGGAACAGCTAAGACATAAGTTTTGCCGTCAATTGCTACTATGTCACGAGCATCATAATTAGAGTTTGGGATTAGTTTTTTCGTCCCATTACTTTCTACTTCCCATACACCTTCAGTATTGATAACCGCAACTTTGCTGCCGTTAGTGCAAGCTGCTCTTGGCGAAGAAATATTAAGATATGTAGCTAAAGCGGGGGTAGAGTAATCAAACATTGTACAGTCCTAGATAAGGTTGACTGAAAAGTATTGGCTGTTCAATTAAGAAAAAAATTTTGGGAGTTTTTGCGCGTTTTTAAGCTAAACTCGTCTTCAAAAGTGCAAAAAATATCGGCTACGGTAAACTCAAACTCAAAGGTTGAGTAATCCGCAGAATATGCATATCTGCAAACATCGCTAAAATTAGAATTGAATTGTTTGTGGTTATGTCGTAGCGATAACCTGTTAATTGGGGGAAAGTAACTTCAATTAAGCCTCTCTGGCTGCTTTCTAATTCGATAAATACTTCACCGACACTTTCTGCCCCAGCTCGCCCATCTCCTTTAACATCCCCTCAATCTTTTGCATAGCTAGAGATGAAGGCTTGGTATATTCTTTCTCCCAACGGTTTACCGTCGAATAAGTTATACCTAAAGATGCTGCAAACTGTTCTTGGGTAAGATCGGTTATGCCACGAAGTTCACGGATGAGCTTTCCAACTTGCGGTTGCTTGATTAGCAAAGGTTTCTTAATAGTCATTTAGCTAAGAACGCACCTGTTAATCTGGCGAGTGATATGTATTCCGCTACATCCTATTGGGGCTAATGCTAAATTGATAGGCGAAAATATACTAGAGTTTTTATACTTTCTTGGTTTGCTAACCAAGTAATTACACGTCCGTAGATACGTATTTCCTAATGAGATTTTTAAGGCAACACGCTTGGGTTAAGGGTTGTTGGTGTAGATAATTGGTCTTTTAAGACGCGATAAATCGCGTCTCTACATCTGGATTTTGTTGCTCATTTTGAACTGTATTGATTTTTAAGGAATCAATTACGCACCGAAATAAGCAAGTAGGAGTTCTATAGAACGTTTCATTTTCCCAAACCCAGGTGATTTTGTAATGCTTGACGCATCACTTCTACAGGCAAAGTTTCCTGCTGCAACCAGATTTTTAATGCTGCTACCCCTTGTTGAACTAGCATTTCTAATCCATCGATCGCAATTGCACCTTGTTTTTGTGCTTGCTGGAGAAATTGCGTTGGTTTAGGAATATATATTAAATCGTAAGCGATCGCACCCGTTGGTAAATTCGCAATTTCTTCTACATTCAAAGGCGATTCATCGACTTTGGGATACATCCCAATCGGAGTTGTATTTACCAGCAGATTTGCTTGAGGAATTAGTTCTGGTAATTTCTCCCATTGATGAACCTGGAATTTCTCAGCAAGGGGTGAATTGCTCCAACTATTGCGGAATTCTTCTAATTTCTGCATATTGCGCCCAACAACATGAATTTGGGCAAAACCTAACTGAGTACAACCTGCGACAACAGCTCTTGCTGCACCACCATTGCCTAAAATTACCGCTACTTTCTGACTCCAATCTTGTTTATATGTTGTCTGCAAAGGGGCAATAAATCCTTCTATATCTGTATTTGTGCCTACCCATTTGTTATTTTGGCGGCTAACAGTATTCACGGCTCCAATAGTTTGAGCCAGGGGTGTAATTTCTGAGAGTAGGGGAATGATTGCCTGTTTGTGAGGTATTGTCACACTAAAGCCGACAACCCCAACAGCAGCAAAACCTGCGATCGCCACCTCTAAATTCTGTGGTTCAATCGCAAAAGGCAGATAAACGTAATCTAATCCTAATTGTGCGATCGCTGCATTATGCATCACTGGCGACAGCGAATGCTCCACCGGATGCCCAATTACCCCTAGTAGCTTAGTTTTGCCTGTAATTTTTTTTGTCATTTGTCATTTGTCATTAGTCATTAATCATTAGTCATTTGTCATTGGGAAAGAGGAGGCAGAAGGCAGGAGTTCTTTAATTTTGAATTTTGAATTTTGAATTTTGAATTGATTGCTCCCCTGCCCCAATCCCCTCAGGTAGCCTACAATTATTAAAAGCTCCTTAACATTTCTTTAAATCATGCAGGCAACTACAGCCTCCTCTACAACTCCAATTCCTGGCAAATATTGGCAGTGGCGCGGGCACAACGTTTACTACGTGCGTGCGGGAGAGAAACAAACGCAACGTCCGCCTTTGCTTTTGGTACATGGATTTGGTGCTTCCACAGACCACTGGCGCAAGAATATCACAGGATTGTGTCAAGATTTTGAAGTATTTGCGATCGACCTTTTGGGATTCGGGCGATCGGCAAAACCAAAATTGCAGTATAGTGGCGACTTGTGGCGCGACCAACTCCATGATTTTATCAGCGAAGTGATTGGTGAAAAAGCAGTATTAGCAGGTAATTCTCTTGGTGGTTATGCTTGCTTATGTGTTGCAGCCCAACGTCCTGACAGTGCGGCTGGATTAGTGTTGCTCAATAGTGCTGGGCCTTTTAGCGAAAGCCAGATGACATCGGAACCGGAAGCTTTGCAAAGCGAAATTCAGCCACCCAAAAAACCCTCTTCTTTAGAGAAACTTCTGGGTGACTCAGTTAAATGGATTTTTCAACAACCTTTAGCTCAGTTTGTGTTATTTCAATATGTGCGACAACGTTGGGTAATTCGCCAAACCTTAGAAAAGGTATATCTTGATAAAAGTGCAGTTACAGATCAATTGGTAGAAGAAATTTCTCGCCCTGCTTTTGATCCGGGTGCGTTGGATGTATTTGTTTCAGTTTTTAGCAGTCCTCAAGGGGAAAAAGTTGATGTACTATTAAAGCAATTAACTTGTTCTCTGTTGATGTTATGGGGAGAAGCCGATCCGTGGATGAATGCTAGAGAACGTTCTCGAAAGTTTCGTCAATATTGCCCGGAATTGACAGAGCATTTTTTAACAGCAGGTCATTGTCCCCACGACGAAGTACCTGATAAAGTAAACCAACTTTTACACGATTGGGTTTTGTCTATTGACTAGGGAGATTAAATCTCATTAGAAAATGATGTTGAGAGACGCAATTTATTGCGTCTCTACTTGTAAATTTTTCTATCAAAAAGATAGTTAGATAAAAAAGAAAACTACCATTAAGCTGAAATCCCTGTTACAACAATCCGCGAGCCTTCTAAAAACTTTTCTACTTTGATTTGTGTTCCTAACTCCTCTCCCAAAGCGGGAACATGAGTAATTACGCCAACCAGTCTCTCTTGTTTTCCCAAAGACAGTAGAATATTTGAGACACTTTGCAGAGTTTCGGCATCTAATGTTCCAAATCCCTCATCTATAAACAGACTGCCTAACTTAGCTCCTCTAGACAACTTTTCTGAAAGTGCCAGAGCCAGTGATAAAGAAGTAGCAAAGGTTTCACCACCAGATAGTGTTTGCACTCGTCTCGATTCGCCACCACTCCAGTTATCTTCTACTTTATAGTCTTTTTTTTCGTATTTCAATGCATATCGCTGTTCTGTAAGTTCGAGCAGAAACACTGTTGCTTGTTCTACTAATTCTCGCTCAAAATGCTGGAGAATATAGTCTTGAAATCGATCCGATCTCAACTCTTTGGATAAAATTTTATATATTCCTAGCTCTTGTTGTTTGCTAGATAGTTGTGCTTGCAATTTCTCTACTTGCTCTTGCTGTTCTTCAGCTTTAGCAATCACAAGTTTTAAATCGTTGTATTCATCTTGTGCTTGTTTATATTTTTCTCCAGCATCAGCTACAATTTTTTCATACTGTGCAATTATTTCTGCCTTAGTAGTTCTGTCACCAATTGCATCAGTTTCTCGCTGAACGTTAGTTTGCAACTCAATTTTATTAGTCTTGTAATCTTCAATTTTTTGCTGCCATTGATTTTGTAATTCTGGATCTACTTTAGATTGTTGAAATATTTTTTCTGTAAAGTTTACAGATAGTAAACTAGTCTGCCATTCAGTTTCTAGGTGTTGTTTTTCAGTAGAAGCTAAATCAAAGTCTTTTCTTGCTTTGACATCACTTTGTTGAGCTTGCCGAAATTCATCGCGAGCAGTTTGATAGTTATGGGTTTGATGCTGAATACGATGCTCTAACTCTTGTTTATCTCGTTCTAGCTTTTGGAATAAATGATCGTAAGACTCACTTCCAGTAAGTTTGGATAGTTTGTCTGATATTTCCTGAAGTTGTGTTTTTTGACGTTCTACTTCATGTGCTGCATCTTGATGTTGGGTTTGCTTATCTGATAAATTACTTGTTGCAGACTTTAAATTTTGTTCGCTTACTTGAACTTCTGTAACTGTTTTCTCTTTATTTCTTAAACATTGTTGATACTTAGCGTCACTTTCATGTAATGCTTGGCGTTCCTGTTCAAGTACTTTAACTTTCCATTTGTCTGTTTTTAAGATAACAATAATTTGTTGTGTTTCTGCCTTCAGATCGGCTTCTTTTTTTGCTAATATTTGACGACATTCAATTTCTTGTTTTTTTAGATTATCCCTGATTGTTTCAACTTTAGTTTTAGTATCAGCAGCTTTTTGACGGATTTGTTCAGCAGCGCGATCACGTTTTTCTAGCGTTTCGATATTATCAGAAGATTCTAGTTGTGGTAATAAGTGGGCTTCTGGACAAACTCCACCACAAACTGGACAATCATCGTTAGTATGTAGCAATGCACGTAAAGCCGCAGCATAATTGTTTTGTCTAGCAGTATCTAATTCAACACGAGATTGCTCGCATTCTGCTTCAGATTTTTGGAAATTTAAAATAGCAGACAGATAATCAGACTCAGTGGTGATTAACTCTTGAGTAATTTGTTGTAGTTTGGTGCGATCGCTTTCAACTTGCTTTTGAACTCCTTCCCATTTAATTAGTAGAGGTGTAACTTGATTAAGCTGCTCTAATCTCTCACCACCAGAGGAATATAGAGACATTTCATTATTAACTCTAGTCAATATCTGATTTTTTTGCATTAATTCAGCTTCAGCTTTTTTGACAGCTTTATCAGCCTCAGTTAAAAGCTTGACTTTATCTGCTAATACTTCTTCTACCCTCTTTACTTCATTGTTAATTTGACGACGCTGTTGTTCATATATTTTGGCAGTAGTAAGAGCTTCTTCTCGCTGTTTTAGCTGAGGTGCAATTTCAGTGTGGTAGGCTTGTGCTTGATTGAATTTATCTTCTTGAATTTTAAAAGCTGATTGTTTCTCAATCAAAGCTTTGGCAGCAATCTCAACATCAGCATGAGTTTTGTCATATTGATTGCGAGCCAAATTGACTGATGTCCAGATGGCTGATAAGCGATCGCCAACTCGCGCTTGTTCTAATTGCTGTTTTAATTTACTTATGTTTATAGCTTGTTTATTTAATTCCTCAAGTTGCTCTTGCCAATCTGCTAAAGCTTTCAGATGTTGTAATAATTCTTTTTCTGCGGCTAAACCTGTTTGTGCTTTGGTAACTGCTTCATGTAATCTAAGTAATTCTTGTGAGAGAAACTCAGAGCGATCGCGTCGTTGAGAATTCAGTTCTAAATCTAATGAGAAATCCAGATTTTTTAGCTGTTCTTGAATTACGTTACATTCACCTTCAAGAAAGTTAGCTTGCTTCCCAGCCTGCGTACACATATCTGGAAAAATTTTTTCGTATCCAACCAGATTGCTTAAAATCTGACGCCGTTCAGTACTTTTACCTTTGAGGAACTCATCAAATTGACCTTGAGGAAGCAAAATAACTTTTGTAAAAGTTTCAAAATTCATTCCTAAAACTTTCTCGATAACGGCATTAATCTCTGCTTACTTTTGTTCTCCAAAAGGTTGAAACTCGCCATTTATCCGCTTTTCTAACTTAAAAGTAAGCTGGGACGTTCTAGTACGATATAACCATGAGCGAAAGACTAAAAACTCCGTTTCATTTACTAAAAAGCGAAATGATACCTGTAATTTTAAACTCCCCTGACTCAATAATTCTTTGGGTTGAGTTTTTCTTGCTACTTTCCCATATAATGCTAAAGTCATCGCATCGAGTAAAGATGATTTGCCTGCGCCTGTTGGGCCAGTAATAGCGAATACTTCCAACTTCTCAAAGTTAATCTTTGTCTGATTGCGAAAACTGGTAAAACCTTCTAAAGTCAGTTCAAGCGGTCGCATCTTGGTTTTCCTTAATTTCCTTGTATAGTTCTTCAAATTTTGCTACAACGGCAAGAGGAGGCGTTGTGTTTAATTCTTCTTGGAAGTAGCGTTTAAATTCTTCCACTGGATCGAACTCTTCGCGATTTACAGATTTTTCTTGCTTTGATTCCACTTCTGGAAAACGTGGCTCAATTTGCAGCACTTTATCGCCACAAATTTTCCGAATTTTGTCAGCTAACCCCATTTGAGGTGTTTGCAAGTTGATAATTACCTTCAGATAGCCTGGGTGATTGCGTTGTGGTTCTAGTTTTTCTTCATAATTGCTCAATTCACATTCGACTATGTTCAAAGGTTTTTGACAGGGGATAGATATAAACTCTGGTTTTTTGGCGGGAGAACCAAGTTCAACATCAATCAGATAAAATCCCTTATCTTCTTCAGCTTCGCCAAAGTCCACTTGAATCAAAGAACCTGAATAGTAAGTAGGAGCTGCAATTGGAATTTCTTGAGATTTATGGATGTGTCCGAGAGCTATATACTGAGCTTCAGCGGGTAGGCTTTGTCCAGCCAAGGCGTAGGTTTCTTTGGTGTGATGACGGGCTTCGGAGTTAGCTAACCTAGCACCATCGATAGTCAGGTGAGCCATGAGGATATTAACGCTATCATCTTGAAAGCCGCCAGCTAAATTTTTGAGCAAGTAGTCTACCCTGTCTCTGTAGTGCTGTATTTGCTGCAATTCATCCATTGTCCAGAGATTTTCAACTGTCAATAGTCGCCGTTCTGAAGCAAAAGGCATTGCAGCTACACGCAATTTGCCATTGAGCGTTTCTTGGGTAATCAAACCTCCTTGGTTGACGCGACGAGGTTTCCCTAAAATCTGCACGCCAGCTAAAGACAAGAGATTAGCGATCCCATCAAAGCGGGAAGCAGAATCGTGATTACCTGCGATCGCAATTGCTGGGATTTTGGCATTTCGCAACCCCTCAAAAAACTGATACGCAACTCATTCAGCATCAGATGGAGGATTAGGAGTTTCAAAAATATCGCCTGCGATTAACACCGCATCAACTTCTAATTCTTTGGCTTGTCGTAAAAGTTCCTGAAGAGCAAATTCAATTTCCGGGGTACGATCCTTGCCTTTGAGGTGACGCCCCAAATGCCAGTCAGATGTATGAATTAAACGCACAATTCCTCCTAAAAACGGTCAATATCAGCTTCGATGCTGGTAATTTCTGCTTGGCTTAAAAACACTTCTTCTTTGCGAGTGGCGTAAGCGGGGAAGGGGAAGTTAACTAAAATTGGGGCGGGGACTTCTGGTTGATGCACAAACATTGTGCCAGATTTTAGAAATAAAGCTCGCTTGCGACAAGAACCCGTCAGAAAGTTGTATTCTGGACGTTCTGCTTCTGCTGAATCTAATCTCCCGACAACACGAATAGCCGCTTGTCCCACAACGCGCCGTTCGACTTCTGAGGCTGTTTGCTGGGCACCAATTAAGATAATTCCTAGCGATCGCCCGCGTTCTGCAATGTCTACCAGTAAATCTTTAATCGGGCTACGTCCATCACGAGGCGCGTATTTGTTCAACTCATCAAGGACAATAAAAACAACAGGTTCTCTTCCTTGCTTCTCTTTTTGAAAAAATAGCTTTTGTAGTAAAACACCCACAACAAATTTTTGAGCACGGGCACTGAGTTTGTGGATATCAGTGACAGTCAGTTGAGCATCTGAAGCTATTGGATTGAGTTGGTATTTAGCAACTTCATCTGGTGATAAATCACCGCGAATTAAATGGCTAACTTCACTACTGATACCGTACAAACGCCGAATCATTGCTTCTGCTGTAGCTGGGACATTTCGTCCTAACCAACGCCTATTTTCTTCTCTATCTTCATCGTTAAGCAGTTTGTCTTCTAAAAAGTCAATTAATTCTCTAAATGTCTTAATCTTTGTTTTATTCTCTTCTCCAAAGGCTTCTACTTCTAAATGAGCTTGGACTTTGCGCCGACTGTTGCGATCGTTCTGGTCATTTTCTTCTGCTACCCGTGCTAATCGTTCTTCTACCGTCGTCACTAAATAGGATAAATTTCCTCGGTCTAAATCTTCACCAGTAAACAAAAACCGAAACAGGCGATCGCGGCACAGTTCCCGAATACTCCACAAATAAACTGATATCCCTTCAGAACGCTGTTCTAAGTCAGAGTCAACAGTCCGAGAATCTCTTTTTGGCGCAGCCCGAAAACTTGCACTTTTAAAAGGTTGTACTGGCAATTTTAAAATTTCATATTTATTTTTATCTTTTTCTTTTCCTGAATTACCATAAATTTGATTCAGCTTGTCTAAAAAGAATAAATCTTCACCCTTAACATTGAAAATCAGTGCTTTCGTATTAGCTTTGTAAGAACCTAAAGCCGGAGAATTGAAAATTGAATATAGTAAAAACAAAGCGTAAGATGTTTTAGTAGCCACACCAGAAACACCAGAGATATTTACATGAGCGCCTTTTTCACCATTGATAAATGAGTAGTTAAAATAAGCCGCATTGCCGTTATTCATAATACCAGCCGGAATTGGGGTATCCATGCTGTCAAAATATAATGCCGATGCTAACTGCTTATCTACAGCTAGGCGAACCGGATCGCCCGGTTGTGGAGGTAAATACTCTTCTGGCTCAATTCTTGTGACTTGGACGTGAGCAGTGTAAGAAATATTTATTGGTAAAATACCTTCTTTGGCAACTAAAAAAGTATCAGTATCAAACTGCGCTCCTTCGTATTGAGTGCGAACATAGTCTACCACACCGTAAAAACGCACAATTCCCGCACCATCAGGACGTTGAGTTTGCACCTCTACAACATCATCTAGCCGTAAAACTTTTTTGACATCCACTGCAATCCAAAATTCCAAAGGAGTAGCTTCTTGAGTACCAAGTACAAAACCGATTGGTTCAGAAGATATCATTTATTACCTCCAAAAGATGCCAGAAAACATTGCAGCCGCCGCTTAATTAGTATTGCATCACCCATTCTTCTGCCTAATTCCCGTTCCAAAGCGCTAACAGGTGCGAGGTTTTGTGGCGCGCGCGGATCTCGTGATGGATGGGAAGCATAATTGGGAATTAAATAGCAAGTTTGATTGGCTATTTCTTGAGCTTTTTCAATGTCAATTTTGCTAGATAATTCCAGGCGCACAATACCATGTAAATCGTGGTAGCCGAGTTGTTGTGGGGAATGTTGATAATTACCAGATTTTAAATACCATGAGTATTGCAATCTATCTTTAATATTAAAAATAGGCGTGCGTTGTCCTGGTAATAATTTCCACAGAAGGGCAGCATATTTTTCAGACAAGTATTGTTTATGCATTGTCTTAATGTAGCCCAAGGTAAAAGTTGGAGATTCATATCGTAATGCTCCATCTCGAATTACCAAAGTATTCGTATCTTTTATATCTAGTTTGCTTACTAGCTGTTCTTCTGCGGCTAGCATGGCATTTTGAACAATTGCACTTCGAGCTTCAGGAGTATTTGGTTGATTGCTTTTAATTGCTTTGTAGAGTAATTCTGCTTTACTTCCTAAAGGACAAGGGATGGATGTTGATACAGCCTCTTGCTCACCGCCAAAACCCAAAACTCGACGAACATCAATTTCAATGCAACTCGCCTTGGGAATAGTTTTATCTACTACCACCGCACCCACAGCAATTGTTCCAAACACACCGTATATTATGGTGTTGCCATTGCCACCAACGAGTCCAGCATCCAGGCGACGACGCCCATCAATAAAGATAAGGCGATTAGGTAGCGATCGCGGTTCAGGCGACTGAAAACATTCCCAATTCTCAGTCTCTACTGTCGGGTTAACATCGCTTTCAGAGAGCGAAAGTTCATCACTGATTTGAATTGGCGGCTCATAGTCATTCCCCCAAGGCTCCAAGCGAAAATTATGCGAGCGCCAGAAGTTACTTACATAGTTCTCCTCAGACATTACCTTGTGTTTTGCGTCGTAAATTATATGTTTTCAATGTTACTCGTAATCTACGAATAATTGTCAAGTTTATGGATTAGTTTTGGCAATTTTTGTTGATGGCTATCAAAATATGAACGAATCCACCTGTAGAAAAGGCGATCGCTAAAGAGCAAAGGAATTTTAGCGGTTCATTACCAGCTAAAATTTGCCCTGTCAAGTTTAAAATACACTTATTTAATTATTTAAAAACGTAAGATTTAATTTCTTGCTCTATTTGGTCACTAATAATCTCAGTTCCCATACCGATTTTATCGAGGTTAACCCTCACAAAATTTGTTTTATCTTCTTTTGTAAACTTTTTATCATTATCCGAGTCTTTAAGAATTTTTAGAAAAATTGCATTTTGACCTGGAACAACAACCCAACTGATGATTCGAGTATTATTTGGGGTAATTTGCTGGAGGTTCTTACCTGATATATCAGAAAGATAGCCAATAGTAGCATCTTCGCTATTAAGTTTTTTATCTATATTTGTATCTTGGTCAATGATTTTATATAACCAAACTCTTGTATTAGGCTTGTTAGCCGCTTTTACTTCCAATAAATCGAAGGAAGCGACAATGGCTTTTTTATTTAATAAAAGATGAGCTTCACCACCTTGCTTTTGATAAAAGATGATGTTATACAATTGATTATTTCTTTCCTTTTCATAAGAACGTGAAAGGTTTAAATCAACTCCTTTATCTTCATTCTGTTCTGCAAGACTAACAGGAATCATTAGATAATCTGATTGTTCTTTAATAATTAAATCGCCATAGATAAGATTTTGTTCTGGCTTCGGTTTCTCAGTTGCTTTTGCCTGTTCTGCATTTTTACTAACAGAAGATTTACAAGAAAAAGAAAGTGCAGCTACAATCATAATTGTAGTAATCTTAGTTAAAAAGCGATAATTTTTCATCAAATTTTCCTCGCAGGATATGTTGCTGTCTTATTTTATTCGCTGCTGGAAAATTAGCTAGAGTCCAATACGCTTTAATACAGTTCAGCTAAGACTAAAAATTATACTGATGTAGGTTGGGTTTATCTGTCGCTCAACCCAACAAAGCCCCACCCATAATCTCTGCCGTACTGAGAAAATCATATTACAATAAAATGCCAAAAACCTGGTCGAGGTTGACCAGGTTTTATCGAGTTTACAGATTTCAAATTTTAAACTGATTAACTAACTGAAGGTTAATAACTAGGGTGGACTAAAAAAACTAACAAACTCAGCATTCTTGCGTTTTTCCGCTTTAGGATTTGGCTTTGCCTTCTACATTAGGCTTTTTGCCACTTTTATCACATTTGATATGCTGAAATTTGCTTGGGCTGATGACGAGGGGACACTAAGTCATTGACCCTTTTGTTTGGTTTATTTTGTTTTGTGTCCTACTATCTAAATTATCACTTACATTTGTGAGTTGCAACCCTTGGTTTACGAAAGTTGATGTTTTGTTAGATTTTGCAATCTAGCCCATAAATTTGATCCCCAACTCTCTTTTGAAGAAAGTTAAAGGGATCTTAGATAGATTAAGCATCGCAACAAAACTACATTGTCATCAATTCCACATAATCTGATTGTCATCCAGACGATCGGTGACAATACTGCTAATGGCATCAATTTCTGCCAATTCGGCTGTAGAAAGCTTGATTTGGGCGGCTAATGCATTTGGCGACAAGCCGCTATGACGCGTCTGTGCGTTTGTTTGAGGTTGATCAATTAATCAGGCTAAAGCTAACTGAACAAGGGTACAATTATTAAGAAGAGTTATAGGACGCAGTTTTTCTAGTGCTTGTTAGGCAAGTTCAAAGTTTCGCCTTGAAACAGTTTATTTTTAGCACGGTTATCTATTGGGTCAAATTTATGACTGAGAGCAAATCTCCTGTTAACAACCCCTGTACTAAAGGCGAATAAGCAAGGATAGAAATATTGTTTTCGATACAATAGGGCAATGCATCTTGTTCTACCTGTCTCCAGAATAAAGAATAGGGTGGTTGTAAACTATCAATACGTCTATAACTTGCTGTTTTTGCTAACTGGACGCCAGAAAAATTGGAAACACCGATCGCTTTCCTAATTTATTGCCTTGGATAGGTTCACACTTTATCAGTCTTAGCTTCAAATTAAATCAGAGTTACAGTAGATGCCGATGGAATTGACTACAACTTTTCATGCTCTCAAAGAATGGGCAGTTGCCATAAATGCCTTGGAAAGTGGCAAAACAATTATGTTGCTCCGCAAAGGCGGTATCCACGAACGAAATGGACATTTCCAAGTTGCTCACAAGCAAATTCTGCTTTATCCTACTTATGAACATCAACAAGCTTTCATGCTGAAAGCTGAATATGCCAATAACGTCTATCCAGTAACATCAGGCTGGCATCCTGAAACAGTTCGCATTGGTAGTTGGGCTGAAATTACAGATATTTTGCCCTGTAGTGACGAATCTATTGTCAACAACTTACTTCCCTTCCATATTTGGAACGAGCATTTTATTAGCGATCGCCTCAAATGGAAGGCACGTCAGCCCCTTTATATCCTCCTCCTACGGACATATAAACTACCGCTTGAGCAAGAAATTCCCTATTACGCCAAATACGCTGGCTGCAAGTCATGGATTGATTTAGATCGAGAAATTCAGTTGCAAACAGCACAACCAGTTTTATCTAACTTTGCATACAGCCAACTAGTAGAGACAATTCGCGAAATTGTCGGCGATAAGTTGTATGCTCCATCCTTCTAATAACCCAACTTGTTTGCTCAAATCCCCGACTTTTTAAAAAGTCGGGGATTTAAATTTAGCTTATAGATAAATACGAAATTGTTTCTCGTCATCAAACGGAAGATTGTATACAACCAACATCAAAATAGATTTTATATTGTTTGCTCAAAGTGTTTAATCAACGATTTATAACTAATACTAATTCAATTAATGATTGCAACACATCCTTGGGTAAAGACGCGATGAATCGCGTCTCTACAAATGGTCTATTTGTCGCATTCTTTTTTCAAATTGGTATAACTTCTAGAATCTGCGCTTATATATCTCAGCAGAAAAACAAATAGTCTAATTCCGAGCCTCAGCCAAAATAGTAGTGATTGTTACACACGATCGCAAAAAACGCGGATAACATGAGAAAAATCTCACCCAATAAACAAGGTGAGCCAAGGCTGTTTATCTTTATGTCCCGTTAGCAGCTGTCTTCCAGGCTATAAGTTATTAAGCAATTATCTCGCAGTGGATAGAACTTAATTACATTTTGTCTAAAGTACTAGGCAAAAATTATCCCCAAGGGTGATAATTAGCTTGACAAAGATAAGCTATTATGCATCATTAGCTAAAAGCAAAGGAGTTTGCAATGCATCGACAAATGTGCTGGTTATCTAAGTCTGGTGGCGATGGAGAGAAAATTTTGTATTTGCAGACAGAACCCAATCAACCTTGGCGTCCTTACACAGCTTTTGGACATTTTGCAGTCCCAGATTATCAAATACCAGGTGGCTCTAAAGGTTGGGCAACTTATCAAAAACTTTTGAAAGCAGGTTGGACACTAGTACCTAGCGCACGGGCAAACGAGTTTGGCAGCAGCAGCTACGCAGAGTCAACAATCCAAAATCAATAGTCATTTGTCATTTGTCATTAGTTATTTTTTGTGTCCCCGCGTCTTCCTCACAAACCTCTGGGGGAACCTTCGCCGCGAGGATCGGCGGCTCCTTCTAAAATTCCATCAGATGTAATAGCGATCGCGTTACCATTACCCCAAGGAGTAGTTTCCTTAATTTTGTGCCCCCGACGGCGTAAGTCTTGCAAAGTCAAAGCATCCAAGCCCCAAGATTCAACGCGCAACTCATCTGGCAGCCATTGATGATGTATGCGTGGAACAGAAATAGCCGCACCAACATCCATGTTGTATTCCAGCACATTCAGGATTACTTGCAAAACCTGGGTGATGATGGTGCTACCACCAGGCGCACCCGCCGCCATCCGAAAATGACCATTTTCTGTGACAATTGTAGGAGTCATACTGGATAGAGGAGTTTTGCGGGGTGCAATGCTGTTGGCATCGTTACCAACTAAACCAAAAGCATTAGGCACTCCTGGCGCAGCGGCAAAATCATCCATCTCATTGTTGAGAATAATTCCAGTTCCCGGTGTCACCACACCAGCACCAAAACTGAGATTAATGGTGAAAGTCAGACTGACGGCGTTGTGTTGTTCATCCACAACATTCAGATGAGTGGTTTGGAGAGATTCGTGCGGAAGACAAGGGGATGAAGGAAGACGCAGACATTTTGAATTTAAATCTCCTGGCTTGACTTCGGTGGAGGGTCGAGCCATTTGCATATTAATTTCTTGACGGCGTTTTTTGGCGTAAGCTGGACTGAGCAGTTCTTGTACGGGGACTTTGACAAAATCAGGATCGCCTAAATATTTTGAGCGATCGCTATAAGCAATTTTCATTGCCTCTACCATTAAATGTATCGCGTCTGGATGATGCCATCCCAAAGATTTTAGATCGGTGTCACCGATAATATTTAAAATCTGCAATAGGTGAACGCCTCCTGATGATGGTGGTGGCATTGAGCAGATTTTAGCTTTGCGGAAGTTGCCACAAACAGGAGTGCGCCAGATTGGTTTGTAGGCTTTCAGGTCTTCGAGAGAAATTAAACCACCATTTTTTACCATATCAGAAGCGATCGCGCGAGCAATACTTCCGGTGTAAAAACTTTGGGGATTTTCGGCAATTGCTGTTAAAGTGCGTGCCAAATCGCGCTGCACAAGTTTTTCCCTTGGTTGATAAAATTCACCATTGCGAGTGAAAATTTCTCGCGCTGCGGGATTCTTGAGAATTGCTTCCTGGCGCTGGTTCAGCCTTTCGGTTAGCACATTGCCAAGAATAAAGCCATCTTTAGCGAGTGCGATCGCAGGTTTCATCACCTCTTGCCAAGAAAGCTTACCATAGCGGCGATGCACCTCATAAAGTCCCGCCACCGTTCCTGGTGTCGCTACTGCCAAATAACCATTAATACTTGCATTCGGACGCACCTTTCCTGCTGCATCTAGATACATATTTTTTGTGGCTTTTAGGGGTGCGCGTTCGCGGAAATCTAACGCTTTCATCTCGCCAGTTTTCTCAGAGTGCATCAATAAAAATCCGCCGCCACCGATTCCGGCTGAAAAAGGCTCAACTACAGAAAGAGCAAAGGTTGTGGCTACAGCTGCATCCACTGCATTACCCCCTTTGCGTAACATCAAAATTCCCGCTTCACTTGCTAGGGGATGGGCTGAAACCACCATCCCCTTCTTGCTGCGTAGGGGTAAAGTTAAGGCAGCTGATGCAACTTGGCTGTAAACGAGGACGGTGAAAGAAAAGATTGCGATCGCAACTCGCTTGGGTTTAGCAACAGCAAGCTTTTTTATACCATTACTCATAAAGTATTATATATATTTAGCATCTTGGTGTACTTAATTTATCAGATTTTGATTACCATTGTTTGCGTAGCTTGCGGCCGTAGACATCACTTTCCTACCCCCATTATTTGAACGATTATGAATATGAAGAGTATGCAAAGATTTTTTTAAAAGATAGACATCTAAGTAAATATTCGGTATTTAGTTATTGTTGGGTTATTTTGATGTTTCCTATTTCCAGATAGAATTTTCAAAGGCGAGGCCTACGGCGGCAAGCTACGCTGATAACGAATTTATAAAGATTTCCTGTTTTGTGCTGTCTCAAGTGTCCCCTACCTATTTTGAAACTAGTAAGACTTATGCGTTGACAAACCAACTAAATTTTGTCCAGTGCTTAAGACTTAGATAGTCCTTAATACTCGGATAGTAATGTTTGCCAGTGAATTAAAAAGGAAGTCTTTAATGAACAATTTGCGACTCTATCTAAAGACTGAATAAGGTATGCCGAAAGCTTCAACTTTTGGCAGATTATTTGTGCCATCAAACAGCATTAACTCGATTATTGACAACTAAAGTTACTCCAAAAATCGATCCAGGTAGGAAAAACTTATGGCAATTATCATTGGAACCAGCGGTAACGACACCCTACAGGGCACTTTAGATTACTACGATAACTACGACACTCTAACTGGTGGCGGTGGCAACGATATATTTCTTTACGGCGGCTCAAACTACATTAATACGATCCCCGATTTCGGTGGAGTAGGTAAAGGAATAAACCCCACAGCAGCAGTCATTGCCGAAGTAGATATCCTAAGTTTCCAGAACTACAGTGGCTTCACTGCTCAAAACTTGCTCCTCACCCAGAATGGCACAAGTTTGTCAATCAACTTTCAAGGGTTTGGTAATACCGGATTTATCCTGGAAAATTTTGCCCTGTCCAACCTTGATAACCTCAGCAAATCTACTGGAGCCACTGTAGATTTGGGCAATATTCTGTTTTATGGGCAAACTACCATCACCGACAGCTTTGATGTCTTCGATGCTAACTCCACTCAAAGCACTGTCTTTAAAAAAAATACAGTCACCTTCCTAAACGACCTAGACAACAATGTTAGTGGATTTGACAATTCAAATGATGTCATCAATGGTCAAGGGGGTGATGACATTATTCAAGGCTTAAGTGGCAATGATATTTTGAGGGGTGGTGCAGGCAATAATACCCTCAACGGTGGTGTTGGTGACGATACTCTGTATGCTGACTCTCCCTCAAGCAATAATCTGTTTAATGGTGGCGATGGCAATGATTTTCTCTTCGCCTCTGGCAGCTACAAGTACTATTCCTACGCACCAGACTACGACGATCGCTCTTTAGGCAATAATACCCTCAACGGTGGTGCTGGTGATGATACTTTAAATGCTAGCGGTTCATTTGGCGATAACCTCTTAGATGGAGGCGACGGCAATGATTCTCTCTCCATCTCTGGGAGTGGAAGCAGTGGGGAGTATTCAGCGTCTATCTCTGGCTCAGAAGGCGATAACACCCTCAAAGGTGGTGCTGGTGATGATACCTTGAGCGCTAGTGGATCGTCAGGCGATAACCTGCTTTTTGGAGCCGATGGCAATGATTTTCTAGACATTTCTGGCTATGTTTACCAATATTCGGACTCCTACTTCGGCTCTCGGTCATCTGGCAAGAACCTGCTTTCTGGAGGCGATGGCAATGATACTCTAACAGCCTCTGGTGCCACTGGTAATAACACCCTCAACGGTGGTAATGGCGATGATAGCCTGACAGGCGGTGGTGGTAAAGATAGCCTCACAGGCGGCGGTGGTAAGGATAAATTTGTTTACAAAGGCTTAATCGGAGACAACACGAATGGCGTAAGAAGCACAGACCCGATTAATACTGGCACTTATACAATCGCCGATTTTACTGGAGTAGGTGAAGGAATAAACCCGACAGCAGCAGTCATTGCCGAAGTGGATACTTTGATATTCCAGGACAATAGTGGTTTCACTGCCAAAAATTTGCTTCTTACCCAGAATGGCACAAGTTTAGAAATCAGCTTTCAAGGGTATGGTGATGCCAGATTCATCCTGGAAAACTTTGCTCTGGAAAACTTGGATAACCTCACAAAATCTACTGGAGCGACTGTAGATTTGGGCAATATTCTGTTTTATGGGCAAACTGCGATCGCTGACAGCTTTGATGTCTTCGATGCCAACTTCACCCAAAACACTGTCTTTAAAAAAAATACAGTCACCTTCCTAAACGACCTAGACAACAATGTTAGTGGATTTGACAATTCAAATGATGTCATCAATGGTCAAGGGGGTGATGACATTATTCAAGGCTTAAGTGGCAATGATATTTTGAGGGGTGGCGATGGCAATGATACTCTCAATGGGGGCGATGGCAATGATACTCTCGATGGTGGCGATCGCAATAATATCCTCAATGGTGGCAATGGCGATGATTCCTTTAATTTCGGCTCCCTATCGACGTTAGTAACTCAAACAGTAGACGGGGGAACAGGTAACGACTTTTTGTCTTTGAGTTATAGCAGTGCTACCACCGGAATTACTTCGACTTTCAACCCTACTAATAACACTGTAGTAATTTCGACGACGCCGGACACAACAGTGTTTAGCTACAAGAATATCGAACAATTAAATATCACAGGTACAAACTACGATGATTATCTAATCGGAAGCAATGGTAATGATACGCTCCGCTCAGGCAATGGTAACGATACAATAGATGGCGGCGCTGGTGAAGATTTCTTAGATATTAGTCTTTCAACAGGGGATCACCTCCTCAATGGAGGCGATGGTAACGATTCTTTAAAGGTCTTGAGTTACATTCAAGATGAATTCGGAAATTACGTTCAGGGTAGCGTATCTGGCAATAACACTCTCAACGGTGGTGTTGGTGACGATACATTAAATGTTAGCAGTTCAACAGGCAATAATCTATTAGATGGGGGCGACGGTAATGATTCCCTGATCGCCTCTTATACCTCAGGTAATAACACCCTCAACGGTGGTGTTGGTAACGATACATTAGATGTCAGCAGTTCAAATGCCAACATATTAGATGGGGGCGATGGTAATGATTCCCTGATCGCCTCTGGTGCGACTGGTAATAACACCGTCATAGGTGGTAATGGTGATGATACTCTCACAGGTGGCAGTGGCGATGGTATCCTCATCGGTGGCAAGGGTAACGATCGCCTCTTTGGAGAAGGTGGTACTGATACCTTTGTTTTCAATAGTTTCGATGAAGGTCTCGATTTGATACGTGATTTCGGTGCCGTTAATGAACCGAATGAAATAATTCAGGTGTCGGCTGCTGGTTTTGGTGGCGGTTTATCAGCAGGTGTACTTAAAGCAAGTCAGTTTACACTTGGAGAATCCGCAACTACTAGTAGCCAGCGATTTATTTATAACTCCACTACAGGTGCATTGTTCTTTGACTCTGATGGTAGTGCAGGCGCATTTACTCAGGTACAATTTGCCGGATTATCTCCTGGGTTGTCACTAACGAACAATAATTTTGTGGTTGTTTAATCGTTATCCTCGATGTAATTGAACGTGAGTTCGATGAACCTCTCCCACGGGGAAAGGGAGGAGCAACGAGATAATTAGGGTTTTGGCTTTCATCTGGGTGTCCAAGAGGGGTTGGGGGAGAGGTCAAAAAAGGGCTTGTCGAACTCATTCTCTAGCAAACTTTGCGGTTCTAGATTTTTTCCCCTTGAGGTTTTGATAGTGCTTGTAGTTCTTCCCAACTATAGTGACTAGGTAATTCAATTGGTTTGCGATCTGCTCCTAATCCTAAGCTTACTGTCGGCTGGAGTTCTTCAATGAATTGCTCGGTGTATCCTGCCAGTTCATTGGCTGCAACTCCAAGTGCGATCGCACCTGCAACGCCACCAATTGCAGCACCAACCTTACCACCAATTGAGCGGCCTAGTGCGGCTCCGGCAATTCCGCCTCCAGCTGCTCCCAATCCTGTTGCAATAGGATGAGTATTTGGGGGCGTTTGATTTTCATGTTCTTGGTTAGAAGTAGAGTGTTCTTCGTTCATAATCTGTTTCTCCTTGAAACTATAATCCAGTATGAAACTACTTCTGGCTCAGGTGTGCCAGAAGCCACGGAGCGAAGCGTTGTAATCCAACTAACAGGGCAGTGATGCCTACAGACAGCCCAAACAAAACTAGGTTATTTTCATTAGGACTTACGCAAAAACTCTCTGAAACTCTTGTTCCTTTGCCTCCTTTGCGGTTCGTTTTTTCATGATTTTGCGTAAGTCCTATTCATTGCCAGCTTTTAAAGCAAAGCTTAAGGATGTAGAAACGGCTGGAGGATGCATCACATCTAACAGGATCATCAGCACAATGGTAACGATCGTTGCGGTTCCACCAGACACATAACCCGAACCTAACAGTCCTTCAGCTATGCGTTAGCGCACCCTCTGGGATCTTGCTACGCGCAGCGTGCTGCAAGCAGATCGCCAACACGCAATGCATTCGCCATAATCGTCAGTGTAGGGTTAACTCCCGAATTTGACGGAAAGAAACTACTATCTACAACATAAAGATTCTCGACATCATGAGTACGGCAATTGAGATCCAGGACTGAGGTTTTAGGATCTGTGCCAAATCGACAACTACCGCATTGATGAGCAACTGCTTGTTCTGGTATATGAGTGCGGGGATAAATGCTAAATGGCAAGACGTGTTTAGCAGAACCAGGGATTGATTTGAGTACAGATGTCCATCGGTGAATTAAGCGATCGCTTGCTTCAATATTATTCAATGTATAGTCAACATGAATCTTGTCGCCTACCACCCGAATCTGATTATTCGGGTCTGGTAAATCCTCTGTTTGCAACCACCAGCCAACCGATCGCTCGGCCAGCAAATGGCGCTCAAAATGAGGAATCAGCTTGACAAATGGAGCCATCAGTGGCGGTGCTTCTCCGGGAATCATATCAGCTAGGACATTACCTGTATTCTGCACCATGCCCATCGGATAAGGGAAATCCGGCTCTCCCCAGTAAAAATCATTGACAGCGATCGTTTTTTGAAAGTTGGCGTGATTCACCTCTAGATGTATGGAAACTATGGCTGTTTCCAACTGTTTCATGAAATTCCGCCCCACTTGATCGGAACTATTTGCTAATCCGTTGGGATGTTTGTCATTAGCAGAGCGTAACAGCAAAGCCGCTGAGTTGACAGAACCACAGGCAACAACCACAATATCGCTTGTGAACCAATGTTGCTCTCCTGCAATTTCAGTTTCTACCTTCGTCACTTCTCGCCCCGACTCACTGGTATGCAGCCGCAAGACTTTGGCATTAGTTAAGAGAGTAACATTGGTATACTTTTCACGAGTCGGACGAATGGCGTTGACATCAGCATCAGCTTTTGCATGTACGAGACAAGGGTATCCATCAAAAGTATCGCAGCGAATGCAGCGACTCTTGGTGCGATCGCTTTCATTGAGCTTTAATCCTAGTGGTAAATGAAATGGGTAATAACCTAGTTCCCGAATGCCATCAGCAAGGGACTGCATATCTGGCTCATGACTCACTGGCGGATAGGGATATGGTTCGCTGCGAGGTGGTTCGGTGGGGTCTTCTCCTTCCTGTCCATGCACGTCATACAGCTTTTCTGCTTGGGTGTAGTATGGCTCAAAGTCTTGATACTTCAAAGGCCATTCTGGAGAAATTCCTCCTTTATGAATTACCCTTTCAAAATCTCGCTCCCGGAATCGAATTAGGGCTGCACCGTAGAGTTTGGTATTGCCACCAACCCAGTAGCCTGTCTGAGGTTGAAAGGCTTTACCTTCTTTGTCATACCATTCTTCATGTGTATGGTAACGATGTTTTTGATAGACTTCCTCTGGATTCCAGTTAGCTTTCTCTCTCGGTAAAAAGTCGCCTCTTTCCAGTACTAGAATTTTTTTACCTGTGGGTGCAAGGCGGTGGGCTAATGTACCTCCACCGGCTCCTGTACCGATAATAATGATGTCGTAATGTTCTGTGATACTAGTCATAATTGATAATTAGTAATTTCATATTAATTACGGTTTAATTTATTTGATGCCACAAAGTAATTTGGCAATATTTTAAGTTAATTTATAAGTTTTATCAAAATTTAAATAGCTCTAAAGACAGATTCTTATGCTTAGACTAAAGCTTTAACTACAATCTTGCTTCTTTCTAATGGGTTAATATTTATTTATGTCTAAAGACAGGTTAATATTTCATTTTAATTTCATTTTTTCTTTCTATTATGTGAATTAGCCATATAATCTCTTGAGAAAATTAACAAATAAATTTAACTTGACCTTTTTTGCTAAACCAGCAATTTGATTGTCTGAAAAAATATTTAGTTTTTAATACAAATACTAAATACTTTTGCTGTTAACAACAATAGTCTGTTTTGGTGCAATCTATATCTATGGTGCAATGTTATTTGAGAGTAAGAAAATAGAATTGATTTTGTAATAACTAACTTCAATTTTGTATTTAGTAAGTGATGAAAATAGCTAGAAATTTTACATTCATTTTGTTACACGATATTAAATACACATTTACAGTATTTTAGTATTAATTTAGACCTGCTATTTATCGTCAGTAGCCAAGTTAAATAACAGAAGATTTCTATGCCTGAAGCCATTGAGATTTATGACGATCGCCTGCGTGCTATTGTACGCCCAGGAGCCTCACTTCAAAAGCTTGCCAACGGTGCAGTCCATAGCGAGGGGCCTGTATACTTCCATGAAGATGACAGTGTTGTATGGAGTGATGCTCACGGCAATCGCCTGTTGCGGTGGAGTCCCACTGACAATGTGACTGTCTTACGAGATCCATCTGATTACCAAAGCGGTAATTATCGAGACTTGGAAGGTCGTCTGGTTGCGTGTTCCTCTGGTTTGCGTGCTATTATCCGATGCGAACAAGACGGTGAATGGAAGGTTTTAGTCGATCGCTACCAAAACAAACGCCTGAACAGTCCAAATGATTTGGTAGTCAAAAGTGACGGTACAATTTGGTTCACCGATCCGCCTTATGGGATTACCGAGCCAAATCAAGGGTATGGCGGCGAACAGGAACAACCTGGAAGTTACGTCTATCGCTTTGACCCGGTAACTGCTGAGATTTATCCTGTAGTAACAGACATGGTGCGCCCTAATGGGTTGGCTTTCAGTCCAGACGAAAGCCTTTTATATGTTTCAGATACAGCCGCGTTTAATATTCCTGGGGGGCCTCATCATATTCGCGTCTATGAGGTTGTAGGCAAGCGCTATGTAAAGAATGGGCGTGTATTTGCAGTCATTGAGCCAGGACAACCAGATGGACTGCGGGTTGACGAATATGGCAATGTTTTTACTACCTCTCAAGATAGCGTGCAGATATACGCCCCCGATGGAACTCGCTTAGGAAAAATTTTTGTACCGGAGACATCAGCTAACCTGACTTTCGGTGGTAAAGAAGGCGATTCCCTTTCAGGGACACTTCGTGAACGCCTATTTATCACAGCCGGTCATTCGTTATATGTTATCGACCTTAATACCCGTGGTGTACAACTATGATTTATCAATTTGGGTTGGGTGTAGCGTTAAGCAAAGCTATTCCGAAGGAACTCGCTTTTTTCCTAGCTGCATTTAATTTCCCACAGCTAAGTCCACACTTGTTAAGTTCACTTTCTCCGGTGTATCCTGACGGATTCCCAGGATTGGCACTTTTACTTCTCAGAGTTAGCCTTGGCTGGTTGTTTATATTACACGGCTATCCCAAAATAACGCATCTTCGACGGTGGGCTGAGTCTCTAAAAATGCCTGTCTTTCTTTGCTTTTTATCAGCTGCATCAATGTTAGGTGGCGGAATTTTTTTGATTATTGGATTCCTCACACTCTTAGCAACTTTGCCCATTCTCTGCTCAATGATTTTTGCGATATATTTGCACATCACTGGAAGTAAGCCTTTTGTAGCTCAAGATCCATACTTAATTCCTCAAGAACAGTATCAGGGTGCTTTAGGACAAGGTGAACCCCCAAGTTGGGAAAAGGCTTTTATGTATTGCGTTATGCTGATTGCGATCGCAGTTTTAGGCCCTGGTGCTTATTCGCTGGATACTATGATTTTTGGAAGGTGAATTATCATATTTATGATTCAGTTATTAACAACGCCACATCATAAAATTTAAACTTTTGATCTACAGTAATTATCGTTAGACCTTCTACCAAAGCCTGAGCAATTAACATCCGGTCAAAAGGATCTTTATGATACATTGGCAAATCAGCAACCTTTATTCCATGTGCCAACGTAATCGCTAAAACTTCTAATCGACTAAAGTGCAAAGCCTCCTCTAAATTACTAGGAGCTATTAACTTTCCTAAAGACTGTTTAATCGAAATTTTCCAAGCACTAATAGCACTGACAAAAATTAAATTTTCAGGATTAGTAATTATCTCTCGTACCTGATTTGACAACTTAGAATCATTTTCTAAAAACCATAGCAGGATATGAGTATCTAGCAGAAAACTCATTAATCTTCCCCATAAAAAGCAGCAATCACCTCTTCGGAAGTTTCATCAAAATCATCATAAATCTTAACCTGTCCTTGCCAAAAACCTGCAACTCTGGGTTCTAAGATATCTTCACTAATCATCACCATCGAGCCATGATTTAAACTTGCTTTTTCAACTATAGACTCTGCTTGAGACAGAGGTAAAACCTTTGCCCAAGGAACCCCTTGATGAGTTAGCGTAATTTCAACATTATTTTGGATATCTGATAATAACTCAAGTAAATTATCAGATAAGTAAGCAATATCAAAAGTTTTTTCTGACATTTTTATTTATGTCCTACTCACTACAAGCATTATAGCCAATCAACGACCTACCGCTTCCCACATCAAGATTCCGCAATTAGCAAGATTGCGTGTCCGTCAGGATCTTTAACTAAACAACCTTGCCGATAAGGACTTGTACTATCTGCAAACTGTACAATCTGCGACGATACAAATTCAACCCCGTTACGCCGTAGTTTATCCACTAACTGCTCAAGATTATTTACGACAAGCTCAATTTGCATATGTGCAATATCGCAGCTTTTCCAGTCACTCGGCATTGGGCGGCCTTTTTTAGGCACAATATAGTCTAACAGTTCAATTCCCATACCATCTTGAACAGGTCGTAGTGCTGTAATTTTGACTTCGGCTCCTGGTAAATTATCCAAGCGAGATTGGGTTGCACCCCAGTTGAGACTGCGACTATCAATTTGCATTCCCAAAAGGTCGCGATAAAAGTGTAGACTCTGCTCGGTATTGGAAATAGCGATTGCGTTATGATCGATTCCCAAAAACAAGCGATGTCTACCGACAAGCCGCTCCGCGTCTACGCTGTTTTGATGCCACTTATCTTGTCCTTTATCAGGCGGAAACCAAATTAACTCTAAATCATGACCATCAGGGTCTTTAAACTTAAAAGCGCGGACACCACCAGATGCTTTATTCTCAGGTGGTATTGTCTGGGGAGCAACTGAAATTGGTTCAATGGGAAATGAACGCAAGTGAGCATAAGCACGATCCATATCACTCACTACAATCGCCATATGTTGAAACCACAAATCATTACTTTGTGAATCGCTGGGGATGGATTTACCCTGAATATTAAGATACTCCATCAACTCGATAAATTCATCACCTAATCGCAAAGTGACAATGCGAATTTTTGCCCCAGTCACACCTTCTAAATCGCTGTAATCCTGTCCTTCAACAGTAATGTCAGAAACTAATTCAAAAGCAAGTGCTTGTGTATAGAAATCCAAAGAGCGATGTCTACGACGGGCTACGCCTACGCAGTTTGTCACTGTTAAGCCAATAGCTCTAATTCTTTGTACTTGTACATCGGTTTGACTAGACATATTCAACAGACTTTGTACTTATTATGTACTAGCTTTGCAAAAATTCAATATGAGTCTTGCATAAATCAATCAATATCAAAAATATTATAAAATTTATCTCTAGCTGAAGAAAGACATGCAACTGAATTTATCCTTTAAAGATTTCATCCAATAATGAAATCGTGATGAAATTTTTATAGTTCTTTCGGTAGAGATATTTATTATCCCAATGGCTAGAAGCGTTAATTCTTGCAAATCTCTAAAATCATGCCAGAATTACCAAAATAGCTAGTTAAAGAAAACTTGCCGCTTGTTGGAAACCGGGAAATTAAAACCACAGATTAGTTAATTGAAAATGCCTACAAAAGTTACTGTCAATTTTGGATGCCTGCTGCTGGTATTCCCTGGTTTGTTGCCGTTTTTGGACGTGACTCAATAATTGCCAGCTTGCAGGCGATCGCACGACGGTTGCGGTTGATTAGTGGCAATTATGGCGCAACTCGCGCAGACTCCGACTATAAAGCAATCCTGTTGCTTGAGATAGTGATGGGGGCAGTTAACTGACAGTTCAAAACCGTTATCTTTATCTAATTAAATAGTAACGAAAGATTAAGCATAGCAAATGACTGTGCGCCATCACTCAAAGTAATCTTTCTTCAGGCAAATGGATAAAAGTGAAGCTAGGGAGTAAAATATTTGAACAAATTAAAACTGATTTAATTCAGAACAAATAATATGTTGAGTATACTTTGGGGTATTGTTGTTATACTGGTTGCTTTTTGGGCATTAGGACTGGCACTTCATATTGCCGGAAATCTCATTCATGCAGTGTTGCTTTTAGCTATTGGCCTTGCTATCTATAATTTTTTCAAAACGCGTGATGTGTGAATAAATATAGTATTTCCTCATCGTAGTGAAGGTACATTATAGTCCTTTCCTCGCTTGCAAAGAGAGGTTAAGGATGCAGTTCTTGTACCTCACTCATTATCTTGGCAATTGCAAACAATTAAAGAGGAATTCAAAAGTAAGAATTCGGGATTATTGCAGTCTGCATAATACAGCAAAAATACTTTTGTAAGGCGGGCAAGACTTTGGCTTTGTTCAGTCGAATGCTGCCCACCTCATAAGTAGTTGGATGTTTTTATTTGAAAGTCCCTCTGAGAACTTTTAAACTAGTGCTGCCGTTGCTTTTAATCTAAAAATCTTCTCAATTACATCTTCTACTACCTTATCAGGCGTAGAAGCACCAGAAGTAATGCCTACAACAATTTCCCCATCAGGCAACCAGTTATCTGTAGTTATTAACTGCCCATTTAATTGCCGATGTTCAATAGAAGATACTGATTTAAGGCGTTCAACAGTATCAATATGGTAAGAAGGAATTCCTCGCTCAAAGGCAATTTGTTGCAACTGAGTAGTATTCGAGGAATTAAACCCACCAATTACTACCATCAAATCTAAATTATGTTCCACTAATTCCAACATGGCATCTTGCCGTTCTTGAGTGGCATCACAAATGGTGTTGAAGCTTTGGAAATGCTGATTTAACTCAGTGGGGCCATACTTCTGTAACATAGTCCGCTCAAAAAGCTTGCCGATTTGCTCAGTTTCGCCTTTAAGCATGGTAGTTTGGTTAGCAATGCCAACTCTTTCTAAATCGCGATCGGGGTCAAATCCTGCCGAACAAGCTTTAGCAAATTTTGTCAGAAATTCTTCACGGTTGCCACCATTGATAATATAGTCAGCAACATATTCTGCTTCTTGCAAATTTAACACAATTAAATACTTGCCAGCGAAGGAACTAGTTGCAACTGTTTCTTCGTGCTTATATTTACCGTGAATTATTGATGTATAATCGATTTTTTTGTGTTTTTCTACTGTATTCCAAACTTTAGATACCCAAGGACAAGTTGTATCAACAATTTTGCAGCCTTTATCGTGAAGTATCTGCATTTCTTGAACGCTAGCCCCAAAAGCGGGTAATATGACCACATCACCAATTCCAACAACAGAAAAGTCTTTATTCTTTTCTTGAATGGGGATGAATTCTACTTCCATCTCCTGCATCCGCTTATTTACAGAAGGGTTGTGGATAATCTCGTTAGTAATCCAGATGTGTTCTGTGGGGAAATGCTGACGAGTTTCATAGGCCATGGCCACAGCACGTTCTACACCCCAGCAAAAGCCAAAGGCTTGTGCTAGTCGGATTGTTACATCACCCCGTTGCAGAGTGTAATTGCGATCGCGAATTTCCTGAATCAAGTTACTCTGATACTCAGATTGCAACTGCGTGGCAACTTCTGCTTGATGACCAAAGCCCTTGCGATTGTAATTTTCTGAATGTTGGAGGTTGCGCTTAAAAGCTTTTGTATCCATTAGATTTGTCTACTTAAACTCACTATTTCTTATTTTCTCGCGCCTAGACGCGATTGATACAGAGTTGTCTTCAAAGATATTACTTCTTTTTGGGCTTTAGCCTTTTTCTCTCGCAGGACGTTGACGCTGGGGTTTTAATTCAATCTCGCTATAAATCTGCAATGCAGAACGCCAAACCATATAGCCTTCAGGACTTAAGTGTAAGCCATCAGTAGTAAATTCGCGGCGGAGATTTCCTTGCTTGTTGGTAAACAGGGGATGTAAATCGAGGTATTTGACACCTTTTTTGGTAGATATGCTTTGTATTTGCTGATTCAACTCGCGAATGCGACTGTTGGCAACAGCCAATAGTTTATCTCGTCCTTTCCAAGTTGCTTCTTCTGCCCCATGTGGCAAAATCGATTGGACAACGATTTGCGCTGTGGGATGAGTCTTTCGTAAATAATTGATAATTTGCTGCTGATTATCTAAAATTTCTGCATTGCTCATGCCCCGAATTAGGTCATTAATGCCAATCATTACAAAAATCACCTCTGGCTGGGTGCGGTCAAATATTTTTAATCTTTTTAAGAGTCCGTTGCTGGTTTCGCCAGAAATTCCTTGATTGAGCCAATTTTTACCTTCGGGTAATAACTCAGGGGGAAACCACAAACTCAAAGAATCTCCCGCCAGGATAGTTAAATGCGGAGGATGTTGGTCAGCAGCGACCTTGGCTTCTTGGTTGAGGATATCTATCCACTCTTGATAAGTGAGTTGGTGACGGCGACCTAAATCAGGTGTAGCAATTTGCGGTGAATTATTCAGGTTGATTGGCTGTGGGGATGCGATTATCCCAAAAAAAGCGGCCAATCTCTGCTGTTGCCAAATGAGCAGAATGACCGCCAACATTAGGATGCCGTTGGTTAACAGCGAGAAAAATGCCCAGATAGGAAAGGTTTTAAGAGATGTAGACACGACTAGCGAAATTTACCAATTATTTGAATCAAATTTTAACGCTAGCGATCGCAAATTACACAATCTTAAATTGGGGATTGGGGATTGGGGATTGGGGATTGGAGAAGCAAACAGAAAGTTCTTTCCTCCAAACTCTAAACTCCTAACCCCTAACTCCCAACTTCTAACTCAGCACTCTCTATTGAGTAGGACGATCGCCAAACTCGGAGTTGTAACCTTCTTCGCCGTGTTCGTTGATATCCATACCTTGCAATTCAGCTTCCTCTTTGACTCGCAGCCCGACTGTAGCATCGATCACTTTGAGAATAATCCACGTACCAACACCTGCGATTACATAGGCAACGACAATTGCTACTAGTTCAACTCCCAATTCACCCAAATTACCACGCAGTACTCCATCTTTACCTCCTCCGTTGACTTGAGTCGTGGCAAAGATAGCCGTCAAAATCGCCCCTACTGTACCACCAACCCCATGCACGGGATAAGTATCTAAAGCATCGTCAATTTCTAGTTTGTGCTTGAAACTGATCGCGTAGAAGCAAACTAAGGCGGTGATAAAACCAATTAAAATTGCTGATAACGGTGTGACAAATCCGGCGGCGGGGGTGATACCCACCAAACCAGCAACAGCTCCTGTAGCTGCTCCCACGGCGGTTGGTTTACCTCGTAAAACGCTTTCCAAAATTAGCCACATTAAAGCCGCCGCCGCCGCCGCTGTATTGGTAGCAACAAAGGCTGTTGTTGCTAAATTTGTTATTACATTACCAGAAGTTCCACTGGCAGCAGATAGGGCACTCCCAGCGTTGAAACCGAACCAACCAAACCACAACAAGCCAGCACCCAGCAAAATAAAAGGAACGTTGTGGGGCGGGCTAAGGCGATCGGGATGGGTTTTCCGAGGCCCAAGGACGATCGCTGCTACCAAGGCTGAAACGCCAGAACTAATATGAACTACTGTGCCACCTGCAAAGTCGAGGGCACCCAATCCACCGTACAAACCCAAGAATCCACCTTTCGCCCATACCATGTGGGCTAGGGGAGCGTAAACAAAGGTTGACCACAGGAGGACAAACAGCGAATAGGCGCGGAAACTCATCCGCTCTGCGATCGCCCCAGAAATTAAGGCTGGGGTGATAATGGCAAACATGGCTTGGTAAATCATGAATGCCTGATGGGGTATTGTGCCGGCATAAGAGACGACTTCTGGCGGGTTTGATCCTTTGAGATAATCGGTTATCTCTAATCCGACACCATTCAAACCCAGCCATTGCAATCCACCGATAAATGGTAAACCTGGCGCAAAGGCAAGACTATAGCCCCACAGAATCCAGGTAACTCCGACGATTGCCATTAACACAAAGCTCATCATCAATGTGTTTAGGATGTTGCGCGATCGCACAAATCCACCATAGAAAAACGCCAATCCTGGTGTCATTAGCAGCACAAGTGCTGCTGAAATCAGCATAAATGCTGTGTCTCCAGTATCAGCAGTAGGTGGGGCAGCAGTTGGGGTTTGGGCAAAAGCATTGCCCATCAACGGCCCTCCTAAAAATAGTAGGGTGATAGCTCCAATCATCACAACTTTCTTCAACACTTTTTTTTCTTCCTAAACACCAAGAATTTGTATCCTTAACTACATTTGATTACTTTTATTGACACATTTTTGTCTTGAAAGTTACTTAACTTGAATTTTCTTGAAATGTTAACAAAAATATATACCTGATTGTAGTTGCCAAGATTTAAATTAGCGTATAAACACGCAATCATTACATTGCATCTTTTTTTTTAAAGAATAGAAGAATAGTATTTTATTCAAGCCGGACAAAATTACGAATTTTTAGTTACTTACTGTTACAAACCAAAATAATTGTGATATGTGACGAGTCTTGTAAATTATTGTCAGTATTTTCCGATAATTTGCCCAAATATGCAGCAAATTTCAACTTCTCGTGCGATCGCGAACAGGGTGCAAAGACAGAGGCTACGCCAATATGAGGTAGAGAAATATCCTACTCGTGCGATCGCGATCGTCATCTTAGAGAAGAGAGAAGCAAATAGCGTGAGGGTTGGGGATAAATATACCTCATCTAGTTGCAAAATGCTGCATCATGAGTTCTCTTTATATTTCCCTCATAAACACGTAGATATCTAGATGCCTGCTTCTAACAGGTTAGTTGCGAAAAAACTTTTGCAATTTTGCGTGAGATTATTAGTTGTTTAACAGGGAACACTATAGCAATCTGATTTGATTTCTGAATTAATCGTAGGGACTAGGGACTGGGGACTGGGGACTGGGAAGAAGGAATAAAGCTGTACTGAGTTTTTTTCACGCAATCAAATATGAGTCCTATATAAAAGTTCAAAATAATCTAGAAATTTTACTTAACTTCTGGGAGCAAACATGATAATTAAAACACTCACTAAAGCTAAACATACTCCAATTAAGTCGTAGCGGTCTGGAGTTACCCCATCTACCTTCCAACCCCAAAGCATTGCCATTGCGATAAATACGCCGCCATAAGCTGCATAGACTCTGCCAAAATTTGCCGATTGGAAAGTTGCAAGAATCCCATAGAAAGCTAAAGCAATTCCCCCCAATATGCCCCACCAGACCGGCTTACCTTCGCGCAACCACAACCAGATTAAGTAGCCACCCCCAATTTCAAATAAACCAGCCCACAAAAAATACAGCAGAGACTTAAGCATTTGATCGATTATTTAACAACATATAAGTCAGTAAAATTACGCTAACGGTTTTAAGTAAACTATTGTCATTAATTAAGGTAAGTTTATTGACCAAATTGGGTATGGGGCATTGGGCATGGAGCATGGAGAAGAGACAAAGTAGACAAGGAAGAGCAGGGAGACTTGGGAGAGACTTGTTCAATAATTCCCCCTTGTCTCCTTGTCTCCTTGTCCCCTTGTCCCCTTGTCTCCCTTGTCTTCCCGATCCCACTTGTCCCCTCATTTCCCCACTCCCCAGAATGTAGATAAGGCTCAAGGATGAAAGCACCATTACCTGATAACGAAGCCCAGAGAATCGATGCAGTTTTGCAGTATAAGATTCTCGATACGCCATCGGAAGCCACCTTTGACGATCTGACTCGTTTAGCCTCGTATATTTGTCAGACTCCTATTGCCTTAATTAGCTTAATTGATACAAATCGCCAATGGTTCAAGTCAAAAATCGGTTTGGATGTCTCAGAAACGCACCGAGATTTCGCATTCTGTGCCCATGCCATTCTCCAGTCTGATGTTTTGGTAGTGCCTGATGCAAAAGATGACGAACGGTTTGCAACAAATCCACTGGTGACATCTGACCCAAATATTCGGTTTTATGCTGGTGTACCTTTAACTAACCCTGAAGGATACGTCCTCGGAACCCTGTGTGTAATTGACTACGTACCGCGAGAACTTAATCCAGAACAAATAGAGGCATTACGAACTTTAGGTCGTCAAGTCATAAAGCAACTGGAATTGCGCCGAAATTTAGCAAGTTTGGTACTTGTTAGCAAGAAAAGCAACCAGGTACAGAGGGTACGCAAGCAATTTTTCAAAAAGATTGCAGCAAGTTTTGGTTTGTCGTCACTAATTTTAGTTCTGATTGGGGTGGTTTCCGATCAAAATACAAGAGTATTTAGTAATTTTAATCGCAGTATCGTAAAAAATACTTATAAAAAACTTAACAGCCAAGAGGAAATACTGTCCCAGGTAAAGGATGCTGAAATTGGGCAACGTAGTTACATCTTCACTGGAGAAAAACTTTATCTAAAATCGTATCAAACAGCACTTAGTAACGTCGATCGAGAAATTGCCAAGCTGAAGAATTTAACAGCAACTCAACCGAACCAACAAAAGCAGATTGCAACGCTTGAATTTCTGATAACAGCTAAACTTACTGAACTAAAACAGACTATCGATTTGCGCCAGAATAAGGGATTAGAGGCAGCGTTGCAAGTACTGCTGAAAAACGATCGACAAAATCTCATGGATGATATCCGCAAAGCGATCGCTGAGATGGAAAACGAGGACAGGGGACGAATTAGACAGCAGTCACAAGCGGCAAAGACTTGGACTCGAAACACAATTTTCACATTGGCGATCGCTATTTGCCTAAGTTTTATCGTTCTTGCTGTAGTCTACTACTCGATCTATCGTGAGGTTCTTGAGCGGAAGAAAACAGAAGAAACCTTAAATCAAGAACGCAACTTTATCTCAGCAGTCCTTGATACGGTCGGTGCGTTGGTAATAGTTCTCAATTCTCAAGGGCAAATCGTTCGTTTCAATCAAGCCTGTGAGCAAATAACGGGTTACTCCTTTGATGAGGTGAGGGGTAGGTATAGCTGGAACTTGTTACTACTTCCTGAAGAGGTGGAGGCAGTTAAAGCAGTTTTTGACCAGTTACGATCTGGTCAACTTTCCAATAATTATGAAAATTATTGGGTAATGAAAGATGGTAGTCGGCGGCTGATTGCCTGGTCGAATACCATCTTAAAAGACTATCAGGGCTGTGTTGAATACATAGTTGCTACTGGCATTGACATTACCGATGCCAAACGCACACAAAAGCATCTGACAGCACAATATGCTGCAACCCGCGTTCTAGCAGAGTCCGCCACAATTAGCGAAGCTACTCGCCAAATATTGCAAGGAATCTGTGAGAGTTTGGCATGGGATTTGGGTGAAATTTGGATGGTAGATGAGCAAGCAAATGTGCTGCATTTTCTCGATATCTGGCATAAAGCATCCATTGAAATGCAAGAGTTTGAAATACTGAAGCGGCAAACCACCTTTGCACCCGGAATTGGACTACCTGGAAGGGTTTGGGCTAGTTCTGAATCGGTTTGGATCGCTGATATCGCTAAAGATATTAATTTCCCTAACTTCAAAATAGCTGCTCAAGTAGGACTACACGCAGCTTTTGGTTTTCCGATCCGCAGTGGTAACAAAATCCTCGGTGTGATTACCTGCTTCAACCGTGAAATCCAGCCCCTTGACGAAGATTTAGTAAAAACGATGAATTCTATCGGCGAGCAAGTAGGGCAATTTATCCAACGTAAACAGGCTGAAGAAGAAATACAACGCCAAAATTTGCGATCGCAACTATTTACCGAAATCACTCTGAAGATTCGTCAATCTTTGGACATCGAAGAAATTCTCCAAATCACTGTCGAAGAGGTACAAAAGATTCTCCAGACTGACCGAGTTTTAATCTATCAGCTGATGCCAGAAACTACTGCAAACACCGTTGTTGAAGCAGTAGTTTCTGGCTTACCAGCAATCAAAGAGCAAAACAATGCTGCCCCCTACTTTGAAGCAGAATATCTCCAACAGTACTATCTACAACAGTACCGTCAAGGCAAGGTTTTCGGACTGGATAACTTGGATCTTTTGGAAGTTGAACAAAGCCATCTGGAATTAATGCAACAGTTTGGGGTCAAAGTTAATTTGGTTGTACCTATTCTTGTTAAAGAAGAACTTAGCGGTTTGTTCATAGTTCATCAGTGTGACGATTCCCACCACTGGTCTAGTTTTGAAACCGATCTTTTGCGGCAAATAGCTGACCAAGTAGGTATTGCTTTAACCCAAGCCCAACTATTAGCAGCAGAAACTCGTCAGCGACAAGAACTTGAAATTGCCCGTCGCCAAGCCGAATTAGCTTCTCAGACGAAAAGTGCCTTTTTGGCAAATATCAGTCATGAAATTCGCACTCCGATGAATGCTGTATTGGGGATGACTAGTTTGGTGTTAGATACTCCTTTAGACGAAGAACAGCGAGATTTTATTGAAATAATTCGGAGTAGTGGAGACGCTCTTTTAAGTTTAATCAACGAGATTTTGGATCTTTCCAAACTTGAGGCTGGAGAGATGGCTCTCGAAACTCTCGATTTTGACCTATCCACTTGTGTAGAAGACGTGGTGGAATTATTGGCTCCTTCAGCCCATAACAAGGGATTAGAAATTGCTGCAATAATCGATCGCAATGTCCCCACTCAACTCAAAGGAGATACTGGTAGGCTGCGGCAAATTTTGATGAACTTAATCAGCAACGCGATCAAATTTACCAGCGCTGGCGAAATATTAGTACAAGCCGAATTGCGATCGCTTTCTTTGACTACAGCCACTATCCATTTTGCCATTACAGATACAGGTCTTGGCATTAGCCCTGAAGACCAACGCAAACTCTTTACGCCATTTACCCAAGTGGATGCTTCAACCACTCGCAAGTATGGTGGTACCGGTTTGGGATTAGCCATCTGTAAACAACTTGTAACTTTGATGGGAGGAGCGATCGGGGTAGAAAGTCAGATGGACAAAGGATCTAAGTTTTGGTTTGAGTTGCTTTTTACCAAACAAGTTGAGCCTGTTGAGCCAAAATGCGAACGCGGACTTTTGCAAAATCGCCGCTTATTGGTAGTGGATAACCACACTACTAATTATAAAATTATCTCCCATCAAGCTACTCATTGGGGAATGGAGGTAGATCGAGCTGACAGTATTGCTGCGGCCGTTAAAGTTATTCAGCAAGCTAGCGAGCAGGGGAAATCATATCATGTTGCCTTGGTTGATATGCAAATAGCCCAAACAAATGGCATGACAATAAAAGAACAAATTCCAGCCAATTCTGCAATTGCTAAGATTCCTTTGATTCTGCTCGCCTCTACTAATCAACGGGATGAAGTACAACAGGCGCTCAAAATTGGATTTGCTACTTATTTATTCAAACCCATTAAGCCATCACGACTCCTTGATGCCATTTTAGAAACTCAGCCGGAATCAGAACAAGGGTGTAGAGGCAGAAAGCTAGAGGCTACAGAAGAAATTCCGAGTACAGAAACTTCAAGTATTCTTACTTCCTGTCCCTCTAATCCTTCTACTAAATCCAAGTTAAGAATTCTCTTAGCCGAAGATAATTTGGTGAATCAGAAAGTAGCACTAAAGCAACTCCAGAGTTTGGGCTATAAAGCTGATGTCGTTGCTAATGGAAAGGAAGTTTTGCAGCTTTTAGAAAAAATTCCTTACGATTTGATTTTAATGGATTGCCAAATGCCAATTCTCGACGGTTTGGAAACCACAAAAGAAATTCATCGTTGGCAAGAGGATGCTTTTGCATTGGGTCATCGTCCTGTAGTGATTGCGATGACAGCTAATGTGATGAAAGAAGACGAAGAAACTTGTCTAAATGCCGGAATGGACGACTATTTGAGTAAGCCAGTATTTAAAGAAAAATTGGCACAGACTTTAGAATATTGGACAGGTGCGATCGTTTCCCAGCAAGAGGCAGGTGTGTATGAACAGACAGTTTCCACTGACTTAGCAATTGATTGGGAACACTTGCATCAGATATCAGGAAACGATCGAGAATTTGAATTAAATTTATTGCAAATATGCGTTGAAGATATTAAACCCCGTTTAGAGATAATTAAAGCAGCGATCGCAGCTGATGACTTTGGGCAAATAGCACGAGAAACTCATCACCTTAAAGGTGCTAGTGCCAACATTGGAGCTACAGCTATGTACTTAGCAACTGACAAACTAGAACAATTAGCTAGCGATCGAGACTTTAGAGGTACTACTAATTTAATTTTAGAATTAGAAGAATTTGTCAACTGTATTCAATACTTTTTAATTAAAAACAAAGTCGTGAAGGAGGCAGGGGGCAGGGGGCAGGGAGCAGGGAGCAGGGAGCAGGGGGAAAGGGGCTTTTGGGATTTTTGCACAGATGCGGTAATCATAAGTGATTAACCGGACTTGATATAAAAACCAAGATTGTGGTGTTGAGTTGAAAGACTGTTATGAAAAAAGGTATTGGTTCCGCCGCGCTCGTGCCAAATGGTGAAAAATGGTCGATGCTGTCGGGCAATGGTTTCGATGACACGACATCAAGGACACTACATCAAAGACAATTGCCCGATTCATCCCGACACTTGACATTATGCAAATTATGTATTACGTTTGTAGTATACAAAAAAAAGCCTCCTCAAAAGCATTGCAATAATGCTTTCCTTGGGTCTGTAGCTCTAACGGTAGAGTTCCCAGATGTCACTTGTGCCCTGACAGAAAAAGCCTACATACTAGCTCAATAGTAGAGCGATCGTCTCTAAAACGATAAGTTGCAGGTGCGATTCCTGCGGTGTAACCACAGCTTTTTCGACTCGCACGAGGTGTGAGTGTAACTCTCACAGGGAGGGTATCGGTTCAATCCCGATCAGATCCACTAATATCAATTCGTAATTAAAACAAGAGGTGATTGTAATGGTTCATATTCGATTTGAAGGACGTTCTGTTGATGTGCCAAAAACACAATTGGGAATTGCAGCAGGGATGAACGATCTGGCAGTGAAGGAGCGCGTTGCTCGGCATTTAGATGTGAATAGCGATCGCCTTTCTGCTTACGTAATCGATCGCCGTCCTAGTGGCGATCTGATTGTTCGTCCGGAAGCTGTCTATGGTTAAATTTCCGAGTCATCCGTGCCCTAACAGAAGAAGCATACATACACATTCATAACGGCCCTAAGGTAGTAAAGTTCGAGCGATCGGACTAAGCGAAGCATGATTTCTAAGTCTCTCGCAGATTTAGCGTGCGTGCCCACTGCCAATATTTGGTAAGAGCGGCCGTAGCTGTAAAAAGCTTTTTGAACTTGCACGGAATGATTTAAGACTCAATTCTGCGCCCTAACTTGTGAAGTCTACACACACTCCGGCAACGGAATGCAGGTTCGATTCCTGCCGCTCCCGCTAATGGGAGCGTAGCCAAACTGGTAAAGGCAATCGTGAAAACTGCTTTGCTAACTTGCGCGGAATTTCAATTATTTAAATCGTATTTATCTATAACCTTTACTCAATACGGAGGTGAGTTCAATGATGTTAGCTAACTCATGTTTAATAACAACTCAATTAGCACAATTGCATTTAAAGAATGTGAGATATGAGCGAACATCGTTTGAGCGAGATTGTAATTGAGCGTCCTCGCGGTGGGAGGAGAATTAGCCTCAAAAAGGTGACTGGCTTTAAGAAGCAATTATACAAAATCACCCAGGATGCAATTCAGGATGGATTGTTGAATTCTTACCTGATTAAACCAATAAATAAATCTAAGTATCTTTCAGATCATCTCGGCCCTCTGCGTAGATTTTTACGCTCAAAAGTCGGACAGCCTTGGAATGACGTTTACAGTCAACTGTGTCAACGACTAGATCCCAATACAATGGCAGGACAGCATGTTATCGATCATGTGTGGGACTACGTTGAACGGCATGTGGAAATAATTGATGGTGGTTTTTATAGCAAGCCTTATCAAGGGTATCGAAATCAGCTAGATGTAAGCCATCGCGATCGCTTCTATATCCATCCTGAAACTGGAATTCTTTGTGCAGCCGAGAAAATACCTCGAAAGCAGAAGCAAAAGCAGGAACAAACTGATATTGTCATCATTGATAATTATCATCAATACCAGAAGCTAAACGAAATTTGGTATTTAATTACCTTTGAAGATTTGCCATCGCCACCCATTCATTATGTGAGGGATGCTGTCAAAGGTATAATTCATCATTCTGTGGCATATACAGGTCGAATGATTTACGCTGTTAAGAAACAGCAGTGTAACAAGAAAGAAATTCGATTTATTTTAAATCAACTTTCTAAAACCTAAAATTTTCACTTCGTGCCCTAACTGAAAAAGCTTACATACTAGCCGAATGGTAAGGCACTTGACTGAAGATCGAGCAACTACGGGTTCAAATCCCGTGTGTGAATCAACAGCTTTTTCGACTTGCACGAAGCGATTTTATTTCATTTAAATATGGAGGTGAGAACGATGAAAAAGATTAATTCTTTCAACATCGAGCCTGAAGATTTCGACGAATTTGACGATTTCTGCTTTTGAACCATCGAGCAAACGTCGTCGTGGCTACCCATCTGAAAAAGCTGTTAAACGTGGCGATCGCCTTGTTCATGGCGACAAGGAACTACAAGAAAAACTTGGTAACAATGACCTTTGTCTTTGTGGTTCTGGTCGCTGCTTTCAAAAAGTGCTGTCGCAATAGCGGCAGATATGATGGCAGCTTACGCAGCTACTACTTTTAGGGAGTAAGAGCAAATTCGATAATTTTCCGCTCATTACCCAGTCCCCAATCCCTAATCCCCAGTCCCTTTTACTTGGCAGTTGTTGCCGCGCCCCGATCGCAGAAGCTTACATAACTCTGCATAAGTTATATCCAATGCTTCTACAACTTGCGCGGTGACTTTATCGCCCCGCGTGCAACATCTGCCTCCTTCAATTTTAGATTTTAGATTTTGGATTTTTGATTGCAATCCAAAATCGTAAATCCAAAATCCAAAATTCTTAAAGGAGGTTCATAATGAACACCGCAGAACGCGATCTGCGTTTGGAAATGCTCAACAGTTTGCTCACAACTCCTCACCGCAAGCTTGAGCAAGTCGCAGAAATTCATCAGTTAATTGTTGAACTCGATCCCATCTTCTACGGACACTTGGCAGTTTGGTATCAGCGTTATGGTGATGTCCGCGACCACAAGGAGGTGTTTGTTGCTCATTTGTTAACTAGCAATTTGACTGAACACCGAGATGCTGGATTTATGATGCTGCAAGAATTTCCTCCCTATCAAGTGGCTCGTGTGGTGGACTTCATGAAGGAGCAGCAGAATAAACTGCCTCGTTCCGCTCGGACTGCGGTACGGCGTTACCTAAAAGCACGGGAGAACAATCCGGCTCTGTTCGATCGCGCTGCGCTCAGAGGTCGTAAAGCAATGAAGCACTTATACGCTTCACTGCACATCAAGCCAAATGAGCGGGCAAATGCGATTCTATTTGGCGATACTCCTCCAGAGGGTTCCTTGGCAAATGTGCTGAAGCAGCTTCCTAAGGCAGAAAATGCCGCAGAACAGGCACGGCTGATTGTGGAGTTCAAAATTCCATACACGATCGCAGTTGGTGCAATCAAGCAACTTACACCAGTTGTCTTGGTGGCGTTAATCAACAGCATGTCTCCACAAGAAGCGATCAACAACCTCAAGTCTCTCCAGACTAGAGGTGCAATGGATCATCCAGAAGTCAAGAAGTTGATTGATTCCAAACTAGAAGCAGCGTCTAAGAGTGGGCGTGTCTCAGCATTCAAAGCACAGGTTGCCGCAGACGTAGGAGATTTTGACGCAGACACGGTTGCTCAACTGGAAAAGGTGACAAACGAACAGGTAAAGCGGCGTGGTGCGATCGCTCGTCCAACTGCTTTACTAGTGGACAAGTCTGGTTCAATGGAAAATGCGATCGCGATCGGTAAGCAACTCGCTGCCCTAATTTCTGGTATCACTAAGGCAGAACTGTTTGTCTACGCCTTCGATACCATTCCTTACGCTGTTACAGCAAAGGGCAAGGAGTTGAGCGATTGGGAGCGTGCCTTCCAGCACATCAAGGCAGGCGGTGGTACTAGCATCGGCTGTGCATTGGAAGCAATGCGGAAGAAAAAGCAGGTAGTTGACCAGATAATTTTGGTGACGGATGAGGGCGAAAATGCGGCTCCTTACTTTGGTGAAGTTTACAAGAACTACTGCCGGGAGTTGGCGATAATGCCCAATGTGGTGATTGTCCGTGTGGGTACTCATTACAACTGGGTGGAGAGTCAATTGAAGCAGCAGCAAGCACCTGTAGATACGTTCACCTTTGCGGGTGACTACTACAGTTTGCCGAACATCGTCCCACTCCTGACGCGCCCCTCTCGCCTGGATTTGCTAATGGAGATTTTGGATATGCCGTTGCCTGTGCGGGATGATAAGTAGGTTCTAAAGTATGACAATGCTTATTATCATAAATAGTAAGCATTGAATTTTTTCAATGTTACCTACTTGTACTTTTTTCGAGCCAAGCAACTAAATAAGAAATATTTGAAAACTCGAAAAACTCTTCTCAGTTTGAGTTTACCTGTTGGGATTTTGGCAACACAAAGAGCTTTATTGCCTTTGAGTCGCGATCGCCAGCTTTGTACCAGGAACTTTTCGCACCTTATCCATTACACTTACCGTCAGCCCCATATATGCTTTTTCATCGGCATTAATCACTACTAATACATTTTGATTACTGCCAACTAAAGTACGTATTTTTTCTGTCAAAGCATCAAAAGTAGTTGGTTGGCGATTTAAGCTTACTTGTCCTTGTGAATCGATCGTAATTGTAATTTTCTGTGGGGTTTGTGATTGTTGTCCAGTGCTAGCTTTAGGTAAATTTACTGGCAGCCCTTCGAAATTAGTTAAAAACAAAGTCGAGATAACAAAAAACGTCAAAAGAGTGAAAACTACATCAAGTAATGGCACAATGTTAATTTGTGCCGGAATATTCGGTTCTTTGGGTAACTTCATAAGCTTTTTCTGTTGGTTGAAAACGACGAAGGTAGATTAGTTCTAAGTGTCCGCCATACTCCTCAATACGTTCTATTTCACGCTGGTATAAGCCTCGAAAAATACTGGCAAATGTGAGTGTCATAATACCTACTAACAATCCGAATGAAGTAGCTATTAAATCTTCACTAATACCTGCCGTCAAACCAGCTTTATTGGTAGCACCAAGATTACCAATATTTAAAGATGCAAAAGTTGTCATCAACCCAAATATTGTTCCCTGAAGACCAAGTAAAGGTGCAAGTCCAACAATTGTGTCAAAAATATGATTAAAACGCTTAAGTAACGACATCTCAACTTTGGCTTCAGTTTCCAATGCCAAACGAAACTCTTCTGGATTCGGGTTCTCAAGCTCTAAAGTAAAAATAAAAATGCGTGCTATGGGTAAATCAATATTTTTTCGTAGTTTTTCTATAGCCCCAACTACATTATTTAAACGGTACAAATTCAAAACATCTCGTGCTACATACACGCTGTTGACGATTATAAATTTTCCACCAAAAGATTGTACGCTCGGCAGCTAAGGCTAATGCCAAAATTGAGCAGAAGAGCAGAGGCCACATGACAGCACCGCCTGCTTCAAACAATTCACGTATTCCACCTAGTTCCATCTAGTCCCTTTAAATTTATGCAAATAACTCAAGAACAATTATCAATAAAATACCATACTGTTGAGATAATTTGTCAATATTTGTTCAAATTATACATATTCTAAAGTTCGGTGAAGTCTATAGAACTTATGCATTGACAAAGACAGCCAACTGTGAATTACCTCTCGTTACAAGGCTCTGCCTCTCCTCAAACAAGTAGGTAGTAGCCCACCTTGATTGCATTCCCAGGCACAGCCTGGGAACGAGGCAGGGTAGGACTTTTAGTTTAACAGGCTAACTCTTCACATAATAGTCAATGTGTAAAGTGCCTAAGTCCTAGAAACTGCCAAGTTTATGCATATATCTATAGGAATCATATTTGATTTTTGAACAAAATTAGGTATTGTAGGGTGTGTTAGAACACAGTTCGTAACGCACAAACCCTTGATGATGGTGCGTTACGCTGTCGCTAACACACCCTACTGGCTAGTGTTACATGATTCATCGGTCTGCAAAATCAGTTTTGTGAAGAAATGTTACATACAACCTTAGTCTTTGCATAAAAAAGAGATATCAATCGCATTAGTCGCTAGCAACTCAAAATTAGAAATTTTGTAGTTTGCAGACAAAACTTAGGAGAACATTTCTAAATGGCTGAAATTAATATCTACAAACTGGATTCCGAAATCTCGATGACCGATTTAGATGATAAAGAATGCAATGACATCATAGGTGGTTTAGCGACAGCTAACTTAGCAACATCTGAGTTTGGGATAGCTAACTTAGCAACATCTGATTTGGGGATAGCTAATTTAGGGATAGCTAACTTAGCAACATTTGATTTGGGGATAGCTAATTTAGGGATAGCTAACTTAGCAACATCTGATTTAGGGATAGCTAATTTAGGGATAGCTAACTTAGCAACATCTGATTTGGGGATAGCTAATTTAGGGATAGCTAACTTAGCAACATCTGATTTAGGGATAGCTAATTTAGGGATAGCAAAACTTGGTGTAGGTTCTGTACTATAACACTGATGAGAATGGTTCTACCGTTCCCCTTAATTGAGCCTCAATCTACATGAAATTAAAACTAACTTTTTTGTTGTAGTAAGGGGGCCTTTTACACTCGTTCAGGGCGAACACAAGGTTCGCCCACATATCAACATTAGTACTTAACATATCTTACGAAAAAGGTTAAGCCCAACAACCCCTCAGCGTCGATACAAAGCATACCCATTTCATCTTTTAGATAGCTAACCGCTAAACTCTGAATGCTCACATTTTTCTTGGAATAAGAATTAGTAAAGTTATGACCCAATCTACAGACTGCCCCCGTAAAATCACAATGCAGGCACCAGTTCTTTTCATCCCAAACGTTTTAGATGTTGATTTTTGTAAACACCTTATTCACATTTGGGAAACTCAAGGAAATCAAGATACTACTCACCTAATTAAAGAGAACGGAAAATGGAGTGAACGTATTGACTATAAACAAGCTGTTCGACGAAACCATTGTCTTAAAGAAGGAGAGACACTAGAGCGCCTTAAGCATTTCATTCGGAATCGGGTTCGCCCTGAAATTCAGAAAGCGTTTCACTTTCAAGTTACTCGATTTGAGGGTTTTAGTATTTTTGGCTACGAGGCAAGTAATGGTGGATACCTGGGTTTACATCGTGACAATTGTACAGAGAATACTGCTTACCGTCGCCTTTCTATGACCATTAACCTGAATGCAGGGGAATATGAAGGGGGATATCTAAGGTTTCCAGAGTACGGGACAGATTTATACCAGCCAGAAACAGGCTGTGCAGCAATATTTTCGAGTTCGCTACTCCATGAGGTTACAGACATTACAAAAGGACGACGCTTTGCGCTTGTGTCATTTTTCTTTAGTGAAAAAGAAGCTCAGTTGATTGAGGAGTACAACCGCAATGTCAGGGAGGCAGAGAGCCAAATGCAACCTGTTCCGGCTTGACTTTTCACGGGATGTGAAAAGGGGAGATTGGTTCGCAAATGATGTGACGCTGTTGGCGAATACGGAAACGCCTAGTGAGGTTAGTTAGTTTAGAAATAAAACGATTAACTTACATTCAGTAGATTGAAAACTTTTGTAATTTGACGAAATAATAAGGTTTTCAGCAGACGTTTCTGAGCTGATGATCGCGATCGCTCAACTCCAAAATCTCTCTTTTCATGTCTTCTAATTTTATGTAGTATATTGTATTATATTAATATACTGCGTGCCCCAACTCTTGGAGCCTACATACTAGTACGAGAGGAACGGTACACTGTCAAATACAGTGGGCGTGTGTGAACGGGGAGTACGAAGAACCTGGGAGGTAGGCTTAAAAGTAGCCATCCTTAAAAGAGTGTGTAACAACTCACCAGCGGAGTCCCTTTAGTAACTGAGAACACGCAATGCTCCACCAACTTGCACGCAGGAATTTTACTACTTTCTAAGTAGGAGGATATTGATTAACAAAATTAAAATTAACTTCAAGTCTTTGACTTTAATACTTCTATAGCTTTAAATCCTCCTATAGTCTGACCTAAAAATATCATAGGAACAATCAAGCCAAACGGTTTACCAGTTTGAATCATATTGAAAATGCCTGTTAACACATTTAGCGACATCAATCCTACTGCAATACCTAGTGCAATTTTTGATTTACGTTGTACAAAAAAACCTAGAACTAAATAGAGTAAACCAATAAATAAAGAACAAAAAACCAATATTAGATGATCGGGCAATCGACTACCAGCAACAAAGAATATTATGCTTAGAAAAATACTCAAAACTCCAATTGCGTAAACTGCACGGTAAGCAGATGCTAACTTTTTTCGGGATTCTGATATTTGTTGTATTTGGGTAGTCATTATTTTTCTATTTTTTGGGTTTACTGTCCGATAACTATGTTTTTTTATATACTTTAGTTTTAAGAATATCTTGAGTAATTATGCGTAAATAGAGATAATGATGACTGATATCATGTCCGCATAATTAGTTATGCTAACCACAGTCATTACACCCCACCCCCAACCCCTCCCCGCTTGCGGGGAGGGGAGACAAGGCGTAGCTTTGGCGGGGTGGGGTTCTTCGGGTTTAATAAGCAATCAAGCGGACATGATATGACATCCGTAAGCTAATCAACCAAATTGCGATCGCAGAAGCACAATTACATACCACCCAATTTCTCGCGCCCTGCGTCAAAGGTGGACGAGTTTGCACACGGGTAGCCGGAATGGTTTACACCTTCAGCCCAAAGCTTAGTAACATTTGAAGGTTGGGGCATCTTTCAGGCTGTGGATGAAAAAACAGCAACGGTTGTAGCGGTACCTTAAATCAATTCCACGATCGCAGCGATTACTGGACAGTCGATTGGACAACCGCTGATGGTGTTTGCCATAGTAGTGCGATCGCTAAAACTGATTTAACTGTTGTCAGTTCTGGCATTTGCCTAAGTGGACGCGATCGCAGATAAGGATATTAAATCAGAGCAAGATAAATATCCTGCCAGTGAAACCCCAGAACAAGTCCGAAAGCTGGTAGGAATAGTGTAATTGAAATAGAGATATCAAGCAGCAATTGGGAAAGGAAACTACTACAGTGAATTGGGTATAACCCGTATGGTCTATGGCTTTAAGTCACTTCCCTATATTTTACAATATAAGTAAGACATAAAAATAACGCTTCAATTATATGAAAATACTCTCATCAGAACTAGTTCATTTGGGATTTGGCAAATATGTGCGTTCTGACCAAGTAACAGCAGTTATACCAATAGAAGAAGAACGAGGGCCTGGGCGACGAACCTTTGTTCACGTTCAAGGGCAAAACGATCCAATTATCGCCTCTCGCGCTGAAGATACCATCGTGCGTGATTTAGTACAAGAACCACGCGAAATTACTCAAGCCCGTCAACAGCAGGAAATTCTTCAAGATTTATTGGTTAATTTAGCTAATGTTAATTCGACTGTGCGCCGAATTAACCGTGATGAAGGCAGTTTGGATCTTGATTTGTTAGAGCGACGAATTAAGCAAGTCCTGGAAAATTAATTGCAGAAATCAGCAAACTAAATAACGGAGAAAGATATTGCTGAATACCATTACAGACCAAGTTTCAGTATCAGATACACAAACAAGATCGCCAAGGTTGTGGATACCTGAACGGGTACTGTTTACACCTGCTGCCCTAGATGAGGATTGGGGGCAGCAGATTCTTAAACGTGTGCAGTCACTCAACTTACCAATAGAAGAACTATCACAGAACCGCCTGAAGGGTCTGCGCGGTGAATCTGAGCGGGATACTTACAACATCGCCAAGCGTACCTTAGCAGTGGTTGCTGCACCACCCAGTTCTTTTAAACTGAGTCCGATCCCACCTTCTGCGGATTGGCAGTTTCACCTTGCCGAGGGTTGTCCGGCTCATTGTCAATACTGCTACCTAGCGGGTAGCTTGTCGGGGCCACCTGTCATCCGCGTTTTTGCTAACTTACCGCAGATATTAAAGAATTTAGCTAACTACGAACAACAGGGGAAAACCACAAGTTTTGAAGTTAGCTGTTATACAGACCCATTGGGTATTGAGCATTTAACTGGAAGTCTTGCTGAATGTATCCGTTACTTTGGCACTCGTCCTAATGCACATCTACGTTGGGTATCGAAGTTTGATGCTGTGGATGGATTACTCGATTTACCACACAATGGGCATACTCGCTGTCGGATGAGCGTTAATGCCGCACCGATTTCTGGTAAGTTTGAAGGTGGCACGGCATCCGTAGCATCCAGATTGAATGCATTGCGACGGTTGGCGCTACCACAAGAGCGTGGCGGTGGCGGTTATCCAGTAGGCTTGGTTATTGCGCCAATTATGCCGATAGACGATTGGCAAATGCACTATAGTCGTTTGTTTGAGCAGATAAACGAGGCACTGGATTTTGACTGTAACCTTACCTTTGAGTTAATCTCGCATCGGTTCACACCTGGGTCAAAAGAAGTGTTACAAACTTGGTATCCGCAATCAAAATTAGAGATGGATGAGGCAAAACGCAGTGTCAAGCGTAATAAGTTTGGCGGGACGAAGTACGTTTATGAGAAAGACACAATGAAGGCGTTACGTAGCTTTTTTGAGAGTGAGATTAGTAAACGCTTTCCAAATGCTGAAATTCTTTATTGGACTTAGAAGAATACTTCGCTCATATAAAGTTTAAGCAAATTAATTATTGGACGAGAGAGCGATCGCTATATGATGCGATCGCTCTTTGTGGTCTGTCCCATTAATTTTGATGGGTTTGTAGTAAGCACAAAGCGTGCTTAAAAATCTAGGACTAAAGTCCTGACTACAAACTTTTTTACCCGTTGCCTGGGTTTGGCTACGCCCACGCAAAGCGGGATAATTTGGGCAGATTACAGGCGGCGTTATACATTATTAAGTGTATCTGCAATACCGGACTTGTTCTGGCTTAGTCTCAATAGCAAAGGTTTGGAGATGTTTACTTTATCAGAAACTTCTATCCTGGCGGCAATCCTACTGGTAGCTTTAGGCATTTTGGGCTGGGGCTTTTATCGCGCCAGACCTTTTGGTAAACTGGGAATCTTAGCCTGGTTACAGTCGGTGGTGTTGATGACTCCCTGGCTCCTGTTTTTTGGATTGTTTGCCGCAGGGATTTACATTAATATAGCGGGTATATTGTTCTTAGTAGTAACTTCCGCCGGATTGTACGTCTACTTGGGCAGACAGTTACGCCAAGCTGGGCAAGATACCATCCTCAAGCAACGCGCTACAGAAAGACTCGCTGCTGCTTCCTCACTTGAAGCAAATTCCCCACAACCAAAAGTAGCAGAACTGAAACCGGAGATCCCACCGATACCAGAAGAAGACTTAAATGCAGTTAAAGGTATTTTCGGTATCGATACATTTTTTGCTACAGAAACGATCGCCTACCAAGATGGAGCCATTTTTAAAGGCAATCTACGGGGAGAACCAGAAGAGACTCACAACCGTCTAACTGCAAGTTTACAACAACGCCTTGGCGATAAATATCGTCTGTTTTTAGTGGAAAATACAGACGGTAGACCTGTGGTAATTGTCCTACCGAGCCGCAACGATCCCCGGCCGATGTTGTTATCGCAAAAAGCCTTTGCAGGTGTTCTGTTGATAGCAACCATTGCCACAAGTTTAGAAGCTGCGGGATTACTACTGAATTTTGATTTTTTTGGCAATCCAGGGCGGTTTCAAGAAGCTTTGCCCATAGGCGCTGGAATCTTTTCGATTTTACTAGCTCACGAAATTGGTCATTGGTTACTTGCCCAGCGTCACCAAATTCGCCTTAGCTGGCCCTTTTTTCTCCCCGCAGTGCAAATTGGCTCCTTTGGTGCAATTACCCGCTTTGAGTCTCTGTTGCCCAACCGCAAGGTATTATTTGATATTGCCTTGGCAGGGCCAGCTGCAGGTGGTATTGTCTCTTTGTTAATGCTGGTGACAGGCTTGCTGCTTTCTCATCCAGGTAGTTTATTTCAATTGCCCAATCAGTTTTTCCAAGGGTCGATTTTGGTGGGAAGCTTGGCGCGAGTTGTCCTTGGTTCGGCATTGCAGTCATCCTTGGTAAGCGTTCATCCCCTAGTAGTGATTGGTTGGCTGGGGTTAGTAATTAACGCTTTGAATTTGATGCCAGCAGGACAACTAGATGGTGGGCGAATTATTCAGGCGATTTATGGACGCAAAACCGCAGGACGAGCAACGATCGCAACTTTAATTTTACTAGCGCTAGTGTCTCTCGGTAATACTCTTGCCATGTATTGGGCGATCGTAATTTTCTTTTTACAACGGGATCAAGAACGCCCAAGCTTGAATGAAATTACTGAACCCGATGATGCTAGAGCCGCTTTGGGTCTTTTGGCTCTATTCTTGATGATTACCACGCTTCTACCTCTTACTCCTGGCTTGGCTGGGCGTTTGGGAATAGGATAGTGCTGAATTAGGAGTACAGACGCGATTAATCGCGTCTGTAAAGGAGTTAGGAGTGAAGCACATACCATACTTAGAAAAATTAAACGCAATTCGTAATTCTAGTAATCAATTTATTTACCTTTCTCTAAAGTTATTAGTTTTTAGCATTATTCTGCTAAGTTTCCTTATTGGTGGGTGTGAGAAGGAAGATGAAAATAAGGCGCTGGATGAAAAAATATCAAGACTGGAGAGAGAAGCAGAAAAAAATATTATATCTAAAGTTCAGACTCAGAATAACTACTTCTTAAAGCACAAAACCTTTTTAAAACCTCCTGACGAACCAGCAACTAAATATGGCTCATTTCCACCAATTTTGGGAACACAAAGATGCTATCGGTACTATACTGAAACAGATACTAAAGTTTTCTCTCAGACAACTATTGATGCTGTTTATAGCTATGCCGTTCAAGACGACTGTGCTGGTATGTTTGGTTTTGAACTTAGGTCGTATGTTGGAGCGGTCTTTGCTGTTCGCATGAATGGGGACAAGCAACTTAAAATGATAAGTATTGTCTGTCGAAACAAAGAAAGTTATGAGCTACCCTCTCAACCAGAATATATAAATAGTGTAGTAAAATGCCCCGCCAAAGCAATACAAGTATTACCAATTTAACTAACTCTGAAATTAAAAAATACAGGTATTCTCCAATCAGTTGCTTTTTGACTAAAAAACTTAGTTCCTTTCAAGACAAATTCTTAAGTGATTGTCGGTGAACCTTCACTTAAAATTAAGCGATATGTTCACCGATAGCTTGTTAGGAAAATTAACCGAACGGTTTCCAGCCTGCTAGCAAATTCGGGTAAGCTGTTGGTGTGGGAAAAATTTTCTGGAAGCCAGTTTGACGCTCTTGGGGCTTTTCTTTGCTCATATTCCAGAGGGTTTCATAGAAAAAGAAAGAAACTCCAGCAAAATTGCGATCGCGTACTTTTTGCACTTGTGTCTGAATCTGCTGCATTGGTATAGATCGGTTTTTCAACCCAGCCAAAATGCCTACACTCACTGGAATATGACTCTTGGCTGCTTTCACTTCTGGATACTCTAATTCGCTGATAAAAACATTCAAGTCATCACGATATATCTGCAAAACTAAGTCTTCGACGATTCCTAGCCGTTCCCACTTCTGCCAGTCTGCTAAAAAGAAATCGTAGGAAAGACGCTGAGGATTAGGAGCAACGGAAACCAGGCAATTTTTTTTAGTAGCTTTGATAGCTGTAAATACTCGCTTCATAAACTCGGTGATTTTATTAGCTCTCCAGCGTATCCATTCTGGATCTTTGAAGTTTTTGGAGGGAGCTTTCCCACCGTGTTCTTTTTTGTAAAGTGCTACTGTATAAGCATCGTATCCTAATTCTGATGGTAAACCAAAATGGTCATCAAATTGAATACCATCGATATTGTAGTTTCTAACAATTTCAACGATTAAATCTTGAATAAATTGTTGTACTTCTGGGCGAAAGGGATTAAGCCAAACGCGATTATGTGTCCCTTCTTTGACAATCCGAGTCCCATCGCTGCGACTGGTGAGCCATTGGGGACGATTTTTAGCTAATAGAGAATCCGCTGGTGCCATAAAGCCAAATTCAAACCAGGGAATCACTGTTAAGCCTTTTTGATGTCCCACATCGACAATTTCTTTGAGGATATCTCGCCCTTTGAGTCCGGGTGTGGGATCGAGCGATCGCCCGATAACTTTTTGGGCAACTTTACTAGGATACAATGTATATCCCCAATTCCAAACCGCCGGATATATGGTGTTAAAATTGAGTTCATCAAGGCGTTGCAAAGATCCCTTGAGGCGATCGCGCTCAAATAACACATCACTATCAATATTTGTTAACCACACTCCCCTTAACTCAGCTTTTGGCGTTGACGGCAGATTTATTTGAGCGTTCAATGGGAACGACAGAATCAGCGTCGCGATCGCACTCAAGGTAAGCATAACGATAAACAAAAGAGACTTTCTACTCTGGCGAATATTCCACCAAGAAGAAAACTCAACACACCACTCTACAAACCTTTTCATCATGATTTAAAATGTCTGTGTCAGTGAAGGAAACATTGGCATGATAAATAATATTAATGCTTAACCTTTGTTTCCTGCTCTAAAAACAGATTGCCAATATCAAATAAAAGTTGCATAGTACCTCGATAGCCAACTTTGCAGAACTGACCACTATCCAAGCGGTCAAAAATGGGAATCCCTTGACGATAGAGAGGAATTTTTAAACGTTAAGCGATCGCTACTCCATGAGAGTTGGTAATGAGTAAATCATACCCAACCGCCAATTGCTCAAAGTCTTCCAAATCGCCGATAGTAACGCTCTCGATCGGCAGTTTTTCGAGCAAAGGAAAGCGTGTTGTTGTCACTGCTGCGTGAATTTCAACTCCTAGCGATCGCATGACACGGATTTTGTTATCGAGTTGTCATTGGTATTTCCAAATCAATAGTGGCGTTTTGACGTCGATCCTGATTTGTAATAGCATGGAAGGCTATCGCAATATCATGAAAGCTGTTCCCTAATTTGCCGATCGCTTAAAACAGTTTGCCAATAGAGCTAAAATTACTCTCAGTTCTCCAATTGACAAAGGCATACCGTGGGTACTCAGCATAGATAATGTCTTACCAGAAGGAGACTTGCCCAGTACTTGATAGATATACCAGAAAAATCGCGATCGCCCCTTTTGCCAAACATTGGCGAGCGATCGCGCCGAAATCCCAAACCACGGCAAGGTGTTTAAGGACTTTGTATCTGCTTATTTACCTGATTGGGAGGATAAAGAAAAGAACTTACGGGCGTTTGTGAAAATACTTGTGGGGAATGGGGTTACGGGTAAAGGATAAAGGTATGGAGTTTTCCCTTACCCTTTAACATGAGTCCCTTTCCCCAACATCTTGGCATTTGTTACTTTTGCAAGATGTCTATTTATTGGTATCTAAATTCCTTGCGATTCCAGTTGGGAGATGTTGGGGAAATATTTGGGGTAAAACTGGGGTAATGTAAAAGGGTCAAGATGTTTACAAAGCAGCCGTGTTAAACAAAAATTATGTCGTCCGTTCAAAGTAGATTTTATCCCAAGACGACAATGGTCTTTTAAATAAGCATTAGCTTCTATAATTGCCATTTGACATACGGGTGTAGATCCGTTTAACAGATTTTGCGCTTTTTTATACCCTATATTGTCAAGTTAGGCACTTATATCTCGCATATAGATAACTTTTACCCTCACCACTGGAGAGCAAAATCTTGGGCATAGAATTACGCAGTTTCGTATTTCTCGACAGCCTGCAACCTCAACATGCAGCATATATGGGAACAGTAGCCCAAGGCTTCTTACCATTACCAGGAGATACATCACTGTGGATTGAAATATCTCCTGGTATCGAAATTAATAAAATTACGGATATCGCCCTAAAATCTGCCTCTGTCCGTCCGGGAGTACAGGTAGTGGAACGACTATATGGACTATTGGAAGTTCATTCTAGCTCCCAAGGCGAAACCAGAGCTGCTGGTCAAGCTATTTTGGCGGCACTGGGAGTCCGAAGAGAGGAATGTCTGAAACCGCGGGTTATTTCTAGTCAGATTATCCGCAACATCGATGCTTATCAAACCCAACTGATTAATCGCACGCGCCGAGGACAGCTACTACTAGCAGGTCAAACGCTGTATGTATTAGAAGTGGAGCCTGCTGCTTACGCCGCACTAGCTGCCAATGAAGCGGAAAAAGCAGCGAGGATTAACATTTTAGAAGTTCAAGCTGTAGGTAGTTTTGGACGGCTTTACTTAGGTGGACAAGAACAGGATATCCTAGCAGGAGCAGCAGGAGCATTAACGGCTATTGAAAGTGTCGCTGGTCGGGTAAATTCTCTGGGTGGGCGTCAGGAGTAAAAAAGAGAAAATGGCAAATCGAGAGCATCTAACTTTACTCAAAGCAGGTGCAGTTAAATGGATTGAATGGAGAAAGAAAAATCCCCAGATTGAACCAGACCTGAGCGCCGCGAATTTGCAAGGCGATAACCTCAGAGGTGCAAACCTCCAAGGGGTAAACTTGAGAAGAGTTGATTTGGGTAATGCTTTACTTGTACGGGCAAACCTCAGTGGTGCTGACCTCAGTAGTGCCAACCTTTATAAAGCCTTCTTGAATGAAGCTAACCTGAGTGCGGCTAACTTCAGTGTTGCTAACTTGAGTGGCGCTATACTTACGCAGGCAGATTTGAGTTATGCCAATTTGATTGGAGCTGACTTAAGCGGGGTGGATCTTAGAGGTGCTGCGATCGCATCTGCTAATCTAATTGGCACTGACTTAAAAAGCGCTAACTTGAGAGATGCCGATTTAGGTGCAGCGAAGTTGATTCGGGCTAACCTCACTTTTGCCAACCTGATTGAAGCTAATTTGATTGCAGCTGACCTCAGCGAGGCGAGTTTGTACCAAGCAGATGTTTTAGGGGCTTATCTTTACAAAGCTGACTTATACAAAGCTAATCTGACCAAGGCTCACCTCAGTGGTGCATACTTGTTGCGGGCTAACCTAAGTGAAGCTGATTTGAGTCAAGCTGACTTGAGTTGGACTAACCTTAGAGACGCGAATTTGGCAGGGGCGAATCTCAGAGGAACTAACCTTAGAGGAGCCGACATTCGGGGAGCTAACCTCAGCGGCGTAAATCTTCAAGAAACAATTATGCCTAATATCACTCGTTTTGTGCATTTTTAACTCAGAATTGGGTTTGGGGAAAAGGTTAATAGGTATTAGTCATTAGTCATTAGTCAAAAGTTAAAAATTCAAAATTCAAAATTCAAAATTCAAAATTCTTCCCCTGCCTCCTGCCCCCTACTCCCTTCCCCGCTCTTTAACTCCCCCTGTTCTCTTGCCTTTCTTTGAGTTTCAGCATAATTTGGGCGTGCATCTCGCGGGTAATTGGGTAAAAATACGTTAAAACTAAGCCAAAAATCAGACAAACTGTCGGTATGGGGCCAACAGCAACGCGAATAGCAAACAGTGCTGATTCCGGTTGGATGGGTAATGGACTTCCGGCTACAGATTCTTTGAAACCAGCTACTTGCAAAGCATTTCCCACTAAAAATAGTCCCAAAGCTAAACCAAATTTTTGCAGCAAAACCATGAAGCCATAAAAAATGCCTTCTCTGCGTTGTCCGGTTTGCAGTTCATCTAATTCAATCACATCTGGAATCATTGACCAGGGAATTAGATAAGCTGTTGATACACCAATACCTGCCATCACAGCCATCACATACATCAAAACTATTTGACCAGGCTGTAAGAAAAATAGTCCGGCTGCTGCTATAATCCACAAACTCATTCCCAGAAAATAAACAACTTTTTTGCCGATTTTTTTACTCAACGCTCCCCAGACAAATAGCATCACCAAAGCAGTTCCTTGGACTGCAATCATCACTGTGGGCACGTCTGATTCTTTAAGACCCATACAATTGACTACAAAATAGGGAATAATGCTGGCTGTTACTTGTACGCCTAGCCAAGAGCAAAGATATATACCAATAACAAATAAAAAAGGTCGGTTACTAAAGACAATTTGTAGCTGTTCAAAGAAGGGGAGAGATGCAGGTTCCTCGGTTTGGCTGCGTTTAGCCTCAAAAGCCAAAATGCGATCGCGGACTCCAAAAACGCACCAATATAATCCGAAAATCGAAATTACCGTACAAATGGCTGCTAAAACGAGATATTGTTGTTGGCGATCGCTAATTTGCGAAAAAACAATTTGCGTTAAAATCAACGATAAAATGCTGCCACCAATAGAAAATGTAAAGCGATAGCTGTTAAGGCTGGTGCGTTCGTCGTAATCTTGAGTCAGTTCTGGAGTCATCGCCGTATAGGGCAAATTCACAACTGTGTAAAACGCCTGAGATATCACCCCAATCGCTACGTAATACCAAAATAATGGCCAAATATTATCACTCTGATTTGCACTAAATCGCGGTACAATCCACTGCAAGAAGAAGAAAATTCCAAAGGGAATAGCCCCATAAAACATCCAAGGAAGACGACGACCCCAACGCCGAGATTTCGTTTTATCAGTCAGGAACCCGACAAACGGATCGTTTATGCCATCCCAGATTTTGCCAATCATCAAAATACTGCCAGCTAAACCCGCAGGGATACCAGCAACATTCGTGAAGAAAACCAGCAGAAAAAAGACGGAGATATTTGCAGTAATTGCTGGGCCTAAATCTCCTGCACCGTAAGCCAACTTTGTTTTTAAGTCGAGTTTTTCACTGAGAGGATCTCGTTTGGCATCGCCATCAGCAGCAGAATTATTCATAAAACTTTGCACTCATACTAAAATAAAAAGTCTGCAATCGCCTTCAATACTGCCATCTACCACTCCCGTTAGACTTATGCCAGACCTTTATGTTTCTTGGTCAGATTATCACCAAAAAATTGAACAACTGGCTATTCAGATTTATGAATCCGGTTGGGAATTTAACCAGATTATCTGTCTTGCCAGAGGAGGACTAAGAGTCGGAGATATTCTTTCCCGTATATACCAGCAGCCGCTAGCAATTTTAGCAACCTCATCTTATTACAATGGCACTGGTAAGCAAGAAAGAAGTAATTTAATTTTCTCCCGTCACTTGACAATGACTGCGGAAAAGTTAGGTTCGCGCATTCTCCTAGTGGATGACTTAGTAGACTCTGGGGTAACACTCCAGCAAACTATACCTTGGCTCAAACAAAATACTGATTTTCCCATTGAAGAAATTCGCACCGCCGTTCTTTGGTATAAAGCTTGTTCAGTTATAGCACCCAATTATTATGTTGATTATCTACCTGATAACCCCTGGATTCATCAACCTTTTGAACATTACGAGCAGATGAACCCCGCCGAACTTGCGGCTAAGGTAAGCCAACTGTGTTGATTATTGGACTAATTTAACGTGAGTTCGATGAACCTCTCCCGGACAACCTCCCTCTCCCACGGGGAAAGGGAGGAGCAACGAGAAATTAGGGTTTTGGCTCCCCTCTGGGTGTCCAAGAGGGGTTGGGGGAGAGGTCAAAAAAGGGCTTGTCGAACTCACGTTAATTTACTAAGATAGCGATCGCCTAGATAACCAGCAATGCTCACGATCCAGTGATCGCCTTCTTGAGGCAATATGACTCCACAGCGCCAGTTAGGGAGAGGTGTGATGATTGTCGAGAGATCGCCTTGGAGGTTTCCTGGTTTGCGGCGATAGATGCGCGTAGTATATTATATCCATGCGTACCTGTTCCTCTTGGAGCTTTTCATAGCCGAGTTTCTCTAGCCATACCGGACTAACAGGCACCAATCACAATGTAGTCATAGTGACATTAAGTCTGTTAAATTTTGAATCGAACTTAGTTCCTGTGTACTATCTCTGTCCGCTTTTTGTTGATGTGTGACAGTTGGGGTGCGGAAGGTGGGTTAAAAAAGTAAGATTTCGCGTTCAAAGTTTTCTGGGGTCGGTTCTATCTCCCAAACCAATCCTTCTTGAAGATCGCCCAGAGCTACATCAATGTAAAGCCTATCTACAGCAGTTTTTGCTTGTACTTGGTTTCCATCAAATGGTTGTAAATCTTCTGTCAAAAGTCTCAATTTAAATCCACTGGGAATCATCTCGCCTTTGCTTGCATTATGCAGTTCAATGCGCCATACTCTATCTTCAATATTAGTTTTAGGCTGTACGCGCAATTTGTATTGTTGTCCGGCAATGGTGACTTTTCGCACTAAAATTGGCAATGTTGATGGTTGCTGTGAACTCCTAGCTAATGCAAAATTTGACTGTGACTCGATACTCGCCCAGCCAAATTTCTGTGCAAAATCTGACACCCCAGTTTGCAACCATTGATTAATCGACCACTGTTGTTGTTGTCCCTGGCGTTGTTCATACAATCGCTGTCTCCAACCTCCATGTTCTAGGAGCGCTCCCCAAATTGAAAATGGTACTGCTAGCCGTGGTAAAATGACTTTAGGATTTCCTAGACGTTGAAGTAAGTTGTGTGCTTGCGCGAGGGCTAATTCTGCCAGTGGTACAGTTTCTTCAGCATGGGTCGCTTCTTCGGGACATAATTGACTTGCCATCCACAAGATATTGAGGTTAGAAATTAAATCCTCTCCATCCAAACAATAAGCGCGATCGCTTGCATCGTAACTACCCATACTTTTCAGTAGAGTATGGGTCGTATATCCCCAAATCCGTATACAACCCTCTTCCAAATTAACTTGTACCGCTAGATAATAATCTGCTGTCCAGGTAGGAATATCCACCCACTCCTGAGGAACGCGCAGTTCGCTTAAATCTGCTGCTTCAGATGGAATTAATACCAACCGTTTTTCTTCCAGGGAAATCGCTACGCCATCGACTACTTCCCAAACGCTGGGCAAAGCGGCAATATTAGGAAAAACAGCAGCATTGGGAGTATGTTCCGATCGTAGCCAAGGCAGAAAAGCATTCAAGCTCAAGCGGTTGAGATATGCCATCCAACGGCGATTACTCGTCGAAAACGCTTGATTTTGCTGCCAAAGTTTGGTTTGCTCGGTTTCAGGAATTTCTAACCACAAATGTGTAGAGTTTATTAAATTGATTGTGCCTGGATTAAACATCATGTTGATACTACTCCAACTTAGAGGAGGAAAGACTATAGTAAGCTTTTAACCATTCCTCTAAAACGGTGTTGATATAGTTAAGTATGAGTGAGTTTAGAGAAATATGCAGTGACTCTTTACTCCAGTTTGCCAGCTTGAGTAGTAACGAGTCTTTTGCTTTGGCGAGTTTACGAGAAATGGTATATTGCTTAATTCCCATCTGTTGGGCAATCTGCTGTTGAGTCAAATTCTGGCTATAGTAAAGTTTTATTATCTTTTGTGCCTCCTCATCCAGGTTGTCCAACGCTGCAATTAACACATTGCTGATTTGAGATTGCATTGACTGTCTCTCAAGCAATTCTTCTTGAGCAATGATTTCCGTCATTAAGGAGTCCTGCTTCAGTTGCGGTAATATATCTTGATACTCTCCAGAATCGTCATTCCCTCTAGGCGCATTCAGAGAAGCCATACTGGGGTAAAAATATTCTCGTACTGCTTTGGCACAAGCAACCAGCCATTTTTCTATCGTTTGCGGGTTGCACTCCATCCCTGGTTGGGAAAGTTGGGTGTGGTGTTCCGAATTGTAAAGCTGGGCGATCGCAATCCATGTAGAGTCATCTGGCTTTGACAGTTGGCGAGTACCTGTAGGGTGCTGTGGAGCATATAGTGCTTGGTAGCATTTCCAAGCTAATACGTAGCGTTGTATTGTCTCTCCACTCAGACCAACATTTTGTAAAGACTCCACCAGACGCTTTTGAGTCAGTTTCCGTAACAATCGCCAGTTAGTACTAATATCAATTTCATTGTGCGATCGCAGTATTTCCTTAATCTCGTTACTGAAAATTGCACTCGCATAATTATTCAAATTAAAACCCATGTTGGGTTTAAATCCTTTTAAAATTTTATCTACACTAGTTATGACCATTTGAAAGCAGTCAGATACTGTGTATTGAGTAGCAGAAAGATTAGTAATTATTTTGTAAGCCGCCCAATAACACGGTTCTTGTAAATAAGCCGAAAAATGTTCTCTTGCCAGACCTTCTGGTTGAATTTGCCACAATTTATACCAATAACATATCCAAAAATTCTCTGAATGTTCTGGCTGCGATAGACTTGCCTGACAATTAAGTAGATTTCGTCGTAGTTTAGGATCGATTGCCCAACCAATTATTCTGTCAGCATCTAATTGTAAAAAAGTTGTAAATAATTCATTGATACTTTTACGAGTACGCATAAAATAACTACTCATTCTTGCATAAGTCTTAAGTTATCAACTAAAAAGTCCTGGTTTATGTAATGGGTGATGAACTTTTGCCGTTGGATTGTGCAGGTGGTTCTGCGACCAGAAGAAGCCAAAGGCTTTGTTTTGCTTGAAAACGTTGGGTAGTCGAACAAACTTTCTGACTTTTCACGGTATGTGGAAAAGGTCATTTTGAGGGTTTCCAAGCCCTGATTTTTCTGTTAACCATTATCATTAGCTCAGAGCTATTGATAATTATCTTGTGGAAAAACCCACGCTTTTTCGGTGTTTGAAGACTTACCGTGAAAAGTCAGAACAAACTTTTGGTCGGCTGATGGGATATCAGCGATTAATCAGAGACGTGCGAGTTATTGCCCGAAACATCGGAGACTTTTATTTATCTTGCCATGATCCGCATTATATGAGGCTATTAGCATAATATTTTACCTCTAAAAAACTTTTCAAGCATCCTCTTAG